>DDUX01000059.1:3197-84380 GCA_002345025.1 Candidatus Accumulibacter iunctus | reverse complement strand
TGATCTCGCAGCAGCGCGTCGTTGCCGAGCAGAGCCCGGCCGCCGGCTTCCTGCGCTGGGTCGGCCCTGAGACCGCGAGCGAACTCGCCGGCTGGCCGGTGGCCGCTGGCGGCTGGTGGTTTCCCGGCGGCGGCTGGGTCGATCCGGCTTCGCTGTGCCGCGCCAACCTGGCGCGGCACAGCGCCGCGGTACGGCCGCACTACCGGCGCCAGGTCGAGCGCATCGCCTACCAGGAGGGCTGCTGGCGAAGCTTCGATGCCGCCGGCGAGATGATCGCCGCAGCGCCGGTCCTGGTCCTCGCCAACGCCGGCGACGCCCGCCGCTTCGCTGCCGCCAGCCACCTGCCGCTGCGCACGGCGCGCGGGCAGGTGTCGCACCTGCCGGCCACCACCGGCACGGCACCGGACATCGTCGTCTGCCGCCTCGGCTACGTGACGCCGGCGATCGACGGCCTGCGCTGCGCCGGCGCCACCTTCGCGGTGGATGACGACGAACCCGGGCTGCGCGCCGCCGATCACGCCGAGAATCTGGCGCGGCTCGAATTCATCCTGCCCGGCTACAGCCGGCACATCGACGCCGGGCAACTCGGCGGCCGCGTCGGCTTCCGCCCGCTGTCGCCCGATCGCCTGCCGATCATCGGCGCCGTTGCCGACGCGGCAACGATCGACGCCGGTGGACCTGCCGCCACCCTCGCCGGCCTGCGGCGCGTGCCGGGGCTGTTCGTGATCAATGGCTTCGGCGCCCGCGGCATCGTCTGGTCGGCACTCGCCGGCGAACTGCTGGCCTGCCTGGTCGACGGCTGCCCACCGCCGCTCGCCGCCGACCTCGTCGCTGCCGTTGACCCCGGACGTTTCCTGCTGCGCGGCCGGCAGCAGCGGGGCGCAGCCGGGATCCAGCGATGACTGAGCGACGGTACGCCCAGCCCACCATGAGCTTCAGCTTCCACTACAGCGAGAGCGAGGATCGCATCGCCCTGCAGGTGCCGGCGGATGCCGAAGCGACGGTGCTCTGGCTGACACGCCGGATGACTGCCGGCCTGCTGTCCGCGATCGCGACGCTGCTCGCCCGCAGCAGCCCGAACGCCCTGCGCGCGCCCGAACACGCCGCCGAGATCCTCGGCTTCGAGCACCAGAACGCGGTCGCCGTCGCCACCGGCGGCCAGGAACTCAGGCTGCAGTCCAGCCGGCTGCCGAAGAAGCTGCCGCTGCGTCTCGTCGAGCAGGTCCAGCTCACGGCGCTGACGAACGGTTGCGGACGGATCACCCTCGCCGCCGGCGACAACAGCGCCATTCTCGAACTGACACGCGACAACCTGCACCTGCTCTACGATCAGCTGCTGGGCCTGGCGAAACACGCTCGCTGGCATCTCGAACTCGGCGAGCCTTGGCAGGCATCGCCCGCAACCGGCGACGGCCTGCCGCGCGTCACGCACTGAGGGAGAAGAGGCCGGCCCGCGCGTTCTCGCTGACCGCCCGCGCAGCGGGATGGGTCAGCCGCCGCTCGGCGGAAATGAGGAAGAAGCGCTCGCGAATCTCTTCCGTTTCGCCCAGCTTGGCGACCTGGTAGTGTGCTGTCACTTCCGGCACGCTGGCCGCCGGCGTCGGGAAGACCCCGGCGCCAGCTTCGCCGAAAGCCTTCATCAAGGCGCTGTCGTCGAACTCGCCAACGATGCGCACACGCATCCCCTGCCGTTGCAGCCAGCGCGGCAGAGTTCCGTGCAGCGTGCTGTCGCGCCCCGGCAGCAGCAGCGGCGCGCCATCCAGGCACTCCGGGAAACCGCCCGTCAGTCGTGCAGCGAGCTTGGGCGCAGCCATGAAAGCCACCCCCGATTCGCCGAGCGGATGGCTGTAGCCCTTGATCTCGGTTCCCGGCGGCATCGGGCGGTCGGCCAGCAGCATGTCGAGGCGGTGGATCGCCAGGTCGGCCAGCAGACGTTCCAGCCGGTCCTCGTGACAGATCAGGCGCACCGCTGCCGGCAGTTCCAGCACCGGCGCCAGGAGGCGATGGGCGATGAACTTCGGCACGACGTCGGCGATGCCGACGCGGAAGGTGATGAAGCGCGCGTCGCTGCCGTTCTTCAGCAGGTCCTCCAGCTCGGCCCCGGTCTGAAAGATCTCTTCGGCGTAGGAGAGCGCCAGCTTGCCCGTTTCGGTCAGTTCCAGCCGGCGCCCGACACGCCGGAACAGCGCCACGCCGAGCCGCTCCTCGAACTGGGAGAGCTGCCCGGAGAGCGTCTGTGGCGTCAGATGCAGGCGCTCCGCGGCGCGCGTGACGCCACCCGAGCGGGCGACACTGACGAAATAGTGTAGATGCTTGTAGTTGATCACGCGCCCTCCTTGTGTTCGTAGTTTTCGATGATAACCGATGCTTATATCTGTTTGTTCCGAATATTGACGTCGTGCACAATCGCGTCTGCTGCTTCCCAACCGACAGAGGAATGCCATGAACCTGAGGATCCAAGCGCACGACTTCCGCCTGACCGACGGGCTGCGCCAGCATGTGGAGACGCGCCTCGCCTGCGCGCTGAATCATGGCCAGGAAGTCGTCACCGGCGTCGTCGTACGTCTTTCCGATGTCAATGGCCCGCGCGGCGGAGCAGACAAGTCCTGCAGCATCGAAGTGCGCCTCAAGGGCGTCCCTGCCTTGATCGTCGAGGACACCCAGAGCGATCTCTACGTCGCCATCGACCGCGCCGCCGAGCGCATCGGCCGCACGCTCGACCGCCACTTGGCTCGGCGGCGCGATATCCCGGTGCTTTCCGGGACCCGGCAACAGAACTTCCCCGAGGAAACCCCATGACCGGTCCGGTCGGCAACCGCAGCCGGACACCATGCGCTGCAGCTTGCAGCAGCACGGAAACCGCGGCATGACCACAGCCATCGACAGTTTTGCCAGCGGCCCGATGTGGGCCGGCTTCATCGCCTTCGTGCTCGCCATGCTGGCGCTCGACCTGTTCGTCTTCGGCGGCAGCAAGGCACACCGTGTGTCGGTCAGGGAGGCGCTGGCCTGGGTGATCGCCTGGGTCTGCCTCGCACTGTCCTTTGCCGGCCTGCTCTGGTGGTACCTCAACGGTGCGCACGGCGCCGAAGTGGCACAGCGCAAGACGCTCGAGTTCCTCGCCGGCTACCTGATCGAACAATCGCTGTCGGTCGACAACATGTTCGTCTTCGTCATGATCTTCAGCTACTTTGCGGTGCCGCCGGAACTGCAACGACGCGTTCTGCTGTACGGCGTTCTCGGCGCCATCGTCATGCGTGCCGGCATGATCCTCGCCGGGGTATGGCTGGTATCGGAATTCGCCTGGGTGCTGTATGTGTTCGGCGCCTTCCTGGTGATCACCGGCATCAAGATGCTGATCTTCGCCGATCATGAGCCCGACCTCGAGAAGAACCCGCTGCTGCGCTGGCTGCGCGGGCATCTGCGCATCACGCCGGGCTTCCACGGCGAATCCTTCTTCGTCCGCCAGAACGGCATCCTGTGGGCGACGCCGATGTTTCTCGTGCTGATCCTGATCGAGGCCAGCGACCTGGTCTTCGCGGTCGACAGCATCCCGGCGATCTTCGCCGTCACCACCGACCCCTTCATCGTCTTCACTTCCAACATCTTCGCCATCATGGGCCTGCGCGCGCTGTACTTCCTCCTCGCCGACATGGCGGACCGCTTCCACCTGCTGAAGTACGGACTCGCCATCGTGCTGGTCTTCATCGGCGGCAAGATGCTGGCGGCGCCGTGGTTCCACATGCCGATCCAGTGGTCACTGGCGATCGTTGCCGGCACCATCCTGATTTCGGTGGTCGCCAGCCTGGCCCTGTCGAAAACCAGGAAGGTCGCCACGGGAGAAGTCACATGAGCCAGCCGATCGACCTTCCCACCCCCGCGAGTTGCCAGCGCGATGCCGCTGGCCGTCTCGTCGGCGTGGTGATCGATAGTACGCCAGCGCTTCCGGCACCCGCCGCGAATCCCTGGCTGGTCGCCGTCGACAGCTCGGACAACGCGCTGCGCGCCGTTGCCCATGCCGCCGCTCAGGCCGGCACGGTGACCGCCTGCGCGCTGCATCTGGTCAGCGTCCAGCCCTGGCTCAGCCGGGAAGCCGCGGAAACGGAACTCGCGCAGCGGGCCTGGCTCGCCACCGCGGAGGCACGCAGGCTGCTTGACGCGCGCGGCCAGCCATGGCGGCTGCACGTGGCGATGGGCGAGACGGTCGAGCAGATCATTGCGCTGGCCAGCCGCCTCGGTTGTTCCCGCATCGTCGTCGGCAGCCGCCGACTGAGCGTGCCGGAGAGCCTGCTGTTGGGCTCGGTGACCGACAAGCTCCTGCACCTGTGCCCGCATCCGGTCACTGTCGTGCCCTGACAACAGTGTCCCGCCGGAGCCGACTCTTGCACGCACCACTCTCAACCACCGGAGACTGAAATGAACACGCCAAGAACCCAAGCCATCGCCCTGCCGCAGCACGGCGCGGAAGGAATCCTTTCGAGCAACAAGGTGATCCGCAACACCTACATGCTGCTGTCGATGACGCTGCTGTTTGCCGCCGTCACCGCCGCCACCGCAGTGGCGCTGAAACTGCCACATCCCGGACTGATCATTACCCTGGTCGGCTATTTCGGTCTGCTGTTCGCCACCTACAAGCTGCAGAACAGCGGCTGGGCGCTGCTCTCGGTGTTCGCGCTCACCGGCTTCATGGGGTACACGCTCGGCCCGATCGTCAGCCACTACCTCGGTCTGCCCAACGGCGGCCAGACCGTGATGATGGCCATGGCCGGCACCGCCGCGATCTTCCTCGGCCTGTCCGGCTACGCGCTGACCACCCGAAAGGATTTCAGCTTCATGGGCGGCTTTCTCATGGTCGGCATCCTGCTCGCCTTCCTCGCCGGACTGGTCGCGATCTTCTTCGAGATCCCGGCGCTGTCGCTGACGGTATCCGCCGCCTTTGTCCTGCTGATGTCGGGCCTCATCCTCTATGAAACCAGCAACATCATCCACGGCGGCGAAACCAACTACGTGATGGCCACCGTGACCCTCTTCGTTTCCATCTTCAACCTTTTCACCAGCTTGCTGCACTTGCTGGGTTTCATGAACAGCAATGAGTAGCCCCGCGGCTTCGGCGGTGATCTTGATGCGGCGAACACCACACAACGCGCGATCAGGACCCTGAGTTCCTTGAACCATTTTTCGGAGATGAATTGTCATGAGTGAAGTGAACGTGGGTTTCCAGATCCCACTGTCGGTGCAGCAAATTCTCGAAGCATGCCCTAAATATACCGTCGCCAGTACCTGGCAGCAGTTGTACGAGCTGGCCACCTGCGACGCCGTGAATGGCGTGCATGAGGTAGCCTACGACGTGCCTGGCCGGGGCCGGGTGCTTGAGGCCAACGTGTGCCGGGTCAAGAACGGCATCTCGGCCAACTACGTCGAACCCTACATGCGACGTCGCGATCCCGATTGCATGGTCATCGCCGACGAACTGCCGACCGACAAGCCCCGCTTCGAGGAGCGGTACGGCGAGTCTTTCGAGCCCCTGCGCGCCGAAACCTTCGCCTGGCTCAAGACCCAGGAACTGGCGCTGTTTCCCTTTATCGCCGGGGTTCAGGGCATGGGTATGGATGCCTTGGTGGTGGCTCCGGCCAATGCCGGATTCTTCGCCCTCGGACTGGCCCTGCTGCAGGGGATCATGGACGAAAAGGCCTTGTCGCCGGACTTCGACCCCAAGGCCGTGATCTTCGTTGCCCCGCCATTCCGTCATACCCATTTCAAGGGCAAGCAGATGGTGGTGCACAACCGTCGTCCCGGCCGGCACGAGTTGTTCAGCTACAACCTCTATCCCGGCCCGAGTGCCAAGAAAGGCATCTACGGCGTACTGCTCGCCCTCGGCGAACGCGAACACTGGCTGACCGCGCACTGCGCCACGGTGCAGGTCATTACCCCCTATGCGACCAAGCTGTGCATCATGCACGAGGGCGCCAGCGGCGGTGGCAAGAGCGAAATCCTGGAGCAGGTGCATCGCCAGAGGGACGGCGCGCTGCTGCTTGGTACCAACGTGCTGTCGGGCGAACGCCGCACCCTGGTGCTGCCGCACAACTGCGAACTGCGCGCGGTGACCGACGACATGGCCTTGTGCCATCCCTCGCTCGGCAAGAACGATGGGCGTCTGGCGTTGATCGATGCCGAACAGGGCTGGTTCGTGCGCGTCAATCACATTACGCGCTACGGGACTGACCCCAACCTCGAGAAGATGACCATCCATCCCACCGAGCCAATGTTGTTTCTCAACATCGATGCCCACCCTGACGGCACCGCGCTGATCTGGGAACACATCGAGGATGAGCCCGGCAAGCGGTGCCCGAACCCGCGCGTGGTCATACCGCGCAAGGCTGTTCCCGGCGTCTATAAAGGCGCAGTCAGCGTTGACGTTCGCAGCTTCGGCGTGCGTTGTCCGCCCAACACGAGTGAGCAACCGACCTACGGCATCGTCGGCCTGTTCCATCTGCTGCCGCCCGCCCTGGCCTGGTTGTGGCGGCTGGTCGCACCGCGTGGCCATGCCAATCCCAGCATCGTGGCCACCGAAGGCATGAGTTCGGAGGGCGTTGGCTCGTACTGGCCTTTCGCGACCGGGCGCATGGTCGACCAGGCCAACCTGCTGCTCGATCAGATCGTCGCCACGCCGCGAATGAAGTACATCCTGTGCCCGAATCAGCACGTCGGCGCATGGGAGACCGGTTTCATGCCGCAATGGATCGCCCGCGAGTATCTCGCTCGTCGCGGTGGCGCCCATTTCTCGCAAGAGCAGGTCACTCCGTCGCGCTGCCCGCTGCTCGGCTTTGCGATGAAGAGCGTGGTGGTCGAGGGACAAACCATTCCCGGAATCCTGCTGCGGGTGGAAAAGCAGCCGGAGGTCGGCGACCAGGCCTATGACATCGGTGCCAAGCAACTGACCGAGTTCTTCCACAAGGAGTTGACGCAGTTCCTGCAGGCCGACCTGAATCCCTTGGGCCGCACGATCATCGAGTGTTGCCTGGCGGGCGGTTCGGTGGACGACTACGTCGCCCTCCTCCCGATCAGGGTGCTGGAAGAGGACGACTGAGACAGAAATCCCGATCCACGATCCACATGACGTCGTCCCCGCCGGGATGCCGGGCAACTGGCTTGGGGCCTATGGACCTGAGCCAGCCACCGGGCGCGTGGCTGAACCTATGTCGGTGTCCCGGTCATCCAGGGAGCGGGCGGCGTCGAGAGATTCTGTGAAAGCGAGCTGAATTCCGATGAGAAGGCAAGGTGTGATCACTTGGTCAAGTCCGTCAGGGAACTGGTCGAGATTGCCAAGCAGTTCTCATGGACCCTATCGCACCGGCTGGGCACTGGGCGCTCGGCTGACCGATTCCGATCGGCTGCCCGGACCAGCATCCGGCGTTCAGCAGCCGGTCGGATTGCCGGCAGGCAGGTGCACTCATTACTCGTTCGCCGTATCGTGGCGCGGCGTTCGATGTCCGGCACATCGCCACCAGCATGCGTCCACTTATGGAAGGACTCCAGTATGAGATATCTGCCTGAACTGTTTGCCGCCAATACCCGCTGGGCTGAGGACATGCAAGCAGCTGACCCCAATTTCTTTGCCGGTCTGGCCGGCTTGCAGGACCCTGACTACCTGTGGATAGGGTGTTCGGACAGTCGGGTGCCGGCCAATCAGATCACCGGCCTCAAGCCGGGCGAAGTGTTCGTGCATCGGAATATCGCCAACGTCGTGGTGCATACGGACCTCAACTGCCTGTCAGTGATGCAGTACGCCATCGATGCGCTCAAGGTCCGCCACATCATCGTTTGCGGTCACTATGGCTGCGGCGGTGTCCGGGCGGCTCTGGAAGGGCCCTCCCTGGGATTGATCGACAACTGGTTGCGCCACATCCAGGATGTGCGAGATCGGCACGTGGACTTCCTGGCGTCGCTGCCGGACAACACGACCCGCTGGCGCGCCCTGTGCGAACTGAACGTGATCGAGCAGGTGCGCAATGTCGCCCGCACCACACTCGTCGGCGACGCCTGGAAGCGAGGCCAGCCACTGATGTTGCATGCCTGGATCTATGGCCTGGAAGACGGTCGCCTGCAAGACCTGCAGGGTTCATTCAGCGAGGAAGAGGAAGTCGATTCGGTCATCGGCCAGGCGGTGGCAGCGGTCCATTCGCGTTACACCACCACTCGAACCGCCCGCGAATAGACACAGGCTGAACGAGCAACTGGCCAACTCCCATGCCGACCAGAATCTACCTGGTGCGCCACGGTGCCACCGATCTCACCGCCGACGACCGATTCGCGGGGTCCTTTGATGTGCCCCTGTCCGACGAAGGCCGCAGACAGGTGGCATGCCTGGCGGAGCGGCTGAAACCGAAGAAGCTGGATGCCGTCTACGCCAGTCCGCTACGACGCACCATGGAGACAGCGCGCACCCTGGCGCTTCCCCACGGCCTGGAGCCGACAGCCGAACCCGGGCTGCGTGAAATCGATTATGGCCACTGGGAGGGGCTGCCACGAGCGGAGGTCGCAGGTACGTTCCAGGCCGAGTACGCCATCTGGCAGGAAGATCCGTTCGTCATCGCTCCCCTGGGTGGAGAATCCGGTGTCAATGTGCTCAACCGCGCATTGCCCGCAATGCGCGCGATAGTCGAGCGGCATTGCCACGGCACGGTGCTGTTGGTATCCCACAAGGGAACCAACAGGCTGCTGATCAGCAGCCTGTTGGGCTTCGACATGCGGGGCTATCGCGACCGCCTGGATCAAAGCCCCGCAGCACTCAACATTCTCGACTTCATGAGCGAGGTACGCGCCCGCTTGCGCTTGTTCAACGACATCTCGCATTACGCAGGCGGATAGGAAATCCAGCCGCACCATCGCCGGCGCGACGTTCAGCTTCACCGGACTACATCAGGCCGGAGGGTAACTCCCCGCTTTCGCGGCGATGACGGCCATCGTTTGGCGGTATCTCGATCTCTGGAAACCGTGTAGGTGGCTGGATCATTACGCTCGAACAAGTGGACCCACTTCGAAAACCAGGCAGATGACATGGCAGATTTTGAGAAAAGAATTCCCCAATTGATGGTCGCGCTCCACGAACGCGGTGCCCGCAATGAAGCCATCGCCGAAGCCATCGGCAACATTCGCACGCACATGGTCGAGCTTCACTATTCGAATGAGGCGGATAAGGAATGGGTTGTTCTGGATGTCTTCGCCCTTGCGCGCACGAAAGCCTTTTTGCAGAGCTTCCTGGGCACGGATGCGCTGTTCGATGAACAGCAGATCATCATCCAGCGAAGCATCCACGCAATCGATGCGCACTTCCGCATGCACAATTGGCCCACAGATGTTTCCGATGAGGATCCGGTATTGCTGAAGCAGCTTTGGCGCCAACAGAATGTCAGCCTGTCCGCCGCCGAACGGCTCACTGATGACGCCATCCGCACAGCCCGCATCTCGGCTGTGACCAGCGAGAAAGACCGGATTCTCCGAAGGATTCTCAAGCTTTCCGACTCGCTATCCGCTCAGAGCGAATTCGCGCCAGTACCAGTTCCGGATCTCGCCGCTGCATTTCACCGGACAACCGACAAGTCCGTCAGAGCCGTGATCGAAGAGGAACTCGAGGCGCGCTTTGCTGCAGCATACGACCTGCTTGAAGCGCTCCACGGAAGTCGGCCAGTCGCCCGACTCCACAGGCTGCTCGACCTGAAGAAAATGAGCAGCCAAGGCTTCTCACGGTCGATGGTGAAAAGCCCGGGAGCGCTGACCGACCTGATCAACAATCTTGCAATCGCGCGTCGTGCGCTTGGCGCGCAGCGCTTCATCGGCATTGCCAGATTCTGGGATCGACTGGACAAGTTGCGGTTGATCGCCGTCCTCGACCTGCACGATTCCGGAGTCAATCTGGGCGGATATCATTTGGCCTACCCGGTGGAGCATGGCAGGGCGCAAATACCGCCGTGGATCGCTGACAATGGTATCGGCAAGCTCCACAGCGAAGGCCCCGCCGACGCGGGATGCTACCTGTTGCTTTGCGACCTTGACAAGGACCCGTCCTTCAGTCCCGACGCCAGGCAGCAACTCCGCGCGTGTTACCTCAATATCCGCAACAACTTGGTCAAGCCCAACTACGAGGCTCTCCAACTGATTGTCGCCCATGCCGACGCAATGACCAAATTGACCGCGGTCACCATCGTCTCCCTGCTTGAGAAAATGGTCGAAGCGTATCGGCAGATTGCCTATCCGGTAGATGCCGATGCTGCCCTCGCCTTCTACAGCAAGCTGGTGCACGACCTGGAGAGTTCGTGGAGTGACCTATCGCAGCACGATAAATTGCCCCCCGACTTGCGACAAAAGATTACGCGTCTCGCGGATTCCGCAGATTCCCCAGGCGCCGAGCCAGCCAGCGTGCATGAGCTGATACGCTTCTTGCATGAGGGCGGCAATAGAGCGCTCGAACAACGGATGACTGCCGCCCGCGCGGACATGAGCTTCACCCTCGGCCGTATCGGAGGCGACAAGACCGAGGACCTGCGGATAGCGAGACTGGATGACACACCGATCATCGTGAACGGATTGATCCGCCATCGCGGTCTGGCAACGATTGTGCGGGCAGCCCAGAGGCTGGCGGCGCCCTGTCCTGGTACTTTCGTGCTGATAGGCAATCTCATTACCTACAGCATGAGGCTGGGAGAACATCGGGTCGAATTATTCGCCAACATTGCCGACCCGGACGACGAGGGACTTATCCGGCTGCAAAGTTACCAGGGTGGGGCGGAACTGCAGCAGGCGCTGCGCGCCGAATTTACCGCCAAGGTCTTGAAAGAAGCGGGGCTCAGCGTAACGGTGGACCAGAGTAGCCTCGTCGAAATCCTGGTAACCGGCCATCTGGACAAAGATCATGGAGCACGGACTGAAAGCCAGATTGAGCGCGCCCTTGTTGTGGTCTTGCGCCTCATATGGTCTTTACGGGATCTGGACTACGCCAAGATGTATATTTTCCTGTCAACCGTTCCATCGGCGGCACTAGCGTACAAAACAAGTCCTGAGAAAATCACCGAATTCACCACGACGATTGCACGGATGTTTCTGGTTGAGGGAATGATCCCCTTCCCCTATAGCGGGGATGGCATGCCATTCGAAACGTACTGCGAGTTTAGCGGCCCGAGAACGCTGCGCGCGTTCAACTCCTATGTTTCCGAAGAACGGCAGATGGTCCGCCACCGCCTGTATTTTGCGCTCAATGCGCTGCTGCGAGGCTTCGATATGGCGGTCATTCAGCCTGGGACGGGTGGGGTTGGGCAGGAGGTTATCGACCGGCACTTCAATGCTCCCTGCCGCCAAGCGCTGGGTCGCGGAGAATTGCGGCTCGACAGGCGAGGGCTCCTGGAGCGAAATCCGGCCTACCAGCCGTTGAAGGAGATTATCCGCAGAGTTCTGGTTTGCGAGCACGAAGCATTGCGTGCCGCCGTGCTGCTGAAGAAGACCGACTTACATCTGGATTTCGCGACGATCGGAAGCATCGACCAGCTCACCGTCGAGCGGGCTCAGCAAGAGATAGCACCCAACGAATGGTTGGTGATCTATGGTTTGGCCGACAATCAGAATCGTTCGGTCTTGTTGTATGCTTTTGGCCATCACTTGACGCCAACCAACGGCGGCAAATGGCTGTCCATTGCCGGCCTGAGGAGAATACTGCGCAAGAGCGCCTACAAAGTCCCCGCCAAGATCCAGGTTCCTGCGTTTCGCAAGCTTGTTTCGCGTCGCTTGCTGGTCGAACAAGCACCCGCGCCCGGTGGATTCAGTGGCCAGACTGTCCGGGGTCTGCTGGCTTCGGTCGGCGATGGATCCGTCCGCATCGGGCGCATCACGTTCGATCGTGATTATTATTTGAATCCGCAGAGTCGTGGAGGGCGTGTTCTTCTGGTTCCGTTCACCACACCCGAAGATATCGAAGCCATTCGAGCCGCTGAAGCGGTCCTGGTGACCAGTGGTGGACTGCTTAGCCACGCCGGAGTCACGACCCGGGAATTCAGCATTCCATCGTTGATTTTGCCACACGCCCAGTGGCTGCAATCATCGGAAGGCGCGCTCGTTCGCAGCGAAGAAAGACATCCCGGGAAGGCCACCCTGACTGGCGAAGGTCTCTGGGTCAGCGAGTCGATGGTTTCTGAAACAGTCGATTTTTTCGAAGGAAGTGTCGTGATGGTCTGGGCATCACAGGGAATCGTCTCGATCCTGCCGATGGCCGGGATGCCTTTTGAGCCACTGCACAAATTGATTCATCAAGTTGTTGCGGGCGAAAAATCCCCTGCCGATCTGGACGCCTGGGTGGCAGCCGTGCCGTTGGGTACTGGTGCTGGGGATACCCGCGAGGGGATCGTTTCCGACGGCCTGGCCTTGATATTGGCGGAAGCACTGTGGAACAAGCGGGTCAGTCCGGCCGTGCGAAAGCAGTTGATTGATGTCGTGCGCAGTGTGCGCCGCGGGATTACGGCGGGAGGTACGACAACGGCCCTCGCGAAAGGCAAGACTGACAATCTCGCTATGCTGATCCAGACGGTTTCCGGGAACGCGTTTGCCGAACTCGAAGGATTGCTGTCGGAGGTCGAGCGCAACATTTCTGCGGTGACAGTGCTCTGGAGAGCGCTGAACGCCATTGCGCTGGTTGATCGTCTGTGGACACAGGTCACGGTGTTGGCGGAAAGTCTCGATCTGTGCGATGCGCGACTGAAGGCGTTTCAGAGTCGAATCATGGCATTGCGACGGCATCCACATATCGCCTTGCTGAGAGCCGCGGCACTGCAGGAGGTTGAAGCCATGACAAAGTGCGAGTTGACCGAAGCGGAGCTGCCTGCGATACGCAAGGCGCTGCGTCGTCTCGGACACAGCGTCAGGGAAATCGGACCCCAGAAGGTCTTGCTGATATGTACCGCCAATACCGACCGCAGCCCTTTGGCCAAGCGCTTGTTGATGAAGATGCTGGCTGCCGATGGAATAGCTGGTGTGAAGGTGTTTTCCCGTGGTGTCGCAGCATTCGAGGACAGGCCGATGTCCGAGATCAGCCAGGCGCTGCTGCTCTCCGAAGACGGCATCGTTGCTGCCAATCACCGAAGCCGGAGGCTTGCGGAAGCCGATGTGCGTGAGGCGGATCTGATCCTGGCGATGGAGAGATCGCATGTCCGATTCGTCGCTGACCACTATCCCGACGCCGATGGAAAGCTCTTTCTGCTGAGCCACTATGCCAAGGTGAAGGAATTCGTCGACATAGAAGACCCCGCCGGCCAAATGGAAGATGCGTATTACAGGATGAAGCGAGAGGTACAGGTGGCGCTGAACGGAGCGCTCAAGCGCATGCGCGAGGAAGGCCTTGTGGCGAAGGCAATGGTCGCTCACTTGCAAAGCAAGGCGGACGAACTGACGCGAGCGAAGAAAAAGCGAATAGCGCAATTGCCGCGTGTCGTCCTGTTGCTGGAAGAGGTTGATGCCGATTTTGTCGAACTGGTTGGCGGGAAAGGCGCGAATCTTGGAGAAATTGGAAGAATCGTCCGGCGTTATGGTTCGCAGGTGCCGCCCGCGTTCATGGTGACCACCTTTGCCTTCGACCGGTTTCTTGAGGAAAATGGCATTCTCGCGGCGTATTTGCACCTGACCTCGGGAATCGAGGCGCTGCTTGCGACTCAAGAAATGTCATACGAAGACACGCGAATGAAGATTACCGACGCCTCGGAGAAGATTCGGGACTTGATACGCCAAGGGAATCTGGACAGTGCGACCGGGGTAGGTCGGGAAATCATGGAGGCGGTCGAATCGACCGGCTTGCGCAGCAGTTTCTTGAGCGTGCGCTCTTCTGGCAGTCTGGAAGACACGGAAGAGGCGGCTTTTGCCGGCGCGGCAGAGACGTATCTATACGTCAGTCCCGCGGAGCTACTGCATTGGATAAAGGAAGTATGGACGTCGTTCTGGCTGACCCGGGGAATGCTCTACCGGAACGACCGCATTGCCCGGCAAGGGTCGGTCAAGTTGGCGATAGTGGTGCAGCAGATGTTCGAGTCGCAGGTTTCCGGGGTGATGTTTACTACGGATCCGGTTAGCGGAAGAGACGTCATCGTGATTGAAGCGGCGTATGGACTTGGCGAGGGGGTGGTTTCCGGAGTGGTCGATGTGGACCGTTACTATGTGGAGAAATTTGACTGTTCGGTTTCACGTGTTCACGTCGGGAAGAAGGCTTTCATGGTCAAGCAGCATCCCTCCGGTAAGGGGACATCAATCGTACCGGTCGAAAGCGATCTGCGCGACGTCCCATGCCTGGAGAAAATTGACATCCGGGCCACCATCGCCATGGCCCTTGAAGAGCACTATGCGTTGCCGCAGGATATCGAGTTCGGGATTGCCAATGGCAAACTCAGTATTCTGCAGACACGGCCCGTCACAACAGCCATCCTCACGACTTAGGACTCTGGCATTATGTCCATGATCCGCGACCAGTTGCTCCGGCAAAGGGCATCTCCGTACCCGGTGGCACGGGGCGATCGGCCAGCACCATGTCTAGTCGGCGGATCGCCAGATCAGCCAGTAGGCGTTCTAGCCCGTTCTTCGAACTGGGATAGTTGCCCAGAGAGCGTCTGTGGCGTCAGATTCAGGCGCTCCGCCGCGCGGATGACGCCACCCGAGCGAGCAATGCTGACGGAGGAATGCAGATGCTCATAGTTGATCACGCCGCCCCCTGTTGTTCGTATATCTCGATCACAACCTATCCATTTATCTGTTTGCATCGAACAATTACCGTCTTCATGATCGCGTGCGTGCCCGTCATTCCTGCCCTGACAGACGAATGCCATGAACCTGAAAGCCCAAGCGCGAAACTTCACCCTGACCGACGAGCTGCGCGAGCACGTCAGCACGCGCCTCGCCTACAGCCTGAATCACGGCCGGAACGTCGTCACGCGCGTTGTCGTGCGACTGTCCGATGTGAATGGCCCACGCGGCGGAGAAGACAAGTGTTGCGGCATCGAGGTACGCCTCAAGGACTCTCCCGCCCTGGTCGTCGAGGATACCCAGACCGATCTTTACGTCGCCATCGATCGCGCGGCCGAACGTATGGACCGCACGCTCGATCACCACCTGGCACGGCGACACGAATTCGCCGTCGTCAGCGTGCTGGAAGAGGGAGACTGAGACGTAAATCCCGACCCACGGTCCACATGAGGTCGTCGCCGCCGGGATGCCGGCCAACTGGCTTTGGGCCTAGGGTCCTGAGTCAGGAGCCGGGCGCGTGGATGTATGTTTCCCTCTTCAACCTGTTCAGGCTCTGGCTGCACCGGCTGGGGTGCATACGTAGCAATCGTCGTGCGGCGAACAGGGCTGATCAGCAAGGACGAGCAACATGAGGATCGCTAGCCCGAGTAACATGACGGCAGGCCAACTCCTTCCCGGCGGCGACGTCGGGGTGGTAACCGCCCTGATGGCCAGGGCCCGGACGCCGCCAGGGCGCACGGGATCCTGGCCATCGACGTCGCCGAAATGGCGGTAGCGGAGAACGGCGGCGCCAGGTTGCCGATCGAGACCGGGCCAATGCCGGCAGACGTGTCGCGCGCCTGGGAGGCCCCGTATGGGTATATCGGCCATCTGGGCTTGACAATGACCGCGCCGCTGGCGTTGGGCCTACTGGCGTGTCGCTGAAACAACCATGAGTACGAACATGAATACGCTCCCTGACAGCAGCCGACGCCAGCGGGTACGCGCCTGGGTCGAACAGCCGCGCGTGCAGAACTTCATCATCTGCCTGATCGTGCTCAATGCCGTCGTGCTCGGCCTGGAAACCTCGCCCAGCGCGATGGCGGCGGCAGGCGGGCTGATCATCCAGCTTGACCGCGCCATGCTGGCGGTGTTCGTCGGCGAGATCGCCCTGCGGCTCTACGCCCACCGTGCGGCTTTCTGGCGCGATCCCTGGAGCGTCTTCGATTTCGCCGTGGTCGCCATTGCGCTGCTCCCGGCGACCGGGCCGCTGGCCGTGCTGCGCGCGCTGCGCGTGCTGCGGGTGCTGCGTCTGCTGACCATGGTGCCGTCGATGCGGCGTGTCGTCGGGGCCTTGCTGGCGGCGATTCCGGGCCTCGGGTCGATCGCCATGGTGCTGCTGCTCATCTACTATGTCTTCGCGGTGATTGCCACCAAGCTGTTCGCGGCAACCCACCCCGAATGGTTCGGCAATCTAGGCCGCTCCCTTTACACCCTGTTCCAGGTCATGACCCTGGAGAGCTGGTCAATGGGCATCGCCCGGCCGGTGATGGAGAGCTTTCCTTACGCATGGGCCTTCTTCGTCCCCTTCATTCTGGTGGCGACCTTCACCATGCTCAATCTGTTCATCGCCATCATTGTCAACGCCATGCAGAGCTACACCGAGGCGGAGCAGCACGACACGAAACGGGTCGTGGAAGCGGCACGCGAGCACATCGAGGCCGACCTGCACGCCGAGATGCGCAGCCTGCGCGAAGAGATCCGCGCACTGAAAGCCATGCTGTCGGCCAGCGCAACGACGGCGTCCCCGCGCGCGCCAGCGCCATCGCCGAACCGCATCGCCAGGGACGAGTCATGAAACGCGCCTTCCCGTTCCTCTCGCGCGCCATCGACCACCTGGTCGATCGGTTGCCGTTGAGGACCGAGCGCGGTTGGCGGAACGTATCGCCGTGCTGCGGACCTGACTGGGCACTTCGTCGTTACCGACGGGTCCGCGGACAAGGTGCTGGCCCGACACGAACGAGGAAAATGACATGCCGCGTCAAGCGCAGCACGCGCTTGACGCGGCGAGTAAGGTAACGGCGAAGGCAGAGTGGCGCCACGCCCGGAAGCATCACCCGCATCGAACCACTGCGACAAGGGGCATGCATCATGAAAGATATCGCCAACTTCATCGCCGGCTGCAGCCGCTCCCAGGAGAAGCACTTCAGCGAGGAGCGCGAACTTTTTGAGCAGCTTCGGCAGGGGCAGCGCCGCAAGGGGGTGATCATGGCCTGCACCGACTCCCGCGTCGATCCGGCGCTGTTGACGGGCGCCGGGCCGGGCGACGTGTTCGCCGTGCGCTACGTGGCCAATCCGGTTCCGCCATACGAGCCGGGCGGCAGCTTCGCCAGCGTACCGGCGGCGCTGGAATTCGCCGTACTGTCGCTCGCCGTCGAGCATGTCATCGTCGTCGGTCACGCCCAGTGCCGGGGCATCCATGCCTTGATGAGCGGTTCCGGAGCAGGCGGCGAGTTACCATCCGGCATGCAACGCCTTCGAACCAATCGGCGCCCCACAGGCCGGTCAGGACGCCGGAATCAAGCACTAGCGGGCGTTGCACCGCCCGTTCGGCGGAAGCCGAATCCATCGCGCAACGGGAGGTCAGCGTGACCAGGCAGAGCCAGGGCAGCAGGACGAGACGCCAGCCGCCCAGGGTGCTGCCGCGCCGACGCAGTGCGCACCGATGATCGCCGTCGCCACCTGTTACCGGGCCCAGCGGCACGGCTTCTCGGCGTGGCGGGTGGTGGGCGGCCGCGGATTGGTTGCAGATCGCGCATCAAATCAGGTCGTGCCGGCTTCTTCGCCGCTCGGCAATGGTGCCGTCCGGCACGCCAGCGTGCTGGCGACGCGGGAAGACGCTGAACTTCTCGTCGCGCATGCCTCGCCGCGCCGGTCGGCACTTGCTGCCGCCTGCGGCGCCGGCGTGCCATCGCCGGAACCTCCTCCAGGTGCTGAGCGAAGCCCGGCGAGTGGCCGGCGGGAGGTTACGCGGCAGGATCGCGGCAGGCTCCGCCCTGCGGGCGGTGGCGGGCGCGGCGCGGCCTTCTCGGCATGCCGCCGGGTGCCGGTGCCACGCAGCGACTGCGCCTGTCGAATGTCGAAGTCTGGTTGATCCGCGAAAGGAATGAGCATGTCTGCCCGATCACCCCTGCCACGGCCTGCAAGCGATCCCGCCTGGCACGCACGCACCACGGCAGCGGTCGCCGCCGCCCTCGCTGTCGACCCGGCAGCCGGCCTCGACTCCGCCGAGGCCGCGACCAGGCTTGCCGCGCACGGCGCAAACCAGCTTGCCGAAAGAGCGCCGCGACCGGCCTGGAAGAAGTTCCTCGACCAGTTCCGTAATCTTCTGGTCATCGTGCTGCTTGGCGGCGCCGTGTTGGCCGGGGCAATGGGCGATCTCGGGGACGCCCTGGTCATCGCCATCGTCGTGATCCTAAACGCGACGCTGGGCTTCTTCCAGGAGCATCGCGCCGAGGCGGCTCTGGCGGCGCTGAAGAACATGCTGGCGCCGACGGCGCGCGTTCGCCGCAACGGGCAAACAGCGCTGGTCCCGGCGGTCGATCTGGTACCCGGCGACATCCTGCTGCTCGAAGCCGGTGACCGCATTCCGGCCGATGCGCGCGTGCTCGACGCACACGCGGCGGAAGTGGCCGAAGCCGCGCTCACCGGCGAGTCGCACGCGGTGGCCAAGAGCCCGGAAGCTGTCCGGCAGGAGTCGGCACTGGCGGAACGGCAGGGGATGGTCTTCATGAACACCGTGGTGACGCGCGGACGCATCGAAGCGCTGGTCACCGCCACCGGCATGCACAGCGAGATGGGCAGGATCGCCGGCCTTCTGGCCGACGCCGCCGAGTCGGCCACACCATTGCAGACCCAGCTCGACAGACTGGGGAAACACCTCGCCGTCATCGCCGGCTTTGTCGTCGCGCTGATTTTCGTCGTCGGCGTGATGCGCGGAGACGATCTGGTGAAGACGGCGATGACCGCCATCGCTCTGGCAGTTGCGGCGATTCCCGAAGGATTGCCGGCCGTGGTCACCGTCACGCTGGCGCTCGGCATGCACCGCATGGCCAGACGCAACGCCATCGTCAAGAAGCTGGCGGCGGTGGAAACTCTCGGCTGCACCAGCGTCATCTGCTCCGACAAGACCGGGACGCTGACCCTAAACCAGATGACGGCGCGCCGCGTCTATTGCCTGGGCCGCCACTTCATCGTCAGTGGTGAAGGTTACGGCGGCAACGGCCGCATTGAACCGGAGGACGAACAAGCCCCGCCGGACTGGTCGGCATTGCTGGCGCCCGCAGCCTTGTGCTCCGATTCCCGCCTGCAGGACGACGAACTGATCGGCGACCCCACCGAAGGTGCCCTGCTGGCGCTGGCGCGAAAGTCGGGCGTCGACGCGCAACGACTTGTGGCAAGGTATCCGCGCATCGCCGAAGTTCCCTTCGACTCGGCGCACAAGTTCATGGCCACGTTCCATCGCGATGGGGACATCGTCCGCATGTGGGTGAAGGGTGCGCCTGATGTTCTGCTGGCACGCGCGACGCGCCGGCTGACGCCTGCAGGCGAGCAGCGCCTGGACGACGCAGCGCGTAGCGAATACGCCGCGCAGAACGACGCCTATGCCGCAACCGCCATGCGTGTGCTGGCCCTGGCCGGCCGCGCCATCCCGGTGGCGGAGTTCGATCCGGCCGGAGACCTGATGCGCTGGACCGACGAGCTGACGCTGATCGCGCTGGTGGGCATCATCGACCCACCGCGCCCCGAGGCGAAGGAGGCCATCCGAGTCTGCCAGGCCGCCGGTATCGCCGTGAAAATGATCACCGGGGACCATCGCGCCACGGCCAGCGCCATCGCCCTAGAACTCGGTCTGGCAGGCGAAGCGCGCGAGGGCTGCGAAATTGAAGGACTCGACGGCACGGCGGCGAGTGCGATGGCCGAGCGCACCGCCGTCTTCGCCCGCGTCTCGCCCGAACACAAGTTGCGCATCGTCGAGGCCTTGCAGGCGGGCGGCCATGTCGTCGCGATGACCGGCGACGGCGTCAATGATGCCCCGGCGCTGAAAGCCGCCGACATCGGCGTCGCCATGGGCATCACCGGCACCGCGGTCACGAAGGAGGCCGCAACCCTGGTGCTCACCGACGACAACTTCGCCACCATCGTGCGCGCTGTCGAGGAAGGACGCACCATCTACGACAACATCGTCAAGTTTGTCCGCTTCCAGCTTTCCACCAATATCGGCGCCATCATCACCGTGCTCGCCGCGCCGCTGTTCGGCATGCCGACGCCCTTCACCGCGATTCAGATCCTCTGGGTCAACATCATCATGGACGGCCCGCCGGCCATGACCCTCGGTGTCGAGCCGGCGCGACCCGGCATCATGCAGGCACCGCCGCGCGCAGCCGATGCGCACATCCTCACCGGCGCGCGGCTCTGGCGTCTGGCACTCTACGGCCTGACGATGGCGGCGGGCACGCTGGCGGCCTACGCCTGGGGCAACCACGAAGGACTGGGCGATGGCAGCGGCCACGCCCATGCGGTGACGCTGGCATTCACCACCTTCGTCCTGTTCCAGTTCTTCAACATCTTCAATGCCCGGGCCGAGTTTGGCAGCGCCTTCAACCGGCAGTTCTTCGCCAACGGCAAGCTCTGGCTGGCGCTCGTCGGCGTCGTCGGCCTGCAGATCGTCGCCGTCCACTGGGGACCGGCGCAGGCCGTATTCGACACCGTCGATCTGAGCCTGAACGACTGGCTGCTGGCGACGGCGATTGCCTCAAGCACGCTGCTGCTCGAGGAGACGCGCAAGCTGCTGATGGCGATCGGCAGGTCCGCTTCGGCAAAGCTGAGAACGCCCTCGGCCTGACGCAGACCGCCACGACACGAGGGGGCGGTCTCCGGGTCGGCCTGCGGACGACGAGCGGCCCTGCCGATGCCCGACACGCAAGGCAGCGGCAGATGAAGCCGTCGCGACGCCGTACAGGGAGGCGGCCTTCCGGCAAACCACTTCGACAAGCGGGGGGGGGCTCGCTGTCGATGAGGCCGCCGAAAGGCCTGCCTTCGTTTGCTGCAGCCGACGGCGACAGCGCCAGCCGGTTCCCTGCGGGAAAGCGGCGGCGCGGCCCACGACCGCAGCGTTCCCTGGCCAACCGATCCCGCAACGGGCGAGGACCGAATGTGCCAACTGCGGGCGGCAAGCAGCTTCAGGTATTGAAAAGCACGATTCGTGCCCGCAGGAAAACATCCATTAAAGCATGAGCACCGGGTCCCGGAAGGACGCGCGGTGTAAGGAAGTCCGACAGATGGTCAGGCACCACACCGCCGCCCCTGCCGGTTCACCCGGCCGGCGGCGTTCTCGCCCCTACTCGCTGACGACCACCGTCAGCGGCGCCATCTCGCGGTAGAGCAGCCCCAGCGGCGGCTTGCTGGAGACGGTGATGATCCGCGTTCCCGGCGGGTAGATCAGGTGGATGACCATCAACGGTCATGACGGTCGCGACACCACTGAAGATGAAGGTCATGACCGTTTCCCTCATCCCCGGCCTTCTCCCGCGCACGCGAGAGGTGTATGCTGGCTTTCATGTTGACCCAAGAGCGCATCCTGGAATTGCTTCGCGATCAATCCGCCTATCTTGCAAGCGAATTCGGCATCCGCAAGATGGCGCTCTTTGGTTCTTTCGCCAAAGGGCACCCCCACGAAGGCAGCGATATCGACCTCATCGTTGAGTTTGAACGGCCCATCGGGCTTCGCTTCGTTCTTCTGCTGGAATACCTCGAACAACTCTTGGGACGCAAAGTCGACGTCCTCACCCCTGCAGGCCTGAAGGAGATTCGCCGGAAAGCCGTGGCGGACAGCATCACCGAGAGCCTTGTCCATGTCTGAGCGGGCCGATGTGGAGTGGATCGGTGACATCCAGGAAGCGATTCAGCGAATCTCGATCTATGTTGGCGACCTGTCATACGAAGCCTTCAGCAAGGACATCAAGACTCAAGATGCCGTCATCCGGAATATCGAAGTCATCGGTGAGGCCGCCAAAGGTGTCTCGGAGAAGTTGCGTGTCGAGAGTGCGGATATCCCCTGGACAAGCATGGCAGGCATGCGCGATCGCCTGATCCATCGCTATTTCGGCGTCAATCTCGATATTGTCTGGGAGGTGGTTTCGCTTGAACTGCCGTTGCTGGCTGCGCAAGTGGAAAGGGTCATGGAGAACTGCGGCGACGGCCTCCATGAGAACGGTGATTTCACGAAAGCGTGACCGACGTTTCACAGAAGTGTGGCCGCGATTTCACGCTGAACGTGACAGCCCTGCACGACCGGGAGCCTGCTCCAACGACGGTCCACAGGCGGCCGACCGTCGGGTGGGTTCAGCACCCGGGTCGCTCAGCCGGCGGCGCTCTCGCCCCTACTCGCTGACGACCACCGTCAGCGGTGCCATCTCGCGGTAGAGCAGCCCCAGCGGCGGCTTGCTGGAGACGGTGATGATCCGCGTCCCCGGCGGGTAGATCAGATGATAGGTGAGGAACATGTGCGCTTCATCGCAGCCGCGCAGCAGTTCGTGCAGGGCTGCGTAACCGGCTGTCGCGAGCACTTCGACCTCGTCGTAATCGCGCCGGTTGAGACGGATCGCGTGCGGACGGAACTCGACTTCGGGATGCCTTTCGGCCAGCAGCTCGCGCATCAGCCAGTGCCGTACCTCGGGCAGGACGATGACGCCCACGCTGTCGGCACCGACCACCCACTCGACGGCGCGCGCCTCGCCGAAGGGATCGGGAACGTGGTCACCGAAGGCCTGGCACCAGCGCGGAAAGAAGGCCGAATAGCGGTGCAGGAGCCTGTCCATCATGCCTCGCGACTAACGCCCGCCAACCGCCCGGTCGATCAGGCTGCCGACGACGTCGGTGTCGGAGACATAGCCCTCGAGTTCGTTGTTGTCGATCACCAGCACGCTCTTGACCGAATACTGGATCATCAGCCGCGCCAGGTAGCGCACCTCGAGATGCTGCGACACCTGCAGCGCCGGCTTCTGCGCGATGTCGTAGACATTGAGCAGATCGATGTCGCCGTCTTCGGCGATCACCGCCCGCGCCACATCGCGATACGAGATCAACCCGTAGGCATCGCCCGAGTGGCGCTTCTCGACGACCAGCGACTTGACGCCGCGTTCCTTCATCATCATCAGCGCCTCGCGGACGGTCGCCAGCGGGCTGATGGTGACGACCTTCTTCTTCATGATTCCGGCAACCAACATGGCAGGGACTCCTTCAGTCAATGATCGGACAGGCCGGACGGCACGAGAACGGGCGTCAGGCAAATCACATTTCCTCCTCGACTTCGCGCCGGAATGCCTGCATCTGCGCCAGGCCGATGCCGACGACGCTGCCCAGCGGCAGCGAGAAAGCCAGGCCGCCACCGGGCAGGTCCATCTTCATCTGCATCTTGACCGCCCGCAGGATGCGCATCGCGAGTTGCTTCTCGACGACGCAGAGCAGCA
This sequence comes from Candidatus Accumulibacter iunctus, assembly GCA_002345025.1. Classification (GTDB taxonomy): domain Bacteria; phylum Pseudomonadota; class Gammaproteobacteria; order Burkholderiales; family Rhodocyclaceae; genus Accumulibacter; species Accumulibacter iunctus. The sequence goes on along the minus strand of DDUX01000059.1, from coordinate 61,107 downwards.
GCGACTCCTTGCGCTCGAGACCGAGGCCGAGGAAGGTCTTGCGCTCGTTGTGCCGCAGTCCCTTGCCCTTGAGAATGGTCAGTCCGGTGGCGCCGGCTTCCTTGAGGATGTCAACCGCGCGGTTCTCGTCTTCCTCGGGAACGATCAGTACGACGGCGGAAAACTTCATCGCATCTACTCCTTGGCGGGTTTCCTGGCGCGCAGCAACCAGGTGGCAAGCATGCCATAAGACATGACGATGATCATCGGCAGCAGCGAGGCAAAGGCGATCAGCCCGAAGCCGTCGATCATCGGGTCGCGGCCCGGCGTGCGCTCGGCAAGCCCGACGCCGAGCGCGGTGACCAGCGGCGCGGTCACCGTCGAGGTCGTCACGCCGCCGCAATCATAGGCGATCGGGACGATGAACCGCGGTGCGAAGCGGGTCATCAACAACACGAGCAGGTAGCCGGGAATCAGCCAGTAGGCGATGTTCGTGCCATCGACGATGCGCGCGCAGCCGATGACGATGCCGATGCCGACGCCGATCGACACCAGCGTGCGCAGCCAGAAACCGTTCAACTGTCCGAGACTGACCTCGTCCGCCTTGATCGACAGCGCGATCAGCGCCGGTTCGGCCATCGTCGTCGCAAAACCGATCAGGAAACCGTAGAGGTAGAGGACCCACATCGCCACCCCGTCGCGCATCAGGCCGTTGGTCATCTCGTCGCCGAGCGGGAAGAGCCCGACCTGCAGACCCTCATCGAACATGAACAGGCCGACCGCCACCAGCACCATGCCCACCGCCAGCCCCCGCGGGTCGGCGAGCGGCCGGCGCAGGATGACGAAGCTCGAGAAGAGGACGACGGCGATGATCGGCAGCAGGTTCCTGATCATGATCAGGAAGTCGAGCAGCAACTCGAGCGCGGCGTACTTGTGCTGGTCGTCGCTCGGCAGCAGCAGCACCGCGGTGCCCGCCTCGGCAGGGACGAAGAAGACGATGCCGTAGAGCTGGATGATGATCATCGGCGCCAGGGCGCCGAAGGCGATCAGCCCGAAACCGTCGAGCATCGGGTTGCGGCCGCGGATGCTGGTCGCCAGACCGACGCCGAGCGCGGTCAGCAGCGGCGCGGTGACGGTCGAGGCGACGACGCCGCCGGAATCGAAGGCCAGACCGACCAGTTGCGGCGGCGAGAAGGCCGTCAACACGATGACCACCAGATAGCCGGGAATCAGGTAGTTGCCGATCGAGTGACCGAGGACGATCCGCCAGACGCCGACGACGACCGCCAGGCCGACGCCGAGCGCCGCCACCATGCGCAGCGTCAGCGCGCCCATGCTGCCGCCCGACACCGCCTCGGCCTTGTAGGCGACGGCCATCAGCGCCGGCTCGGCGGCGACCGAGGCGAAGCTGACGCAAAAAGCGAAGAACATCAGCCAGAGAAAGGAGCCGCGCCGCGCGAAATCGAAAGCCATCGTCTCGCCGGCGGGAAAGATCGCCGCGTCCAGCCCCTTGACGAACAGCGCGAGGCCGAGCAGGACGACGGCGAAACCACCGATCAGCGCCGCCGGGCTGTCCGGCATTCGCTGGATGAAAAAGATCTGGAAGATGAGGACGACGATCAGCGTCGGTGCCAGGTCGCGCGCTGCTTCGTGCAGCAGTCCGCGGATGACGCGGGTGAGCGAGGCAAGACCCATCCTAGCTCTGAACAGCGGCCAGGGAACGGCGGTGGGTCAGGCAGGCGGAGCACTGCCGACGCGGGACATCGGCTGCAGGAAAGGGGTCGGGATCAGTCGTCTTCGCCATGGGCGCGAATCATGCCCCAGATTCCGGGTTGCGGCAAGGCAGGCAGCTCGTATCACGCTGAGCGGCATCGATGTCACGCAAGCGGTCCAGCGCGAAGAGCGGGCGCATTGGCGCAGAACCCGTTCCAGCCGTTGGCGGCCGCCCGCTTCGATGCGCACGCTGGCGTCGAGCGAAAGGCGGCCACCATGCTCGCAGTTCGCCCTCGTCTCGTCTCATGAGCGCCTGCGCCTCGAGTTGAAGTTCCCCTGGCAAGAGAGTGATCACAGCGCGCCCCAAGTTCCGGGATCAGCTCGTGCTGGAGCACGTTCCAGCGATCCATGGTCTGGCAAGCTGTGCTATCCTTCGTCATGGTAAGTGTGATCAGGGTTTCCACACTCCAATCATGCCAGAAGTAGCCGCCAGCCATCCCCGTTGCCAACCGTTTGCACGGAGAAATTCGGCTGGATAGCGAGGTTGCAAGAGGCTCCAATGAGAATGAAGATCCAGATCCAGATCCAGGTCATCAGCCTCCCACGGGCAGCCGCCTTGCGTCGGCATGCAAGTGCACAAATCAAAGCAGCTCTGCTGCGTTTTCCCGATATCGTCGAGAGCGTGAGTGTCCAACTCAGCGACATCACCGGCCCCGATCGCGGCGGCGTAGACAAGCTGTGCCGCACCGTAATACGTTTCAGGCACAGTGCTTTGTGGCTTATCGAAGAACTCGGCAGCGATATGCATCAGGTCATCGACCGCGCCGCCAACCGGGTTCAGGAATGCGTGTCGCGTCAAGCCAGTTGCCGACCGACCTAAGACGGAGCGATAGGCTGTTTGTCCAGCGGCCTGGGCTGATGAGGCGCGGGACCAGCGCGACCGTGCCGACAGGCTGAACGCTTGAGCCCACGCGACCGCTGCGCCGCCCTCGCAGGCGTTCTTTGAGTAGAAAGAATCGACCATGTCCCAGCAATCATGGCACCAGGTCCCCGCTAGCGAAGCTTTGTCCGCACAACAGAGCAGCGCCAGCGGCCTGAGCGAGGAAGAAGTTGCGCGCCGACTGACGGAACACGGCCCGAACAGGTTGACGCCACCGAAGAAGCGCGGCGCGCTGGGACGTTTCCTGCTTCAATTCCACAATGTCCTGATCTATGTGCTGCTCGGCGCCGCCGGAGTCACCGCGGCTCTCGGGCACTGGGTGGATAGCGGCGTGATCCTTGGCGTAGTGCTGATCAATGCGCTGATCGGCTTCATTCAGGAAGGCAAGGCGGAGAAGTCTCTCGACGCGATCCGCAAGATGCTTTCCCTCAGCGCCGCGGTTGTGCGGAACGGCCGGCGGCAGGAGATCGAGGCCGAGAACCTGGTACCCGGCGACTTGGTGCTGCTCACTTCGGGAGACAAGGTGCCGGCCGACCTGCGCCTCGTCGATACGCGTAACCTGCGCATCGAGGAAGCCGCGCTGACCGGCGAGTCAGAACCCGTGGAAAAGTCCTCTGCTGCCGTCGCACACGACGCGCCAATCGGCGACCGAAGTTGCATGGCCTACTCGGGGACACTGGTGGTCTTCGGCCAGGGGCGGGGCGTCGTCGTCGCCAGCGGCGATGCCACCGAGATCGGCCGCATCGGCCGCATGCTCGCCGGCGTCGAGAATGTCGAGACCCCGCTGCTTCGCCAGATGTCTGTTTTCGGACGCTGGCTGACCGCCGGCATCCTACTCTTGGCCGGGCTGACGGTGGCCTTCGGCATGGTGGTGCACGGTTTTTCGGCCGGCGAGATGTTTCTGGCGGCGGTGGGCCTGGCGGTGGCTGCCGTGCCCGAAGGACTACCCGCGATCATGACCATCACGCTGGCCATTGGTGTCCAGCGCATGGCCGGGCGCAACGCCATCATCCGGCGCATGCCGGCGGTGGAAACACTGGGTGCGGTGACCACCATCTGTTCCGACAAGACCGGCACGCTGACCCGCAACGAAATGACCGTACAGCATCTGGCGACAGTCGATGCGTCGATCGAGGTCAGCGGCTCCGGCTATGCGCCGCATGGCGGATTTGTCATCGGCGGGCGGGATGTTGACGCCGAGTCACTGCCCGAGCTGACCGACATCGGGCGTGCCGCGCTGTTGTGCAACGACGCCACGCTGCGCGAGAAGAACGGCGAATGGCAGCTCGAAGGCGACCCGACCGAGGGGGCGCTGCTCACTCTGGGACTCAAGGCCGGACTCGACCCGCATTTCGAGGCCGAGTCGCTGCTGCGCATCGACGTGATTCCCTTCGAATCCGAGCACCGCTTCATGGCCACGCTGCACCACGACCACAGCGGGCACGCCTTCGCTTTTGTCAAGGGCGCCCCGGAGCGCCTGCTGGAGATGTGCCACCAGCAGCGCCAGGCCGGCGGGGAGCAGCCGATCGACCTCGCCTTCTGGCATCGCCGGATCGGCGAACTGGCGGCCGGCGGCCAACGCGTGCTGGCCCTCGCCTTTGCCCCGATGGCCAACGGGCAGCGCGAGCTGGCTTTCAGCGACCTCCAGGGAAACCTCTCCCTGCTGGCCCTCGTCGGCATCATCGACCCGCCACGCCCGGAAGCGATCCAGGCAGTCGCCACCTGTCATGCCGCGGGTATCCGCGTCAAAATGATCACCGGCGACCACGCAGTGACTGCCGCCTCGATCGCCGGCAGCATGGGCATCGGCGGCAACGGCCGGGCGATCACCGGTGCCGAGGTCGAGGCGATGGACAGCGATGCGCTGCGCGAGATTGTGCGCGAGGTGGACGTCTTCGCGCGCGCCAGCCCCGAGCACAAGCTGCGCCTCGTCGAAGCCCTGCAGGCCAATGGCGAAGTGGCGGCGATGACCGGCGACGGGGTTAACGACGCGCCAGCGCTGAAACGTGCCGACGTCGGTATCGCGATGGGACACAAGGGCACCGAGGCGGCCAAGGAAGCGGCCGAGATGGTGCTGGCCGACGACAACTTCGCCTCCATCGCCGCCGCCGTCGAAGAGGGGCGAACGGTTTATGACAACTTGCGCAAGGCCGTCGTCTATGTCTTGCCGACCAGTACCGGCCAGGCGGCGATGGTGCTGATCGCCGTCCTCTTTGGTATGACCCTGCCGATCACCCCGGTCCAGATTCTCTGGGTCAATATGGTGACTGCGGTCACGCTGTCTCTGGCAATTGCCTTCGAGCAGCCCGAGCCCGGCCTGATGGCGCGCCGACCGCGCGACCCCCGAGAACCTCTGGTCAACGGCTTCATGCTCTGGCGCATCGGCTTCGTGACGGTGCTACTGGTGGTCACCTCGCTGGGCATGTTTCTCTGGGAGCAGTCGCGCGGCCTCGATATCGAGACGGCGCGCACGGCTGCGGTTAACACGCTGGTGATGGGGCAGATTTTCTACCTCTTCAACTGCCGCCGGCTGACCGGTTCGATTCTGAGCCGCGAAGGCTTGTTCGGCAATCCGCAGGCCTTGCGGGCGATCGTCGTGCTGCTGTTGCTGCAGGGCCTGTTGACGCACTTGCCGCTGATGCAGGCACTCTTCGGCACCGCAACCCTCGATGCTCAAGCCTGGGGACGCATTCTGCTCGCAGGCGTCGTTGTCCTGCTAGCGGTGGAACTGGAAAAGACCTTCTGGCGCCATGCCGAAAGCAGGAAGCGATAGGCCGATGAAAGGCGGGGAGCCCCCATTGATGCGGAACCTGGCCCTGCACCGGGCCCATGCCGGCCGCTACATCCTGATCGGGTTCTTCACCATTGCACCGCTCTGGGTCACTTGGCTGGTGTTCGATTTTCTGCTCGGCATCCTGGCCGGCCTGGGCACGCCGATGCTGTATGGCGCCGCCAGTCTCGTCGCTCCCCTTTCCGAGAACCTCGCAGCCTGGCTGCGCGACTCGGCGGTGCAGAAGCTGCTGGCAGTGCTGCTGACGCTCTTCAACCTGTACGCCATTGGCTTTCTGGCCTCAATGGTCATGGGACGCAAACTGCTCGAAGCGTTCGAAGCCATGCTTGCCCGTCTGCCCGTGGTGCAAACCATCTATGGTGGTACCAAGCGCTTCCTGCATACACTGCGCAAGCCGCCGATCGCTGGTCAGCGGGTCGTCCTGATCTGCTTCCCGACGCCAGGGATGAAGGCAGTAGGCTTTGTCACAAAGGTCATGCGCGACGTCGACAGCGGCCGTCAACTGGCCGCTGTCTATGTTCCGACTTCGCCCAACCCGACTTCCGGCTACATCGAGATCGTGCCGCTCGATGACGTGGTACAGACCGACTGGACCATGGAAGAAGCGATGAGCTTCGTGATGACTGGCGGCACCAACGCCCCCGACAGCATCCGCTTCACCCAGCCACCAGAGTCTGGCGGGTAAAGGCGACGGGGAGACCGGCACCACCAGGCACACTGGCGGGCGAGCGAATGATCAGACAGAATCTCATAATGCACAGCCTCGCAGCGGAATCGACTTCAGCCACCCCACGGCCGCGGGAATCCCGCGAATGATCTCGACCATTGCCGGGCGCGGCCTGCTCTTCGCTCTTTTCTGGTGGGTACTGGCCGAGGGACGCCTGGAGGGATGGGGCCTGGGCCTCGTCGCCATCATTGCGGCACTCGCCGCGAGCCTCGTCTTGTTGCCGCCGCGCCGGAGTCGTTTTTCCAGCATCGGCCTGTTGGCTTTTCTCGGATTTTTCCTGCTCCGCTCGGCGCAGGGCGGTGCGCAAGTGGCCGTACTGGCCCTCCGCTCCGGACTCGTCTTGCGGCCAACGCTTCTGGAGCTGCCGCTGACGCTGCCGCCGGGAGCACCCCGGACGCTGATGATCAATGCCCTCGGCCTGATGCCCGGCACGGTTGCCGTCCGGATCACCGACCACCGCTTGCAGGTGCATGCACTCGACGAGCGCATGCCGATTGCGGCAGAAGCACGCGCCCTCGAACGGCGCATCGCACGCCTCTTCGGAGCGCCTCCATGACTGGTTTCGAAATGCCGATTGCCGTCTTCCTCCTGATCAACCTGATCGCCACCCTGCTGCGCGCGGCACGCGGGCCAACCGCGGCAGACCGCATGCTCGCCGCGCTTCTGTTCGGCACCACCGGAGTCGGCATTCTGGTGCTCATGGGCGCTGCCGGAGTGGCCGCGGCCCTGGTCGATGTCGCGCTGGTCCTGGCCCTGCTGGCGGCAATCACCGGCGTCGCCTTCGCCCGCCGCGCCTGGATCAGGGAAGGAGACGACGATGCCCGGAATGCTTGAGACGGCGAGCCTGTTGTTGCTGCTCGTCGGCGCTTTCTTCTTCTTCGCCGGCACCGTCGGCCTGCTGCGCTTTCCCGACGTCTACTCCCGCCTGCACGCGCTGACGAAAGCAGACAACCTTGGCTTGGGCTGCATTTTGCTGGGTCTCGCCGTGCAGGCTGAAAGCCTCGGCGCGGCCCTCAAGCTGCTCTTGATCTGGCCGCTGGTGCTGGCGGCAAGTGCCAGCGTCAGCTTTGCCATTGCCCGCCGTGCCGACGCTCTGGGCATCAGGCCCTGGCGCAGGCAAGGCGACTGAAGATGGGCATCCTCTTCGACCTGCTGCTGGCCTTTGCCCTCCTGTGGAGCGCGTGGCGTGCCATCGCTCTGACCGACCCGGCCAGCGCCGTGGTGCAGTTCATCGTTTTCGGCCTGCTGATGGCGCTTGCCTGGGCGCGGCTGCGGGCGCCGGACATCGCGCTCGCCGAAGCGGCCATCGGGGCGGGGCTCACCGGCGCTCTGCTGCTCGATGGCCTGGGTACGCTGCGTACCGGCCAGCGGCAACGGGATGAGCAGCACGGCAGCAGGCCATGAAGCGCATTGCCGGCGCCGCCGTGATGCTCTCCGCCGGGATCCTGGCCATGGCCCTCGTCGTCAGTATGTTCGAACTGCCGCCGCCGGCCGTCCGCCTGCCGCAGATGGTGCAGGAGAAGTTGCCGCAAAGCGGTGTGGAACATCCGGTGACGGCGGTGCTGCTGAACTTTCGCGGCTATGACACATTGCTCGAAGTGGCCGTGCTGCTGCTCGCGCTGCTCGGCATGCTGGCGGGCGAACGCCCCCGGCCAGCCGCGCCGGACCGAGCGCCGACTGACCCCGTGTTGCCAGGCCTGACGCGCTTTCTGGTGCCGCTGATGGGGCTCACCGCCGTCTATCTGCTGTGGGCTGGCGCTCACCGCCCCGGTGGCGCGTTCCAGGCCGCCGCCGTGCTTGCCGCGGCAGCCGTACTGCTGCATCTGACCGATCTGCTGCCGGCCTGGACGAGCCTCAGGCTACGGCTGCGGACGGGCCTCGCCGGTGGCTTGCTCGTCTTCATCACGGTCGCAGCGTGGCTCCTGGGCGAGGGCAGGCTGCTGCAATATCCCGTGGCGCATGCGGGCAGCCTGATCCTGTTCATCGAGGTGGCGCTGACGATCTCGCTCGGTCTCATTCTGGCGGGACTCTTCCTCTTCCTTCCTGACGACGACGAGCGGCGGCGATGACGACCGGAATGATCTTCGCCGGCAGCGGTGCCATATTGTTCGCCATGGGCGTGGCCGGCGTTCTGCTGCCGACACACCTGTTGCGCAAGATCCTTGCCTTCAACATCATGGGCAGCGGCGCCTTTCTGGTCCTCGTCGGACTCGGGCAGCGCAGCGGTGAACCTGACCCGGTGCCGCAGGCGATGGTGCTCACCGGCATTGTCGTCGCCGTTGCTGCCACCGCCCTGGCCCTGGCGCTGGCACGCCGGCTGCAGCGCCTGACGGGCCGCATGGAACTACCACCGGAGGCTGAGCGTGACTAGCGCGGCGCTCGACCCGCTGGCCTGGCTGATCCTGCTGCCGATGTTCTGGGCGACGCTTGCTTTCGTCCTGGGGCTGGGGCGCGGCGCCTGGCTGGCGATCATCGGCATCGCCCTCCAGTTGGGACTCGCCCTGGCGCTGGCGGGCAGACTACTTGCCGGCGGCGTGCCGGTGCATCCCGTCGGCGGCTGGGGAGCGCCCTTGGGCATTGATCTCGCGGTCGACGGCCTGGCAGCGACGATGCTGCTGCTGACGCAGGCAGTGGCCCTGCCGCTGGCGGTCTATGCCCGCTCCTACTTTACCGGCGACAGCAGTGAGCGGCGCTTTTTCTGGCCCCTCGTCGGATTCCTGCTGGCGGCAATGAACGCGTTGTTTGTCTCGGCGGACCTCTTCAACCTCTACGTCACGCTGGAACTTCTCGGTCTCGCTGCTGTTGGACTGGTCGCCGCCGGCGGCAAGGTCGGGCAGACGGCAGCAGCCTTGCGCTACCTGCTGAGTACACTGGTCGGATCCGGAGCTTATCTGCTTGGCGTGGCGATGATCTACGGCGCCTATGGTTCGGTTTCGCTGTCGACCCTGGCGCCACTGGTCGACCGACAGGCACCGGCAGCGGTGCACCTGGCTGCCGGGCTGATGCTGGTCGGGCTGACTGTCAAGACCGCCCTTTTTCCTTTCCATTTCTGGCTGCCGCCAGCCCATGGCGGCGCGCCGGCGCCGGTATCCGCGCTGCTCTCGGCGCTGGTGGTCAAGGCATCCTACTACCTGATCCTCCGTCTCTGGCTCGGCATCCTGGCGCCGCTGCTCGCACCTGGCGCCGCCATCGCCTGGCTGGCCGGGCTGCTGGGTTGCGGCGCAATCCTTTGGGGTTCTTTCAAGGCCATCGGCACTCCCAACCTCAAGATGCTGGTTGCCTATTCGACGGTCGCCCAGATTGGCTATCTGTTCATCGTTTTTCCGCTGCTTGGCCGCACATCGCCGGGCGACGCTGCCCTGCAAGGCAGTGTGCTGCATGCGGTGGCGCACGCACTGGCCAAGTCGGCCATGTTCACCGCCGCCGGGGTGCTGGTCAAGGCCACCGGACAGGAGACGATTGACGGCCTCGCTGGCGTGGCGACCCGCCTGCCGCTGACACTGTTCGCCTTCGCCCTCGCCGGCGTGACACTGATGGGCCTGCCGCCTTCCGCCGGCTTCCTCGCCAAGTGGCTGCTGCTCGGCGCCGCCATCGGGCAGGGGCAATGGCTTCTGGTAGCGGTCATTGTGGCCGGCGGCCTGCTGGCAGCAGCGTATGTCTTCCGCGTCCTGCGTCATGCTTTTCTGCCGGCACCGGTAGCGGTCAGCTCTCGGCCGGTGCCCCGGATGCTGGAGTGGGTTGCCTTCGGCCTCGCCGCCAGCAGCGTCCTGCTCGGGCTACGCGGCATGGAGATACTGCGGCTGCTGGCGGCTGGTGGGTCATCATGACAGTCAACGAAACGCTGCCGCTGGCGGTCATTGCCTCCTCCCTGCTGCCGGGCCTGATCATTTTTGTCCTGCCGGAGTCGCAGGTGGGCCTACGCAGCGCTCTCAATCTGCTCGGTGCGCTGACCAAGGTAATCCTGGTGGGTGTACTCCTCGCCGGAGTGCACGCCGGGGAAACCTACGCCTTCCGCTACGCCGTGCTGCCCGGGATTGACATCGCCTTCAAGGCGGATGCCCTGGCCCTGCTGTTCGTCACTCTCTCCGCCACCCTGTGGCTGCTGACCACGATCTACGCCATCGGCTATCTGGAGGGAGCGCCCAACCGCAGCCGCTTTTTCGGCTTCTTCAGCCTCTGCGTCACCGCCACCATGGGCATCGCCATGGCCGGCAACCTGTTCACCTTCTTCATCTTCTATGAACTGCTGACGCTGTCGACCTATCCGTTGGTCGTGCATCGCGGCACGCCCGCCGCCCTCTCAGGCGGCAACGTCTATCTTGCCTACACCCTCGCCGGTGGCGCCCTGCTGCTGGTTGGCATGGCGTGGCTGTATGGCCTGCTCGGGCAGGTCGAATTCGTCCATGGCGGCGTCGTGTCGACTCTGAGGCCAGAAAACCGGGGCCAGTTACAGATCATCTTTCTGCTGCTGATTGCCGGCGTCGGGGTCAAGGCCGCCCTGGTACCGCTGCACGGCTGGCTGCCCCAAGCGATGGTTGCGCCAGCACCGGTTTCCGCCCTGCTGCACGCGGTCGCAGTGGTCAAAGCCGGTGCATTTGGCATCGTACGCATCGTCTACGAGGTCTATGGCGTCGAGTTCGCCCAATCGCTCGACCTGCTGACCCCACTGGCTGTGGTCGCAGCCATCACCATTCTCTGGGGTTCGCTGCGGGCGCTTTTCCAGGACGATCTCAAGAAGCGCTTGGCCTTTTCCACGGTCAGCCAGGCCTCCTACATCGTCCTCGGCGTGGCGCTGTTCGGCCCGGCGGGAACAATTGGCGGACTGACACATCTTGCCCACCAGGGCATCATGAAGATCACCCTCTTTTTCTGCGCCGGCAATTTCGCCGAGACCCTGGGCACCCACAAGGTGAGCGAAATGAACGGCTCTGGCCACCGCATGCCGGCGACCACGGTCGCCTTCAGCATTGCCGCACTGGGAATGATCGGCGCCCCATTCACCGCCGGCGCCGTCAGCAAGGCCTGGCTCAGCGAAGGCGCCGAGGCTGCCGGCATGGCGTGGGCGGTCTGGGTACTTGCCGCCTCAAGCCTGCTCAACGCCGCCTACTTCCTGCCCATCCTCTACCGCGCTTGGTTCAGGCCGGCCAGCGCCGCCTGGCCGCACGAACACATCCTGGCCCGAGGGTGGCGCGAAACTGCTTGGCTGTTGCTGCTGCCGCCCCTGATCACCGCTACCGCCGTGCTCGCCGCCGCGATTTTCGCCGACAGCGCCTGGAGTCCGCTCTCCTGGGCACGCCTGATAGCGCAACGGGAATACCTCAACGCCGCACCCTGAAGGGCGGAGCAGGCAGCATGGAAGCCGGCCGGGGGCAACTCCCGATCAAGCGCGGCTCCTGCCTGGCGCCGGTTGTAGCGCCGACTTTCTCACCCTGCCAGTCGCGATGGGGACCAATCCTGCTCATCGCAGGAGAAGAACCGGGGCTGGAGGTGGCGAAGGCCGCCAGTGTCGTGGCCACGACCACCTTCGGTACGCGCAGATGGAGCGCCGCGCCGAGGATGGACCTGAGGAACGCCTCGCCGCCCGCTGCTGCCAACAGCACGGCCCCCAGGATGAGTGCCAGATCGGTCATGGCGATTCGTCAGGCGCCTCGCGCGGGTCGCAAATGACCAGCACATCGCATTGCGATTCCGCCAGCACTTGCTTGGTCACGCTACCGAGCAGCAATTCCTCGACGACGTGCGTGCCGTGCTTGCCGACGACGACCAGGTCGGCAGCAAGCTCCTGCTCCATGGCGACGATCTGCTGCGCAGGATCGCCATGGATGACCCGGGCCCGATACTCCGCTGGCGCCAATCCGGCGGTAGCCGCCAGATCGTGCAACCGTTTGCGGCGGGTCTTGCTGCTGTTCGTGACATACTGGAGCAGTTCCTGCTCTTCGACGCCCGCGAGTCGCAGCTTGCCCTCGTAGGGCAATTCGAAGGCGTGCAACAAAACCAGTTCGGCTTTTGGCGCCCATTGCCTTGCCAGGCGGATCGCCTGCAGCGATACCTGCGAGAAATCCACGGTGACCAAAACGCAGCGATACGGCGCATGCGGCGCTTGCTTCACCACCAGTACCGGCCGCCGCGACGACTTGCGCACCAGACGCGCTGCCGTCGGTCCCAGCACAGCGCGGCGCAGCAGAGACTCGCCGCGTGCCCCGAGCACCACCAGACACGCACCCAGCGCGTCGGCCTCGGCAGCGATCGTCGCCAGCGGGTTCCCCTCGGCGACACACGTGCGCGCAGCGATGCCACGATGGATCGCCACATCGCCGCTCAACTGGTCGAGGTGCCTGTGGGCATCGCTGTTCAAGGCTGCCCGCACCGTGAAAACGTCGTCCCCCAACATCTCGCGCAGGCTGTCGAGGGCATCCAGCTCCATTGCGTGCAGAATGTGAAGTTCGCTGCCGGTGCTGGCAGCCAGCTGAAAAGCGCGCTCGACGGCATGGCGGGCCGGCGCGGAAAGATCGGTGGCGACGAGAATCGTCTTGGCGCCTGTCATTTGGCATCCTCCTCCACTGGGGTTTCAATAACGGGCTGGTAGTCCCAGTCACGTATGTCCTGCAGCATCAGGTCGATATCGACGGTGGGAATCCGCAACATCCGCAAGGCGGTCGCGCCAAGACGCAGGCTGGATTCGATCGCCTCGGGATAGGCATGGATCGCGCCGGCGTTGACCAACGCCGAACTGGCTTCCAGGTCGCGGGCACGCGCGATCACCGGCAACTGCGGACAATGCCGACGCAGCGCCGCTATCGCGCGCAAGGCGATGACGTGGGAGTCGACGGTGACGATGGCCAGACTGGCACGTTCGGCCCTGGCCGCGGCGAGCAGTTCCGGATCGGCAACGTCGCCGTAAAGCACCGCATGCCCGTCGGCCTGCCCTTGCTGTACCCGCTTTGGATCGGTGTCGAAGGCCACGAAATCGACGCCACTCGACTTCAGCAGTACCGCGATGGTATGGCCAACCCGGCCGTAGCCGCCGATCAGCACCCGGGGCGCCGGCAGCCCGGCAAGCTGCTCCGCCAGCGGGGGAGCCTTGGCGTCTGGCCTGGCCAGGCCAGTGGCAATCGTCTGGTTGTAACGGATCAGGAGGACGCCCGCGATCATCGACAACAGGACGGCGGTCAGCACAATCTGGCCGATCTCCTGATCGATTACGTGGGCATCGAGCGCAATGGCGAGCAGCGCGAAGCCAAACTCGCCCCCGACCGCCAGCAGCAGGGCGGTTCGCCAGGCGACGAGCGCGTCGATGCCGCTGCGGCGCACGATCACGGCGACAACGACGATCTTGCTGAAGAGCAGCAGAAAGGCGCCCAGCAGCGCCCAATGCCAGATCCGGGGCAGCGTAGCCGGGTCGAACAGCATGCCGATGCCAACGAAGAACAGGCCGAGCAGCACATCGCGAAACGGACGAATGCTGGATTCCACCTGGTGACGGAACTCGGTCTCGCCAAGCATCATGCCCGCCAGAAAGGCGCCAAAGGCGAGCGACAGACCGAGGCTGCTGGTCGTCCAGGCAGCCGCCAGCACGACCAGCAATACCGTAAGGGTGAACAGCTCGGCGGAGCGCCGCTCGGCGACCATGTGGAAGAGTGGCCGCAAGGCCCAGCGCACCGCATAGAAGACCAGGGCGAACGCCAGCACGGCCTTGGCCATGGCCATGCCGAGTTCGCCGGCGAGCGCGTTCATGCCGGTGGCGGCGCCGAGAACGGGAATCAGGATCAGGAACGGCACGGCGGTGACGTCCTGGAACACCGAAATCGCCAGTCCGAGCCGCCCGTGCCGCGAGGCGTCCTCGCCCTGTTCGGCCAGTTGCCGGCCGATGATGGTGGACGAGGACTGCGCGAAGACGGCGCCGATGACGAAGGCCACCGCCGGGCTCAGGCCAGCCAGCCACAGCAAGGTGGCTACGGCAGCCGTGGTCAATGCAACCTGCGCGGTACCGAGGCCCAGGATCTGATGACGCATCGCATGCAGTTGCGGCAGCGAGTAGTTGAGTCCGATCGAGAACAGCAGGAAGACCACGCCAAACTCGGCCAGCACCTTGAATTCCGGGACATGCACCGTCGGGCCGGCCGTATGCGGCCCAAGGATCAGCCCGACCAGCAGGTAACCAAGGCTGGAGGGAATATGCAGCCGCTGAAAGGCGACCATGATCGCCACGGTCACGCCCAGAAGGAGAATGATCTGAATCAGATGATCCATGGGTGGTCTACCCGCTCGCTGCGCTTGCAGGCCGGGATGCGATGCGTCGGTCGTCCCTCACTTGGCCGCGCCGTCATAGCGGATGATCGAGGCCAGGGTCTCGACCGCAAAATCAACGGCGTTGCGCATCGGATACAGGATGGTCGGCGCGCCCATCCTCTTCAAGACAGCGCCGTCGAAATCCTCGCGGGCGACGATCGCCACTTCGCCGGTGAAATGCAGCTCCCGCAGTCCGCGCAGCAGATCCCGGTTCGAGGCCATGTCCGGCAGCGTGCTGACTACCCAGCGCGTGTCCTTGAGCGGCAGGCTTTCGAGGAACTCGCTGGCGATGCCGTCGCCGTATCGCACGGGCAGGCCCTGTTGTCGCAGGGCGCTCACGACCTCCGGATCGAATTCGACACCGAGCACCTTGAGCTCGACTTCCTGCAAGCCAAGTGCCAGGCGGCTGCCATAACGCCCGAGGCCGAACACGATGACATCGGCCTCGTGCAGATCGTGACGCGCCGTCGCTACAGCGAGTTCCCGGTAGGGACGCTGGCGCTCGAAGACGCCGAGCCAGGAAGCCAGCTTCTCGTAGAGCGGGTGGGAGTAGAGGATCATGTAGGTCGACAACGCGATGGTGATCAGACCGACGAGCGTGGTCAGCCCCAGCGCACCCTTGTCGACGTGACCGAGCGAAATTCCCATGGCGACGAAGATGATGGAGAACTCGCTGATCTGGGCGACGGTCAGGCCGCAGAGAAACCCGGTACGCTTGCGATAGCCCATGTACCCCATGATGGCCATGACGATCAGCGGGTTGCCGATCAATACGAACAGCGACAGCACCACCGCCGGCCAAACCTCGCCGCCGAGGGTCGAAAAGTCGAGCTTGGCGCCCAGATCGATGAAAAAGAACAGCAGCAGAAAGTCGCGGATGCCGGTCAACCGGGCATTGATCGCATCGCGATAATGCGTCGATGCCAGCGAAAAACCGGCGAGGAAAGCGCCCGCTTCCTTGGAGAACCCCGCCCATTCGCCAAGCGCAGCGAGGCCTGTGCCCCAGGCGATGGCGAATATGAGCAGCAGTTCCTGCGACTGCGCCATGCGGTCGACGACCCGGGGCAACACGTAGCGCATGAGTAGATACATGCCGACGGCGGCGACGCCCAGGCGCAAGGCAAGCGAGCCCGCCAATGCCAGCAGCGACCCCTCGCCACCGTCCCCGCGCAGGGCGCTCATCACCATCATCGCGACGACGACGGCCAGATCCTGGACGATCAGGAAACCGATGGCAATGCGGCCGTGCAGGGAGTCGATCTCGCGCTTGTCGGAAAGCAGCTTGACGATGATGATGGTGCTGGAAAAAGTCAGCGCCACGGCGACATAGAGTGCCTCAACCCAACCCTTGCCCATCGCCAGGATGATGAGGAAGCCGATGACGATGGTAAAGGCCAGTTGCCCCAGACCGGTGGCCAGTGCAACCGGACCGATATGGCGGATATGTTGCAGGTCGAGCTTGAGACCGACGACGAACAGCAGCACCGCCACGCCAACCTGAGCGAGCAGGTCGATCTGGTCGTGCGCCGTCACGACGCCGAGCACGGCCGGTCCGGCGACGATGCCAATGACGATGTACGCAATCAGCACCGGCTGGCGCAGCCACAACGACACGGCGCCCGCGGCGGCGGACATCAGCAGCAGAAGAGCAAATTCAGCGAAGACTTCGTGCATGATTCAGAATCTCGCATTCGACACTTGCGCTCCTGGATCGGGCGGGCATCTGGCTAGCAAGCAGCCCGCCTGTTACGGACAAGGACGGGAGATGCAAAGGACGCGCAAGAGTGTATGGGCCCCGATGCATCCCCGTCAACTTGGTGGAGCCTTGTCCGCGAATTCCGCGATCGCCTCTCAGCCAGTCCGGCTGCAGCGTCCTGGAAAGCTCCGAAGACCGCTGGACTGGTGGGCGGCGCGGCGAAAAGCAGGCCCGAAGGCGCGCCGGTGTCGGCGGGGCACCGGCGCCACTCAATGCCGCAGCCAGCCCGCGTCGAGAGCAGAATGCTTGCAGACCAGAAAAGAGTGCGCGCGATGAGCCCGATGCGGAAGAAAACCACATCGGCGGCGAACTGCCCGCAGGGCATACGTTCCATGCCGAAAGCCGATCTTCGGCTCCTTGATTCCGTTCTCGGACACATCGCCGCACTGCCGATGGCTGATCACCCAGCCGGTGTGCGTCTCGACACCGGGAGCCGACCGGAAAGCCGGCAAACACTGGCCCGGAACGGATTCCATGCATTACCCATTGCGGCACCTGGGCGGCGACCGCAATTGACTGCTGCTGCGGAAAAAGGCCATACTCAGCGCTCCGTCATTGGCCGTTCAGGCTCGCTGCGGACGTGCGGCGACGAGCCGAACGCTGACGGTCGGGGCGAACGCCGCCGGCCCCGCCCCCATGATCACTTCTTCGCCGGAGGCAAGGCCCGCAGATGATTGACCGCTTCGCACCGGTACTCTACGTCCTCGGCATCCTGATCGTCGGCTTCGGCGGGCTGATGCTGCTGCCGCTGAGCCTCTCCTGGCTGACCGCCGACGGCGCACACGGCGCCTACGACGAGGCCGTCCTGATCACCGTTGCCGTCGGCGCCACACTGACGTTCTCCGTGCGCCACCAGAAGCGCGACATGCGCGTGCGCGAGAGCTTCCTGCTGGTGGGGCTGATCTGGTCGCTGCTGCCGGCCTTCGGCGCGCTGCCGCTGTACCTGCACATCGACGGGCTGTCGTGGACCGACGCCTATTTCGAGGCCGTTTCGGGACTGACGGCGACCGGGGCGACGGTGCTTTCGGGGCTCGACCACCTGCCGCTGTCGATCAACTTCTGGCGCACCTTCATGCACTGGATCGGTGGTCTCGGGGTCGTCGTCCTCGCCGTGGCGATCCTGCCGCTGCTCGGCTTCGGCGGCCGCAGCATGCTGAAGGCGGAAACGCCCGGCCCGATGAAGGATTCGAAGATCACGCCGCGGCTGACCGAAACCGCCAAGGGCCTCTGGGTCGTCTACGTCATCCTCACCGTCGCCTGCGGCGCCAGCCTGCATTACGCCGGGATGGCCCCCTGGGACGCGCTGATGCACGCCTTCTCGATCATGGGCCTCGGCGGCTTCTCGAGCAAGGATGCCAGCCTCGGCCATTTCGACAGCCTCGAGATCGAACTCGTCGTCATCGTCTTCGCGCTGCTCGCGGGAATCAACTACAGTACCCACTTCCTCGCCTTGGCGAAGCGTTCGCTGCGCCCCTATCGCTTCGACGTCGAAGCCCACTATTTCCTCGGTTTTCTCGCTCTGAGCAGCCTGGCGCTGACCGTCTATCTGTTGCCGGATGGCATCTACGACGATTTTCTGACGACGTTTCGCTACGTCGCCTTCCACTCGGTATCGATCGCCACCTCGCTCGGCTTTGCCACCACCGATTATGTCCAGTGGCCGCTGTTCGCGCAGTTGTGGATCCTCTTCCTCGGCAGCTTCCTCGCCTGCTCGGGATCGGCCGGCGGCGGCATCAAGATGATCCGCGCGGTGATCCTCTACAAGCAGGTGTTCCGCGAACTGATGCGCGCGATGCACCCGCGCGGCCTGCAGAGCGTGCGCTTCGGGACCAGCATTGTTCCCGACCATGTGCTGCACGCGATCCTCGGCTTCCTCTTCATTTACGTCGTGTCGATCGTCTCGCTGACGCTGCTGATGGTCGCCACACGCCTCGACGTGATCACCGCCTTCTCGGCCGTCGTTGCCTGCATCAACAACACCGGCCCCGGCCTCAACCTCGTCGGCCCTGCGACCACCTACGCCGTGCTGACCGACTTCCAGACGTGGATCTGCACCTGGGCGATGCTGCTCGGCCGCCTCGAGATCTTCACGCTGCTGGTCCTGCTGATGCCCGCTTTCTGGCGGCGGTAGCGCTGCACGCGGGCTGGCATCGCCAGATGCACGCAGAAGGGATGCATCGTCTCGGGCACTCCGGTGACGATGGTGCAGGGTCGGCGCAGGCCCTCTTCGATCGTGGCGAAGCCCTGTTCCGCTCGCGGCGGTGTGATGGTAGAGTCAAAGTTCAACAGTGTTCAACGAGGCAAACCATGTCGTGTGTCACGGTTTCCAGCAAAGGTCAAGTGGTGATTCCCGCAACGCTACGCCGGCAACTGGGTATCCAGCCGGGTAGCCAGGTTGAGGTGTCGGCAGTCAATGGCAGGATTGAGATCGAGTTGAAACATCCCCCACGGAGTTCCACCCATGAAGCGGGTCTTGGCATGCTGAAGTATGCTGGGCCACCCCGCCGCCTGCCTGATTTCGATGCAGCTGAAATCATGCGCGTGGGGAGCGAGGCAGACCACCAATGATTGCGGTGGATACCAACATCCTTGCTCGCTACTACGTCGATGATCCCGCCGACCCCGAAGCTGCCCGACAACGACCGATTGCCGAGAGCTTGATGCGGGAAGGCGCCGGGGTTCTCGTCACGGTGACCGTAGTTCTGGAGTTCGCCTGGGTCTTGCGCGGTTTCTATGGTTTTGAGGCCGAGGACAGTGCCCGGGCAATTGAGCATCTGGTCGGGCTGCCCAATGTGACGGTGGAAGATTGGTCAGCCATCCTGGAAGCCGCCCGCCTGCACCGTGCGGGGCTGGATTTCGCCGATGCACTGCATGTGAGCCGCGCCGGGCAATGCGAGCGCTTCTACACGTTTGATGATCGCAAGTTCGCGCGGCGGGCGATAAAGCTTGGTATCGTGCCCGCAGTGCAAGTTCCTTGACGCACCTGGTAGCCGCCGACGCCGGCACCGTCTACCAGCGAATCTGAACCTCCTGGATGACCTGCGGTGTCGCGCGCTGAATGGTGAACTTGATGCCTTCGACCTCGATCGTCGTTCCTGGCTTGGGAATCTCGCGCGCGAATTCGAGCAGGAAGCCGGACAGCGTGTCGTAGCTGCCCTCGCCCGGCAATTTGAGGCCGAGTTTCTCGGCGAGCAGCATCGGGTTGGCGCGGGCGCTGACGAGGTAGTCGTGATGGCCGAGCTTGCGGAACCATTCGGCCGGCTTCTCCTGGCGGTCGTACTCGTCCTCGATGTCCTCGACCACTTCCTCGATGATGTCCTCGATCGTGACGATGCCCTCGGCGCCGCCGAATTCGTCCATCACCACCGCCATCGCGTCGCCATCCTTGCGCAGCTCGACGAGCATCGACTCGGCGCTCTTGCTCGTCGGCACATAGCGCGTCGGGCCGATGAATCCCTCGATCGGCGTCGCCGGGTCCACTCCGAGCAGGTCCATCGTGTTGAGCACGCCGATGACGCGGTCGATCCGCCCGTCGTAGACCGGCAGGCGGACATGCGAGCACTGCACCGCCAGGCGCACCGCCTCACCGACCGTGCAGCGCCTGTCGACGGCGTTGACGTCGATCAGCGGCACCATCACCTTGTAGACCGTCGTCTCCGAGAAGTTGAACATGCGGCGGATCATCGTCTTCTCGATCTGCTGGATGTCGCCGCCCTCCTGCGGCGGCATCTGCACCATGCTCTGGATCTGCTCGCGCAGCGTGAACGGGTTGTGCTCCGCGCCCGCGCCGGCGAGGCGCGAGAGGAACTTCGACAGGGTGACGAAAACGATCAGGATTGGCGCGAAGATGATCGAGAAGAAGCGCAGGACGTAGATGACGTAGGGCGTGATCGCATCGGCGCGCTGCTGGAAGACGCTCTTTGGCACGATCTCGCCAAACACCCAGATCAGCGGCGCGACGAGGATCACCGCCAGCCAGCTACCCGCTTCGCCGAAGAGCTGGATCATCAGCGCCGTGGCGATCGTCGAGTTGGCGACGACGGCGATGTTGGTACCGACGAGCGTCGTCGACAGCAGCCACTCCGGACGCTTCTCGAGCATCTCGAGTGCCAGGCGTGCACCGCGCGATCCCTTGGCTGCGTCGTGGCGCAGCTTCATTCGGTCGGCACTGACGATCCCGAGTTCCGAGCCGGAAAAGAAGGCCTCGGCAAGCAGGCAGACGACCATCAGCAGGGCCGTAATCAGAATGTCCGGCATCTATGCCCCCTCCCGCTTGTTGTCGGATTTCGTCTGGTCCGGCGGCGCGGCCGCATCGACCGCGGCTTGCGCCGGCGACGATTCGCTGCCGGAAGCCGGGCCGCCGGCGTCCTCCTCCGTTGGCGCCGCCGTTTTCGGCAGACGTTCGACGAGAACGCGCGTGATCCTGTTATGTTCCAGGTCTTCGACGGTGAACCGGAGACCGCAGAGTTCGATCGTCGCGCCGCTCGCCGGCAGCTCGCCAAAAGCCTGCAGCAGCGCACCTGAGAGGGTCTCGACTTCCTCGCTGCCGATCGTGACGCCGAATTCCTGGCTGAAGTCGTCAAGCGGCATGCTGGTGTCGATCAGGCGGCGGCCGTCTGCCAGGTCGCTCATCAGGTGCCGCGGCACGACGTCGCTGTCGGACGGACTGGCGATCTCGCCGAAGACGCATTCGAGCAGATCCTCCATCGTCACCAGGCCGGTGACGCCGCCGTACTCGTCGACGATCAGCGCGAACGACAGCTTGCGCTGGCGGAAGGTGTGGAACAGCTCGACGGCCGGTTTCGATTGCGGGAAGAAGTTCGGCTGCCGCAGCAGCTTGCGGATCCCCTGCGGATCGCGCTCGAGCCTGGCGAGATCGACCCCGAGCAGGTCGCGCGTGTAGAGAATGCCGAGGATGGTGTCTCGATGCCCCTTGAAGACCGGATAGCGCGACTGCCGTGTCGCCCGGATCTGCGCCAGCAGTTCGCTCACCGGCAGGTCGGCGGAGAGGAACTGGATGTCCGAGCGCGGCCGCATGATGTCGCTCAGCGACTTGTTGCCGAAGTCGAAGATCCGCTCGATGTAACGCGCTTCCTGGCTGTCGAGTGCGCCCTCGCCGACGGCGTCATGCACCAGCGTACGGATCATGTCCTCGGTGACCAGATTGCCCTCGGAACGCTGCTTGCCGACGATCAGCGTGATGAAGAACTCGGCGACATGCCGGATGACCTCGCGCAGCGGCGAGATCAGGCGCGCAAACAGCGCAATCGGGCGGCACTCGGCGTTGGCAAAGGCGACGTTGTTGCGAATCGCCAGCACCTTCGGCGTGATCTCGCCGAACAGCAGCAGGATCGGCACCATCACCAGCAGATTGATCATCTCGTTGTCGGCGCCGAAGAGGTGGATGATCATCGCCGCCGAGATCACCGACGCCGAGACATTGACGAATTCGTTGCCGATCAGGATGGTGACGATCAGCCGCCGCGGCTCGCTGCGCAGGCGCTCGATGAGTTCGATGCGCGGATTCTTCGCCGCGCGCATCTGGTCAAGCTGGAACTGGCTGAGCGAGAACAGCGAGGTCTCGGTGCTCGAGAAGAAGCCCGAGAAACCGAGCAGGACGACAAAGACGATCAGTTCGATCCATAGTGCAGGATCCATGGTTCACCCCTCCAGTGAGAATCGTCCGCCGCGCGGCGGCGGGAAGACTTGCAGACCTGCTGTGGCGACAGGCAGGCGGCAGCACCGGGAAGCCGCCGGTAACGCCTGCCAGCGCAGCCGGTGGCAAGCGGCGACATCGCCACGGCACGCACGACGGCGAAGCCGGCCACGGCACATCCATGCCACGACCGACCTTCCGGACCATGGCACGACCGTCCACCAGCAGGGGAACGACCCGACGAATGAAACGAGTGGGTTTTCTGACGGCAGAGCAAAGACAGGATGTCGTTTCTCCCCGGAACGGCATACGCCCGGATTATGCTGCACCTTGATGCCACGGTCAAATGCCGCGCGACTGGGCACGGCAGTCGCCGCGGGCCACCACAGCGCTGCCGCGCAGCCCGAAGAGGCCTCGACCGACCCGCCCGGCGAGCGCAGCGCCACTACCCGCACGATCCGCGGAGACTGGCAAACGGCAACTCTGATGACGAACATCCGGTCGTCGGCGGCCGACGATTCGTCATGCCCTGCGGCAATCCTCGCAGCATCTTGCCCGGCAGCAGCTTCTCGTGTAAAAAAGAGCTTCGTTCACCAATTACTGCCACGACCCTGGCTCGTGGCAGCCGCCACGAAATGCTCGAGGCCCTGCAAATCATCATCATACTGACCTTCTCGGCCTTCTTCTCCGGCTCCGAGACGGCGATCACATCGATCTCCCGGGCGCGTGTCGAGGCGCTGCTGGCGGAACGGCGTTTCGGTTCGAAGGCGCTGCACCGGATGAAGGGCAATCTCAACCGCACGCTGGTGATCATCCTGATCGGCAACAATCTGGTCAATACAGGTGCCGCGACCCTGGCGACCGTCGTTGCCACCGAGCACTTCGGGCATCTCGGCCCGGGCCTGGCGGTCGGCGCGATCACCCTGCTGCTGCTGATATTTGGCGAAATCACGCCGAAGACCTTCGGCTCGCGCTACGCGATCGCCGTCTCCCTGCTCGCGGCGGGCCCGCTGGAACTTCTCGGCAAGCTGTTGCTGCCGCTGGTCTGGGCACTCGAAGGCCTCATCCGCTGGATGCACAGCAAGACCAGCCCGCCGAAGGATCCGACGGTGACCGAAAGCGAACTGATCGCGATGGCCGAGCATGGGACGCACGAGGGATCGATCGAAGCCGGCGAACACCAGATGATTCGTCGCATCTTCGACTTCAGCACACTTCGTGCCAGCGACATCATGGTTCACCGGCACGAGATTTTCTCGCTCGACGGCACCCGGACGCTCGGCGAAGCCCTGGAAGCGATCACTGCCCAGTCGCACTACCGCATCCCGCTCTACGCGAGCAACCCGGAGGAGATCTCGCGTGTCGTCACCCTCCCCGAAATCCTCCGCGAACTCGCGCTGGGCAATCTGCACAAGAGCCTGAACGAGGTCGGCAGCGACCCGATCTTCGTACCGCCCAATCAGCCGGTCGACGGGCTGCTCAACGTCCTGCGCGCGAACAAGGACCAATTGATCGTCGTCGTCAACGAGTTCGGCGGCCTCCTCGGCATCTTCACGCTCGAGGACATCCTCGAGGAACTCGTCGGCGAGATCTACGACGACGACGAGGCTCCCGCCGATGAGCAGGGCGTGCTGGCGCAGCCCGCCGGCAGCGAACTACTGGTGGACGGCACCACCGAGCTGCGCATCATCGAGGCGCATTTCGGCGAGGACTTCGCCGGCAAACCGTACGATTCGGTCAATCTCTGGATCATCCGCAGTCTCGAACGGATCCCGGCTCCCGGCGAGACCTTCCTGATCGAGGGGCTGGAGGTGCGGATCGAGCGCGCTTCACGTCGCCGCATCCACGAGGTGCGCATCCGGCGCCCCCCCCCGACCGCTGCCACCACGGCGCCGGAGAGCAACGAAAACAGCGGCCAGACGCCGCCGCAGTAGGGCGCAGTGGCAGCACGTCGGCAGCACCGCGGCCGCGCCGTTCGCCTGGCAAAGCCGCAGATTCACTTCCGCTTCACGATGCTGTCGATCGCCATCGTGCCGGCGGGTATCCGGGCTGCCCCCCATCACGACCGCCATGCAGGCGGGCCGCAACAAAAAAAACGGCGGCTGGAACGCCGCCGCCGCAATGACCCACCGGCCTGCCGACCGGCAGGCGCTCACTCGCGCTGCAGGATCGCTGCCGGCAGCACCGTCCGCGCCATCCGCTTGGCGAAGTAGTAGATTCGCTTCTGCTTCTCGATGATGTCGATCTCCATGGCGTACGCGGGTATCCGGTTGGGCTCCTCGGCGATCAGGCGACGCGCCTCGTGCAGCGCCGCCGAATCGGCGATCTCGTTGATCTCCTCCTTCATCCCGGTGACCACCTGTGCGGCGCGCTGGTTGCGCTGGGCGACCGCCTGCACGGCCGCCGTCACCGCCCGCGTGATCGCCTGCTGGAAGCCGTTCAGCACGGCCTGCGTCGCCTCGCTGATCTCGATCTGGTCCTTGATGCGGTCGTAGCCGAGCACTACCAGGTTCGTTTCGACGATGTCACCGATGTTCTCGAGGTTGCTCACCGCATCCATCAACTGCAGCAGCTCGCGCGTCTGCTCGGCACTGAGCGGCTGCCTGCTGATCCGGCCGAGGTAGTCGATGATCCCGGCATGCAGGATGTCGACCGTGTCGTCCATCTTCCGGATGTCCTCGAGCGCCGCTCGGTCGCCGCGGATGATCGCCGGCATGATCCGCTGCAGCATCACATTCACCGTCTCGCCCATGTGCATCACCTCCATCCGCACCTGGTCGAGCGCCAGAGACGGCGTTCCCAACAGCTCCTCCTGCAGGAACTTGGTGCGGACGATGAGTGCTTCCTCTTCGAGTGGCTTGTCGGGCACCAGCCATTCGACGAAACGCGCTATTTGGGTGGTGAACCAGATGAAGATCATCCCGTTGGCGACGTTGAAGAAGGTGTGCGCGTTGGCGATCTGACGCGGCGTCTCGGCAGCCAGACGCTCGGCGCCGGTGAGATCCGGATAGACCGGCGAAATCGCCGTCACCCACCCGGCTATGTTGGTGACGAAGGGCAACCAGATCATGACGCCAGCGCAGGCGAGCGACACGTGGACGACGGCCGCGCGCACCGCCTCGCGCGGTTTGCCGATCGCCGCCAGGATCGCCGTCGCGCAGGTGCCGATGTTGGCGCCCATGGCAAGCGCAATGCCCGCGTTGAGGCTGATGAAACCCTGACTCGCCATGACGATGACGATGCCGGTAGTAGCCGACGAAGACTGGATCAGCGCGGTGAAAGCCGCAGAGATGAGCACCGCGACCAGCGGGTTGTCCATCGTCCTCATCATCGCGAGGAAGGGCTCGTAGCTGCGCAGCGGCTGCATCGCTTCACCCATCACGGACATGCCGAAGAAGACCATGCCAAGGCCCATCAGCATCTCGCCGTAGTGCTTGACCCTCTCGTTCTTGGCGATGAACTGCATGGTGAAGCCGACGGCGACCATCCCCAGCGCCGCCTTGGTGATCTTGAAGGCGACGATCTGGCCGGTAATCGTGGTACCGATCTTGGCACCGATGATGATACCGACCGATTGCGACAACGACATCAGTCCGGCCGAGATGAAGCCGACAACCAGGACCGTGGTCACCGAGGAAGACTGGATCACCGCCGTCACCAGCGCGCCGGTGGTGACGCCGGCAAAGCGGTTGGTCGTCAGCTTGGCAAGGATGCTCTTCATCCGCTCGCCGGCCACGAGCTTCAGCGCGTGCTCCATCTGCGACATGCCGAAAAGGAAGATCGCCAGCCCGCCAAGCAGTTCGACGGTCATCATCAGCCAGTCGGGATCACTGCCAGACGCTTCCGCCGCCAGCGCCGAGCGCGCGAGCAGCGCCGACACCAGTGCGACGAGAAAAACCGCGAGCGGCAACGCGATCGGCTGCCGGCGGTGGAACGGTGCAAGATTCATTCTTCTGTCTCCTCCTGTGGTTGAAAATCAGTCTTTCGCAAGCTCCTTGACGATGGTGACCGGCAATCGCGCCAGGCTGACGACCTGCTCGGCGACCGATCCGAGCAGCAGGTGACGCAGCCCGGTCATCCCCTTGCTGCCGAGTACCAGCAGGCCCGCCTTCTGCTTCTGCGCCACCTGCAGGATGCGCGTCACCGGAATTCCCTTGACCAGAAGCACTTCGGGTTTCTGCAGCGCCTGCCGCTGCGGGTGCTTCTTCTTCAGTTCGGCAAGGAAGCCGTCGAGCATCTCGCCGGCAATGTCCTCCATGCGCGTCAGCGTCTTCTTCTTGAGCGCCTTGCGCGCGTAGTAACCGGGCATGTTGAGCGGATCGTGGACGACGTGCAGCACCAGCAACCGCACGTCGAGGCCATCGGCGAGGTCGCTGGCGAGCAGCAGTGCGGCCTCCGAATGCGCCGAGAAGTCGACCGCGACCAGGATCGGTCCGCGCCCGTGCCCTGAAGACCGGGCATCGCCTTGCTTGTTTTCAGCCATTTGCACATGCTCCTCCGAGGAAAGAAGATGTTGATCAATCGTTGCCTGCCGTCACTGGCGACGCCACCGGCAACTCCAGCCAGGCGCGGCAGACTGCACCGCCGAGCGCCTGCCGCAGACCCCTGTCACCCCCCGAAGCCTGGGACTTGCGCGGCACTTTTCCGTGAACGTCGCTGACGCAGCCGCCAAAAATACAACAAATTCCCTCTGCATAGAAAATTTCTTCTCGCTCGTCGACCGGCGACGCGCCTCGGGACCGGCTCGCCCGCTGCCGTCGGCCGGCGCCGCAGCGGCCGCAGCAGGCGCACGAATGCGCTTGTTTCGACGCCGCAATGCGCCTATCCTTCACGGTTGCGCGCAGCCGCCGAAGACGACCCACGAAAGGCCCGCGGCAGGCGCGCATGACGCACCCGGCGGCGAGCGGCGACGACGCCGCTGTGCCTTGAGAACAAACAGGATTTCCTGAAGGGGAAGGGGATGGAAGGATTGAGCATGTCCGAGGTCATGGGCAGCCTGGCGGCGGTCGACTGGGAGCTGGTGATCCGCATCCTGGTGCAGTGCTGCCTGTTCTCGATGTCGGCCTTCTTTTCGGGGTCGGAAACCGCCCTCTTCTCGCTCAGCCGGATCGATCTGCAGAAACTGCGGAATTCCCGCAATCCTCATTCCGAGAGCATCCACGCGATGCTCGACGAGCCGCGGCGGCTGATCGTCTCGCTGCTCTGCGGCAACGAACTGGTGAACATCGCTGCCGCGGCGAACATGACGATGATCCTCATCACCGCCTTCGGCGAGGACGACGCCGGCTGGATCAATGTCCTCGTGATGGTGCCGCTGCTGCTGCTCTTCGGCGAGGTGACGCCGAAGACGATCGCGGTCAACTTCCCGGTGAAGTTCTCCACCCTCCTGTCGGCGCGCTTCCTGCCAAAATGGATCTTCATCGTCACGCCGCTGCGCAACGTCGTTCGACTGGTCGCCGACCGCGTCACCACTTTCGTCGTCGGCGAGCACGTCAGTCGCGAGAACATCCTCAAAGCGGACGAACTGCGCACGCTGATGGCCGACAGCGAAGAGACCGGGGTCATCCAGGCCTCGGAACGGGTACTGATCGACAAGGTCCTCGAGGCGGCTGAAACCGACGTCGCGCGCATCATGACCCCCGGGCCTCGCATCCGCTTTCTCGATGGCGACCTGCCGGTCGACGAGTTGATCGATCGCTTCCGCAGTTATCGCCACCCACGCGTTCCGGTATACCGCGGGCATTGGGATAACGTCATCGGCTTCCTGCAGGCCGAGGATCTGCTGCGCCGCATCCGCGGTGGCGGCGGCAGGAGGATCGAGTTGCAGGAGATCCTGCGGCCCGCGCATTTCGTTCCGCCAACGAAAAAGGTCGATGAGATGCTGGAGTATTTCCAGCGCTTCAACACGCGCGCCGCAGTCGTCATCGGCGAGTACGGAGAAGTGCTCGGCATCGTCACGATGAAGGATGTCCTGAGTTTCATCTTCGGCGAGATCTCGGGCAAGCTGCGCGGTCAGGAGCACTTCCAGGAGGAGGACAACGACAGCTATACCGTCCCCGGCTACATGCGGCTGGCGGACCTGCGCACGCTGACCAATTTCGACATCGACGACCCGCTGATGAACACCATCGGCGGCGTGACGCTGGTCCTCTTCGGGCGCCTGCCACGGGTGGGCGAGAAGGTCTTCTACGCCGACTACGAGATCACCGTGCGCGAGGTGGCCGGCATGCGCATCACCAAGGTGCGGGTGTCGCGTGGCCGCACACCGGACGAGCCCGAGGAAACGCCCGCAAAGCCGGAAGAGATCGAGAGCATCGCGGCGCCGCTACCCGATGTCTCGACGGAGGATCAGGAGCAGCAGGCGCAGGAGGAATATGAGGAAGCGGATCTGCTGCATGAGGCGCCACCTGAAGACGAAGAGCAGTCACGGGCGGCCGCAGCCGCCGCCGGCGAAACGACAGCCGCCAGCGAGCCGGACAGCGCACGTCCGGCCGCGGGCTAACCAGGGAGAAGAACGATGGAACTGATTCTGCAGTTGCTGGTGATCCTGATCTTCCTGCTGCTCAAGGGATTCTTCTCCGGCTCCGAACTGGCGATGGTCAATTCGGACAAAATCCATTTGCGGCACGAGGCGCGAATGGGCAATCCGGGAGCCAAGCTGGTTCTCAGCCTGTTCCGCACGCCCGACGTGATGCTCGGGACGACGCTGGTCGGCACCAATATCGCGACGGTGACGATCACCACCCTCGGCACGCTGATCTTCGTCCGTCTCTTCGGCGACATCGGCGATGTCGTCTCGGTACTGGTATTCACCCCCTTCCTGCTGATTTTCGGCGAGATCGTGCCGAAGAGCATCTTCCAGCAGAAGGCCGACACGATCGTCACGCGAATCATTTACGGTCTGCGCTTCTTCTCCTACGTCTTCTACCCGGTGATCGTCGTCTTCAGCCGCGTCGCCCGTTTCGCCGCCCGCCTCTTCGGCGGCGCCAGTTCGGCGTCGAGCGGCTTCATCAGCAAGGACGAACTGCGCGTCCTGATCGACATCTCCGAAACCGCTTCCGACAGCGCGGCGACCAGCAAGCAGCGCATCCGGCGCATCTTCCGCTTCGCCGACACGACGGTCGGCGAGGTGATGACGCCGCTGGCCGAGGTCATCGGCTTCAACGAGACGCGCGACATGGAGGAAGCGGTGCGCCGCGTCTGGTCTTCCGGCTTCAACCGCCTGCCGGTGTTCCGCGGCAACATCACCAACGTCACCGGCGTCATGACGCTCAGCACCTGGGACCTGTTGCTGCCGGACATCGAGCAGCGTCCGGTGGGCGACTTCGTCAAGCCGGCGCTCTATCTGTCGCCGCGGCAGAGCCTCGACCAGGTGCTGCCACTGCTGCGCTCGCGCACTGACCACATGGCGGTGATCGTCGACGAGTTCGGCTCGGCGATCGGCATCCTGACGATGGAGGACATCTTCGAGGAGGTCGTTGGCCCGGTCGATTCGGGTTTCGACTTCGACAGCATGAAGGGGCGCCGCATCAGCATCGAGTCCGTCGACGACGATACGCACCTGATCAGCGGTCGGGCGCCGATTTCCGAACTCAACGATTCGCTCAAGCTCGGCCTGCCGGTGGGCGAAGCGCATACCATCGCCGGCTTCCTGACCAACCGCCTGCGGCGCATCCCGCAGGTTGGCGACACGGTTGTGGAACAGACCTACCGCTATACTGTCGTCGAAGCCGACGCACGCACCGCGACCAGGGTTCGCGCCGAGCGCATCTGAAGCGGCTGCCGGCGATCGGGCAGCCAGCGTCAGCCGGTAAACAGCCGGGCATTCATGACCATGTGGACGGCGATGCTCGCGGCGTAGCCGAGGGCGATCGCCCAGGTCCATTTCAGGTGTGAGCCAAAGGTATAGACGCCGCGCGCCGTCCCCATCAGGGCGACACCGGCGGCCGAGCCGATGGACAACAGACTGCCACCGACGCCGGCAGTGAGTGTCACCAGCAGCCATTGGCCGACGGACATCTGCGGATCCATGCTCAGCACGGCAAACATCACCGGGATGTTGTCAATGAAGGCTGAAAGAACGCCAATCATGATGTTGGCGGTGGTCTGCCCCAGTCCGTCGTACATCAGGGTGGAGGTCATCGCCAGGTAACCGAACTGCCCGAGGCCGCCGACACAGAGGATCACACCATAGAAGAACAGCAGGGTGTCCCATTCGGCCTTGGCCACCTTGCGGAAGAGGTCGAAAGTCTCGTGTTTGTGGCCGGTGATGTCGAGCGGGTTGTCGCCGCTCAGCATGCGCCCTTCGACCTTGATCAGGTAGTAGGCGAACAGCGACAGATAGCCCATTCCCAGCATCATTCCAATCGCCGGCGGCAGGTGCAGGAAGTTGTGAAAGGACACCGCGGTGACGATGGTCAGCAGGAACAGCGCCATGATCCGCTTCGCTCCCAGTTTCATGGGCACCGTCGCGTCACTCACCTGCGGCTTCCCTTTTGGCACCGTCAGGCTCATGCAGACCGCCGGCACCAGCCAGTTGATCAGCGAGGGGATGAAGAGGGCGAAGAAGCCGAAGAACTCGACCTTGCCCTTCTGCCAGACCATCAGGGTGGTAATGTCGCCGAATGGCGAGAAGGCGCCACCGGCGTTGGCGGCGATGACGATGTTGATGCACGAGACGACCATGAAGGTGGGGTTGTTGGCGCCCACGGCCATCACCACGGCGCCCATCAGCAGGGCGGTGGTCAGGTTGTCGGCGACCGGTGAGATGAAAAAGGCGAGCAGGCCGGTCATCCAGAAGAGCTGGCGCAAGCTGAACCCCTTGTTCACCAGCCACGAGCGCAGTGCCAGGAAGGCATTGCGTTCTTCCAGCGCGTTGATGTAGGTCATCGCTGCCAGCAGGAAGAGGAACAGTTCGACATACTCGCTCAGGTTGTGCATCACTGCCGCGTGGGCATGGTCGGGTCTGCCCAGCGCCTGGTAGGAGACGGCGACCAGGATCCAGATGATGCCTGCAGCCACCATCACCGGTTTGCTCTTGCGCAGATGCAACTGCTCTTCGAACATCACCAGCACGTAGGCCGCGACAAACAGCAGCACGGAGAGGATCCCCATCGCGCTGGCGGTGAGATTGACGATCTCGCTGCTGCCCGTTGCGGCCCAGGACGGCAATGGCGTGATCAGCAGGGCACACAGGGAGACCAGGTGCGGGTACATCGATTCAACTCCTTGTGTGCGGTGGTGGACGGGAGAGAGGAAGAACGGGTTCGGTGGCGAGCCGCCTGAATCGGCAGCAGCAACGCTCCGGGTCAGATGGCGAAGGGCATCAGCGGGTGCCCACGGCGGACCGCCTCCATGAAGATGACGCCCTGATGCGGTTCTCCGAGCCCTGCCGAAGTGAACAGCAGGGCAAAGGTCTCGTCCGCCTGGGGTGCTTCGACCAGCACCATCAGCACGTCCTTCTCGCTCCACGAAACGCGCCCTGGTCGTCGGCGCCGGCTGTCGCTGCCGCGTGCGTGATGATGGGTGACGGAAAGGATGCCGGGCCGGTTCTCGACCAGCTTCATCAGCTTCATTCCCTGACCGCTGGCAACGATCGCCGTGATCAGCTTCTTGTCGACGCCGTAGCCAATGTGCGCCAGCACACTCACTCGCGGCGCTCCGTGTGTACGCCGAAGCGGGCAGCGACCTCGTGCGGTATGTAGGTGGCCATCTTCTCCAGTCGGGTGACCCAGAGGATCCCCATGCCCGGCGTGTCCATCTTGGCCGAAACGAAGATCCGCTCGAACAGGCGATCCGCCTGTTCGGCCGGCACCGCGATGTAGATGATTTCCTTTTCCGTATTGACCGTCAGGCCAAGGATGCCCAAGTGCTTCTGGCGGACGCCGGTGCCGTGCGCATGGAAGACGGTGGCACCCTGCGCACCGGCTTCCAGCGCGACCTGGACGACCAGATCGGCAACGCCACGCTGAACGATGGCGGTGATCAGCATCACCTCAGTCAACACGATCAGTTCATTGCTCTTGCTCATGCCTTCCTGCCCTTCTTGTCCGTTTTCGCCGACTTCCTGCTTTCGGTCGCTGTGGCGCTGCGGCTCTGCAGGTCGGCCCAAAGGCCGGTGGCGAGGACCGAGATGATCGGACCGACCGAACACAGGGCGAGAATGCCGAAACCGTCGGCGGCATTGACGGCGTCGCCGAGGCCAATGCCCAGCGCGAGCAGCAGGGGCACGGTCACTGGCCCGGTGGTGACGCCGGCGCTGTCCCAGGCGAGGTTGACGATCTCCTCGCGCGAGACGATGGTCAGCACCAGGGCGATCGTATAGCCGGTCAGCAGCAACCCCCACAGCGGCAGGTCGAAGAGGATGCGGGCAACCCCCAGGGCGGCGCCGCAGCCGACGCCGACAGCCACGGCATGGATCAGCATGCGCTTGCGGAAAACGCCGTTGGTGAGGTTCTCGACCGTCATGCCCATGGCGTTGAGCGCCGGCTCAGCAACGGTGGCGCCGTAGCCGATCGCGAAGGCGAAGACCATGGTCATGGCGATACCGAGGACGAAAGGATAGAGCGCTGGCGCACCGGTTACGCGGTGTGTGGAGAAGGCCCAGGGAACATTGGTTCCGGCCTGTTCGCCCAAGGCCACGAGGCCAGCGGTCAGGCCAAGGTTGAACAGCACCATCCCCGCCAGCGCCGTCGAGATGCCATAGATGAAGACGTTGAGCTGGCGGATCTTCTGGCGGAGCAGCAGGGTCTGCACCAGCACCAGCAGCAGCACCAGCGGCACGATGGCGCGCAGCGCGCCAATGGTTTCGGCATAAGGAGTCTCCTTCTCCCAGCCGGCAAGGCTCGGCGGCAGCACCGGCAGCATGGCTCCGGCTCCCTGGCCGGTCAGATAGATCGCCACGCAGAGCACCGCGAGGACAGGGAAGAGCGAAGCCAGGGTGACGATCCCGAAACCCGACAGCGGATTGTCACTGCGCCCGGTCGAAGCGGCAACGCCCACCCCGACCGCCAGTACCAGCGGCACGGTCACCGGGCCGGTGGTGATCGCGCCACAATCCCAGGCGAGGCCGATGATCGGTGCCAGATCGGGCTGCTGCGCGCACCAGGCGGTGAGCGCCAGGGCTGGCGGCACGATCAGCAGCACCATCTTCTTGAGTGGCCAGCCAAACATCATGCGCAGCATGCCGACCGCCACCGCGAGGCCGACACCGCCGGCGACGGCCAGCACCAGCCAGAGCACGTAGGGGCCGAGAAGCTGACGCAACCACGGCGAACGCTCGGGCGATACGGCGCTCGCGGCTGCCTGCAGAGCGCCGATGGCGGGCTCCGCGAAGGTCGCGGCGGCGCCCAGCAGCAGGCTGAAAAAAAGCAGGACCGCGGGGTGGGTCCTGCCCGGCATCTGGAAGCCGACGTTCTCGGCGAACGGCATCAGGCCGTACTTGACGCCTTCGGTGAACACCATCAGGCCGGCGATCACCGAGAAGATGCCGAGCGCGACCGATTCGGTGTCGAGCAGCGAGGTGCGCAGGGCGAGGGCCTGAAAACCGATCAGCATAAGTGCCAGCGGCAGGACGGCGCGGAGTTGCTCGGCGAAACGGAACGAAACGTACGGCGTCAGCAATCGGTGCACATCAACAACGCGCAGCCTCGGCCGCCTGGGCCCGGCTCGCTCGGCTTCGAGCACCGCTGAAAAACTGATCTCGCGCCTGTGGCGCTGGATGGCGCCGAGATAGATTCCATATCGCAAACTCTTTTCCGCCAAATCTCTCTCCTCCTCGCTCGCGAAGCTACCACAAAAACATGAAATTGGCCAAGATCCGGCCAGCGAGGGCGTTTGTCTGAAAAGCGGTGAGAAAGAAGCCGAAAGGGGCAGCGACCAGGACCCGGCTCTCGTCGCTCATCGAAGCCGACGCGCGCACCGCGATCAGGGTTCGCGCCGAGCGCATCTGACGGTCATGACTTTCGATGATGAAAGTCATGACCGTTTCCCTCAGCCCCGGCCCTTCTCCCGCGCACGGGAGAAGGGAGATTCGCGAGTCGCAGACGCGACTTTCACATTAAAGCGGCTGCCGGCGAGCGGCGGACAATCAGCGCGCTTAGTCCGCCGGCGCTCGAACGCTGAATCGGCGCTGTGAGAAGTGACTGCCGAGGCGCTGCGGCGCCAGCATCCCTGCCTGGCGCAACTGGCTGACCATGCGCGACACGGTCTCGAGCGTCAGTGCCGTGATTTCCGCCATGTCCTGCCGTGACGGCAGGACGACCTGCAACTCTCCCGGAGCGGCGCCTTCGTCTTCCGGCGCCTGCGCCAGCATCAGCACGAGACGACGCACCCGCTCGGCGGCCTGACCACAACGCAGGGCAATGACTTCCGCCGCCCGCCGCTCGGCCTTGGCGAACGTACGCAGCAACGACTCGCCAGCGGCTGCGGAACGTGTCTCCGGCCAGGGAACGAGGACGCAATCGGCGAGAGCGGTGGCGCTGAAGCTGTAGCGCTCGAAGAGCAGCGTTTCGGCACCGATGATGTCACCCCTGACGGCGAGACCGGAAAAGCTCTGCTCGCCGGTGGGTTCCTCGCGGTCGAGGCGAATCGACCCGCTCAGCACGCGCCAGGCGCTGCCCCGGCCGGCGCCCGAGTAGATGCGCTGACCGCGGGCGAAGCTCACCCTGCACGGTCGGTCGCCGGCTGTCGGCGACCGACCGCGGCGCGCTTCATCCGCCGCCCGTGTCCGGGGCTGCTCCGGCTTCATCGGCGGCTCACCGGTCAGCAAGCACGGTTCCAGGCACGGTCGGGCCGACGAGCAGCGTGCTGGCAACGACGTCTTGCGCGTCGCTGCCGATCGGCGTTGCCGAAGCTTGCTCGGCGATGACGCCCCCACCAGCTCCGGCAAGGGCGGTAACAACAGCCAGCGCAACGGCCTTCCTGGCAAACCGCATGACGACTCTCGCCCTGATTGGTGACAGGCGGAATTCTAGGTCGCGTCGTCGGACGCAGGAATGTGGCGAATTGACGCACGCGGCCACTCCGGAAGGCGCGCAGGGTTCCGCTCAGCCGGCAGGGGAGGCGCCGGCGGGCAACACCGACAGGTCGTCCGACACTGCCGGCAGAAGCCGTTGCACGATTTCCCGCGCCCACGGGTTGATCTCGCCGTAGGTCTTTACGATGCGGCCCTCCGAGGCGCGAAACAGCAGCCGGGCGCGCGCGTTGTCGATCGAGTTGTCGTAGAGGTAGGTGCGGTCGGCAAGCCAGGCGACGAAATAGCAGTAGGCCAGCGATCTGGTATAGCGAGCGATGATCTTTGGAATCGGCACGTCGTGGCCGCCCTCCATCACGCGCATGGCAACGCGCTTGGCGTTGATCGACGGGTCGTCGGTGCCGACGAAGAAGAGGCGGATGAAGAAGCCGGCATCACGTGCGCGGCGAATGTAGTCGAGCTTGTCGGCTGCCGAGAGGACGGTTTCAAAAGCCAGGCTGGCACCGCGCTCGAGGCACTGCTCGCGGATCTCGGTCGCCCGCTGCGCCGCCTGGATGACCGCCGCGGGCGAGTTCCAGTCGCCGAACTCATCGCGAGCGATGAAATCCGGATTGACGTAGACGCAGCCACCCATCCACTCGTGCATCAGGAGTTGCTGCGTGATCGAGGTCTTGCCCGAGCCATTGGGCCCGGCGACGACGATCAACCGGGGTCTCGCCCCCGGGGTCATGCCTCGCGGCGGAAAGGGGGATTGATTGCCGAGATCTCGGCCCGCAGTCGGAGCATCAGTTGCGCCCGCGCGGCATCGGCGTGCCGGCGTGCCGCTGCGGCAACCGCTTCCATCAGATCGTCGAGCTGCTCGTCGGAGGGTTCGTGGATGATGTCATTCAGATCGAATGGTTGCACTTGCATCGCTTTCTCCAGACTTGCTCGACCGTGACGGAACGTCGCCCCATTTGCTGCCGGGCGAGGGCGATTCTACCGCAGAAAAGGCTTCTTCAGGGCGTCTCCGCCGGCCCGGCGGTGGCAAGGCCCATCCAGGCAGCGATCTCGGCGCGCAACTCGCCCAGTTGCGCCGGCTCGAGCAGGCGGATGCGGTAGGCACGCGCACGTTCGCGCGCCGCATCGCCGGGACCGTGCTGCAGGCGCCTCGCGGTAAGCAGCCAGGTTTCGCCGAGGGCGCCGCCGACATGCCGGCGCAGGCTGTCGAGACGGTTGAGTATCGACTGGCTGCCGCCCTCGGTGCTGATCTGGATGCCGGTCTTGCATTCCAGGACCAGCAACTGGTTGCGCCAGACGAGCGCGGCGTCGAGTTCGTAGCCGGCCATCTCGGGTATTCCCGGGCCGCCGTCGATCCGCAGGTTGCTTCCCCAGTGACCATCCGGCAACAGCCCATCGGCCTGCAGGCCGGCCAGCGTCAGCCAGACCCATTCCTCGAGCCAGCCGCCACCGGCATAGCGGGCCGCTGCCTCGCTGCCGAAGAGGAAGCTGCGATCGCCATCCCAACGCCAGATGTCCGCCTGCTCGAAGGCGCCGGCGAATTCATGCGTGGCGGCGAACAATGTACTTTCGGCGAGTACCTCGGCGCGAAACGAACGGACGATGCTGCCATCCGGACGCATCTGCGGCAGCGCCGCGCGCGCCAACCGGTTGGCGTAGCCGAAGAAGCCGTTGAGCTGCGGCGCCTGCCGCACCAGGCGTTCGGTCAGGGCGGCGCGGGCGGCAGCGGCGCGGGCGAATTCGGGACTCCACGTCAGCTCGGTGCGCACGCGATAACCCTGCATCTGCAGTAGATCGGTGAGGCGCAGCATGTCGGCCGGCAGTTCAAGCGCCGCCGCCCCACCCAGGTGCTCGAGCAGTCCGTGCCGGGTATCGCAGTACCAGGCGTCCCCGAGATCGGCAAAGGCGCCGACGAAGCCGAAAGACATCACCTTCGTACCGCCGCTCGCGTTGAGGTCGATCGGCATTCCCGGATGCTCGTGCTGCAGGCGGGCAGCGAGCTCGCGTGCGTAGCGGGTGACGCTGCCGAGATCGTGGTCGGGCGTGTTCCTGACGACGGTGACGGCGTCGCTCGGCCAGCCGGCATTCTGCAGCACGCGGCTGACCAGCAGGGCCCCGCTTCGCGCCTGCTCCGAATCCGAGCAGGCGATGACCACCTGCGCCGGCCGCAGGCGTAGTGCCGGCAAGGTGTTCTGCATGATCTGGTCGGAAGCCAGGCAAACAAGGATGCGGGGTTGAAACGGCATGCGCGGACCGGTCAGCGTCGAGAAAGCGCCATTCTGCTCCTCTTTCCGGCAAAGGCGTTCGCCTTGCCCGTTGCGGGCAGAGCCTGCGATACTGTCGTCAGCCGCGTCAGCCGATCAACCGGGGGGCGGCGCCAACTCTCCTGCAACGACGATGCCCTTCTTCCGGCGACCATGAAGCTGCGACGTATCCATACCCTGCACCACCCGGCTGTCGGCCGGAAGGATCTGCCGCCGCTGCTCTTCGTCCACGGCGGCTACGCGACGGCCGCCTGCTGGGGCGAGTATTTCCTTCCCTGGTTCAGCCGCCGGGGGTTCGATTGCCATGCCCTCGACCTGTCGGGTCATGGCCGCAGTGAAGGCCGCGAACGCCTGCACGGCTTCAGCGTCGATGACTACGCCGACGACCTGACACAGGTGGTGCGCGAACTCGGCCAGCCAGCCGTGCTGGTCGGCCACTCGATGGGTTGCGTCGTCGTCGAGCGGCACCTCGAGCGCGAATCGGCACCGGCAGCAGTGCTGATGGCGCCGGTGCCGCCGGGCGGCATCCTCGGCGCAACGATGACGATCGCCCTCACCAAACCTGCCTTCTTCGACCAGCAAGCACGTGCCACGCACGGCGACTGCGCCGTGGAGAGCCTGCGCACGATACGCGAGGTCTATTACTCCGCCGAGACGAGCACCGACGATCTGCTGCGCTTTGCACCGCTGTTCCAGGACGAGTCACGCCGCGCGCTGCTCGATCTCAGCCTGCTGGCCATGCGCATCGGTCGCCGGCGGCCTTCGTTGCCGGTTCTCGTCGTCGGCGGCGAAGCGGACGCCGTCTTCCCGCCCGCGGTCGTCGGCTTCACCGCCGCCCGCTGGCGCGCCGAGGTGGCCGTGATTCCGTGCGCCGGCCATACGCTGATGCTCGACGCACACTGGCAGGCAGCCGCCGAAAGGATTGCCGCGTGGATCGAGCGGCAGGGTTGAGCAGCGTGCGCCAGGCAGCCAGGCCCGGCGCCAACCAGCGACGACTGCAGCGGGCGCCACGAGCGGGCTGGCGACGCATGCGGCAGCCTCATGCACACGTGCGGCGGCACGCTCCCGACCGCTCGCGGACAGGCGGCAAGTGAAGAGGCGCGCTGCCGAATCCGCCCGCGCCGGCCGCGCCCTGCGCGCCAGCGAGGAGCGCCTGCAGCTCACCCGTTTCGCCATCGATCGTGCTTCGCTGGCGATCGCCTGGGCAAGGGCCGACGGCCGCTACCTTTACGCCAATCGCGAAATGTGCCGCATCCTCGGTTACCGCCGCGAGGAGCTGCTGCAGATGCGCGTGGTCGATGTCGATCCGCGGCCCGACGCCGAGACGCGCTGGCAGGCGCACTGGCAGACGCTGCGGGCGGCCGGCTCGCTGACCAGCGAGAGTGAGCGCCGCCGCAAGGACGGTTCAACCTTGCCGGTGGAACTCTCGGCCAGCCATTTCGAGTACGGCGGGGAGGCCTACAGCATCGCCTTCGTGCGCGACATCAGTGAGCGCAAGCGGGCCGAAGCCGAATTGCAGAAACATCGGCAGCACCTCGAGACTCTTGTCGGCGAGCGTACGGCCGAGTTGCGGCAGGCCATGCGCCAGCTGGTGCAGAGTGAAAAGCTGGCGGCCCTGGGCCACCTGGTCGCCGGCGTCGCGCACGAACTCAACACCCCGCTCGGCAATGCCCGCGTCGTCGCGGGTGCGCTGGCGGAACAGGTGGAGGAGTTCGCCCACGCTTGCGAATCCGGTCCGCTGCGTCGCTCGCAACTCGCTGCCTTCGTCGGCCGTTGCCAGGAAGCTGCCCGGCTGCTCGACCGCAACACCGCGCGCGCTGCCGAGCTGATCAGCCAGTTCAAGCAGGTGGCGATCGACCAGGCGAGCATCCGCCGCCGCGTCTTCGACCTGCGGCAGACGGTCGAGCAGCTGGTCGCCAGCCTGCGGCCGCAGTTCAAGGGTCGCCAGCAGCGCGTCGAACTCGACATTCCCGCCGGGCTGCAGCTCGACAGCTATCCCAGCCCGCTCGAGCAGGTGCTCACCAATCTGGTCAGCAACTCGCTGCTGCACGGCTTTGACGGCGTCGATCGCGGCCTGATCAGGCTCGCGGCCAGCGCGGTCGACGACGGGCACATCCGCCTCTGCTACAGCGACGACGGCAAGGGAATCGCCGACAGCATCCGGGATCGCATCTTCGATCCCTTCTTCACCACCCGGCTGGGCAGCGGCGGCAGCGGCCTCGGGCTGTACATCAGCCATAACCTCGTCAGCAGCGTCCTCGGCGGCACGCTCGCCGTCGACGGCCAGCCAGGACAGGGGGTGCGCTTCGACATCGTGCTGCCGAAAGTGGCGCCCGCCGCCAGCCG
The DNA here is from genome assembly GCA_002345025.1 of Candidatus Accumulibacter iunctus. GTDB lineage: Bacteria > Pseudomonadota > Gammaproteobacteria > Burkholderiales > Rhodocyclaceae > Accumulibacter > Accumulibacter iunctus. The sequence goes on along the minus strand of DDUX01000059.1, from coordinate 21,673 downwards.
CCCCGGCGGCGACAGCCACTGACCTGGCAGCCGGCGGCCCGGCGCCCTCAGTCCACCGCCTGCGCCGGGCTGGCGAGCAGGCCGGGCAGCTCGCACAGGCGGCTGAAGACGCGTGTCGCACCAGCCGCCTGCAGCGCGGCAGCGGCATCCGGGCGGGCGTGGCCGCCGCCGTGGAAGCCAAAGACGCGCATGCCGGCGGCGCGTGCCGCGCGGACGCCGGCGAGGCTGTCTTCGACGACAACGCAACGCGCCGGCGGCACGGCCATCATCGCCGCCGCATGGAGGAACAGATCGGGTGCCGGCTTGCCACGCGCCACCATCGTGGCGCTGAACAGGTGCGGCTCGAGGTACGGCAGCAGGCCGGTGATGCGCAGGTTGCTGCGGATCTTCTCGATGCTTCCCGACGAGGCGACGCAGCGTGGCAGATCGAGACCGGCGAGCATCTCGACAACCCCGCTCACCGGCTGCAGTTCCGCGGCAAAGGCTGCCCGGTCGCGTTCGCCGAGCAAAGCGGCGAAATCGGCCGGCAGTCGCCGCCCCCATTCGGCCTCGACCCGCGCCAGGACGGCGCCGACGCTGATCCCCGTGTAGCGATCGATCGCCTGCTGCGCCGTCAGCGGAAAACCGACCTCGCTGAGTGCTTCGGCGAGGACCCGACTGGCAATCGGCTCGCTATCGACGAGCACGCCATCACAGTCGAAGATGACCAGCATCGGTGCGCGCGCGCCGCTCAAGCGGTCGCCCTCCCGGCAAGCGCTGGCGCCGCGGCGAGCGCGGCGTGCGGCAGCGGCTGCCGATCGCCGTCAGTCACCGGGACGCCACTCCAGAACCTCCTCGAAGCGGCGCACGACGACATAGGAGCTGAGCCGGACGCGCACGACGGCACACGAGGCGGAGCCGGCAAAGGACTCGAGGTAGGGATGACGGCTGAGGTAGCCGCTGCGCAGGCGCACTTCCTCCTCGCCCGCAACCTCCTCTGCCTCGCCGAGAGCAGTCACAGCGACCGCGTCACGGGTGTCCGCGCCAACGTTCTCGCGGTTGTCGATGAACAGGGCGACGCGCGGATTCGACCGCAGATTGGCGTACTTGTGGGTGCTGCGCTCGGTGATCAGGGTCAACTGGCGCAGATCGTCGCTGACGGCAAAGGCCATCAGGCTGGTATAGGGCTGGCCGGCGCTGTCGGTCGCCAGGACCGCATAGCGCTGCTTCGCCAGCAGCCGTCGCAGCACTTCCTGAACGCTTTCCGTCTGGCCCATCGTCGCTGTTCTCCCGACACACTGAATGACTGACTGTCTGGCCGCGCCGCAACGGCGCCACCGGCACGATGATCGCCCGCAGGCGCATCAGGCCTGCCAGCCGGCAGCAATATAGCAGGCGGCGGGCAGCGCCGGAAGCGCGTTGACCGCTGCGCAGCGGACCGCGATACTGACGCCCCTCGCTCTCGCCTGACAACCGGTTTCCGCCCATGCCGCAACACCGCTTCGCTTCCGCCGGCCGCCGCCACTGCGGGCGCTGCCTGCTCGCCGCGACGCTGCTCTGCGCCCGGCCCGTCGCCGCCGAGACGCTGCTCTGTCACGTCACCTATGGCGGCGAGACGCGCATCCTGCGGGCGGAGCCCGTCGCTTCACCGTACACGGTACCGGTCGAGGCCATCGGTTCGTACTTCCTCTTCCGCATGGTCTGGCAGAAGGAGCCGGCCGATCTCGCGGCGATCAAGCTCTATGTCCTGGCCGCCCGCGACGGCGGCGCAGCGCCGATCCAGCAGCTCACCCATCCCTACCCGCCGCCGGCGTCGACCCGGCCGGCCTACGGCTTCACCGGCCTGAACAGCGTCTACGAGCCGGTCCGCGACGGCGAGCTGCAGTACTGGTGCGAATTGTCGGCAGCCGCCGGACGCGCGCCATGAGCAGCGCCCGCTGCCTGCGCTGCCTGCACTGCCTGCTGGTGGCGTTCTGCTGCGCGTTCGGCGGTGCCGTCGCCGCCGAGCCGCTGCGCCTCGTGTTCGTCGGCGACATCATGCTCGACGACGGACCCGGACAGTTGATCGCCGCCGGCGCCGATCCGCTCGCCCCCTTTGCCGCGCTGCTCGAGGACTCCGACTACCGCATCGGCAACCTCGAGTGCCCGATCGCCACCACCGGCACGCCGCTCGAGAACAAGATCGCCACCTTCCGCGCCCACCCGCGCGTGTTGCGGGTGCTGACTGGACGCTTCGACGCGCTCGCCGTCGCCAACAACCATTCCGGCGACTACGGGCGCGAGGCCTTCGTCGAGACCCTCGATCTCCTGGCGGGTCAGGGAATCGCCGCCTTCGGTGGCGGCCGCAACCTCGAGCAGGCCCACCAGCCGCTGTGGATCGAGCGCCGTGGTCTGCGCATCGCCGTCCTCGCCTACAACGAGTTCAAGCCGCGTTCGTTCGAGGCCGGGCCAGACTGGCCGGGAATCGCCTGGAGCGAGGACAGCCACGTCGTCGCCGACATTCGCGCCGCACGCGCCGCCGGTGCCGATCTCGTCATCCCCTTCATGCACTGGGGCTGGGAGCGCGAGGCGCAGGCCAGTGCGCGGCAGCGCCAGCTCGCGCGCCTGATGATCGACGCCGGCGCCGATGTGGTGGTCGGCGGCCATGCGCACGTCACGCAGGGGGTCGAATACTACCGCGGCAGGCTGATCGTCTACAGCCTCGGCAACTTCGTCTTCGACGGCTTCGACTACGCGGCGGCGAGGAGCGGCTGGGTGTTGCGTCTGACGCTCGACGGCAGCGGCCTGCTGGCCTGGGATACGGTGACCGCACGCATCGACGACGACGGCACGCCGCAGCCGCTTGCCGGCAGCAGCGCACCCTGCGGTCGCCGCGGCGACCCGCTCATTCGCGACTGCCGCTGGCCCTGACGACTGCGGCCGGCGCCGCCTGGTCGGCCGCAACGACGGTCGCGGCGACGCCATCACGCGACCGCGCCTGTTCCTCGCAGACCTGGAAAAGCTCGCGCTCCTCGAAACGCACGTGCGCCTGCAACAGCTCGGCAAAAGCCAGCACACGCCCGCGCTGCGGACCGATGAGCGCCGCCGACTGTCGCAGGAGGCGATGCTCGGCGAGGGTCCGGCTGACGAGCCCGGAATGGCCGGCCGCCGCCAGCAGCGGCAGCAGATTGCTTTCCTCGCAGCGGAAGTGCGTCTCCAGTTCGCCGGCCATCGTCGCGCGCAGCCGCGCCGCCATCGCCGTGACCTCGTCGGCCGAACCCGAGACGGCCGCGCGCTTGGCGGCGAGGGCAAGCGCGAGCGCGTGCTGGTGCTCGCGCGACAGTTGGATCAGTGCCAGGGAGCGTTTCATCGCCGCATCATGCGGCGAAGGCAAACGGTCGTCCTTGACATCGCTCAAGCCGGCGGCAGCCGGCGCTGTGCCGATGCCGGCCGGCGGCGACTGTCGACGCTTCAGACGCGCAGCCAGCCGCCGATGAGCAGCAGCACGAGCCACAGCAACAGGCTGCGCCGCACCAGGGTCAGCGCCCGCGGAATGTCGGCAGCGCTCGCCGGCCGGCCCTCGCCAAGCGGCGGTCGCTGCTGCCGCTGGCCGTCGTAGGTCGCCGCGCCGCCGAGCGCGAGGCCGAGGCTGCCAGCACCGGCGGCCATCACCGGGCCGGCGTTCGGGCTCTTCCAGCCGGCGCCCTGCCGCCACCAGCAGCGCAGAGCAGTGCGCGTATCGCCGACGAGCGCGTAGGACAGTGCCGTCAGGCGGGCGGGGACGAGGTTCAGCAGGTCGTCGATGCGCGCCGCGACGCAGCCGAAGGCGGCGAAACGCTGGTTGCGGTAACCCCACATCGCATCGAGCGTGTTGCCGAGCCGAAAGAGGATCGCGCCGGCACCACCAAGCAGGGCGAACCAGAATAGCGCGCCGAAGATGGCGTCGTTGCCGTTCTCGAGCGTCGATTCGATGCAGGCGCTGGCGACGGCTTCGGCATCGAGGTCTGCCGTCTGCCGCGAGACCATCCAGCCGACATGCTCGCGCGCCGCGCCGAGATCGCCAGCCGCGAGATCATCGGCGACGCGTCGTGCATGCTCGTCGAGGCTGCGGGCACCGAGAGCCAGGTAGAGCAGCAGCGCGTCGACGATCGCGCCCGGCAGCCCGCCGGGGATCGCCCACAGCGCCAGCCCGGCAAACGGCAGGACGAGCAGCGCCCACGCCAGCAGACCCCGCAGGTGACGTGCGCTGCCCACATTCAGCACCCGCTCGCAGGCGTTCGCCAGCTTGCCGAACGCGACCAGCGGGTGTCCGCGTCGCGGCTCGCCGAAGAGACGGTCGAGCGCCGCGCCGGCGACCGCCGCCAGTGGCAAGAGCAGCGCGGTCGAGCTGTCGGCAGCGAAGAACCAGGGGAAAGACACGGCAGGCGAGCAGAAGGCGGTGGCGGCGAAGCGGGGATTCTACGCTGAACGCCGCGCCACCCGCCGGCGGATGAACGACGGTCGCTGCACCGTCGCGACCGGCCGACGGCACGCGCCTGCAAGTCGCACCGGCAGATGTGTCACCGACGTCGGCGACCCGCGCCCCCCGGTCCCGGCAGTCATCGCTATACTGCTGGCGGCGGCGGCATCTCCGGCCGACGCGCCACCACTCTCACGAAAGGACAACCCATGCGCCATGCGATCCTGGCGTTTCTCGTCTGTCTCGGCAGCTCGCTGGCCTCGGCGGCGGTCATCAACGTCGAGTTCAAGTTCACCCCCTTCGTCGGCGACCCGCAGAAGAACGAGCAGGTGACGACCGTCGCCGGCACGGCGCGGCTGTACATCAACAACATCTTTTTCGCCGAACAGGAGGTGCGCAAGGGCACGGTGCCGGTGCTCTTCGAGGCGCGCGAGATCGGCCCCGCGGTGTGGCTGCCCGTGGCTTCCGCCGGACCGGCGGTGCGCAAGGGCCGCAATACGCTGCGCATCGATTTCGAGCCAGCCGATGCGCAGGCCAGCTACCGCGCGCAGTTGCGCTGGGCCGAGGTCAACGACCAGGTGACCGAAGAGCGCAGCGGCGGACAGTTCAAATCGACCAACCAGAGCGGCGAAGGCGTCGAGGAAAAGGCCGCCACCGGCAGGCTGCGGATCGAGCGCCAGTTCGATGCGCCGTTCGCCAGCGAACATCCGTGGCATCGCGCCGCGGCGGTGACGTCGCTCAGCGACGCCGACCGGCAGGAACTCGCGAAGCTGGTCAAGGTACGCGCCGACAGCTTCAGACCGAACTTCGACGGCATCTACGCGGCGCTGCAGGGCAACCCGCAGATCCGGGTCGACGACATCAGGAAGATGAAGTGTCTCGACAAGGCCTGGGCGGCAGGCGTGCGCATCGACGCACCGGCTGCCGACCAGCTCGAGGCGACGCTGACCGGCAACGCCGAGGTGGTGCTGCGCCGGACGAACGGCGACCTCTTCCGTCCGGCCGATCCGGCGAAGTTCGAGAAGATCAAGGGCGAGGACGCCCGCGCCTGCGCCGGCTTTGCGCTGTTTTCCGCCTTCCCGCCGCGAATCGTCGTCGTGCGCAATCCCGGCCGCGCCTGGGAGGTGGTCTACTAGCAGTCTTGAATGGTCGCCTGGGTTTGCCAAGCATTCAATTGGTGACGGTTCGAAGGGTAAACATCTCAGCCACTCACCATTCTCCAGGATATCCGGCCGGCGCTTGGCGATATGGCCGATGCCCTGCGGGATGACGCTCCCGACTGGACTGGCTCGAAAAAAGGTCCGGCCGCAGCCTGTCCGCATGAGGCAGACCTGGGTGGCCGTGACCCGGCAATGCGTCCTGGCCGCGGTATGCCATGCCGCGCTCTATGCTCAGCAAAAGCAAGTGGCAGTCGACGAAAGCGACCTGCTGCATGGTTGCCTGATTGACGAAGGGTATATCCGGCACCCGTTCTACGGTAGTCGGGCCATCTTTCCTGAAAGCGAGTCACACGGCAGCAATCCGGAGTGCGAGTCGGTTCGGCGGTTCACGTTGGGATGCGGGGTCAAGCCACCAAAACATTGCGCGACCTATACCCATCGCTGCCCTACCTGCATCTTGTCTCATCATCCGGGGTGGCCAGATCATGCTCAGCGTTGCCGTGGCTGGCTGACGGCCTGGTCGACGACTTTCCAGAACTGCTCAAGGGTCGCCAGCAGCGCCGGTGTGCCAGTTCGCGGGTAGGTGGCGTACACCGCGATTACCAGTCGTCGGTCGAAATCGACATACAGACTGGTGCCATGGGGAGCGATGATGGCCACCCGGTTGGGTTTGCCGCCGAGGTGCATGAAGCCATAGCGTTGCTCGCTGCCCTTCGGCAGGCCGGGCACTTCCGGACTGCGGATGCCTGACGAGGCGGTCAAAGTCTCGACGAACCAGGCGGGAATTCGGCTGCGACTGCGGCTGACGCGGGCATCGAGGAGCAACTGGCCAAGGCGGCCAAAGTCGCGCAGCGACATACCCAGACCTTCGGCAAGTTCGATACCTTGTTCGTCAGTCAACCAGAACACCGGCTGTTCGTGCCGACTGCGTATCAGCAACTGCTCGCAGAACAGGCGGGCCAGCGGGACCGTGTTGCTCTCGGCCAGCAGCCAGGCCAGCAGGTCGTCGTCCGGGCTGCCGGGGAACGGGGGAACCTCCTGCTCGACCAGTGGCTTGTCCCAGCGCCCGGGTTGAGAGAGCCACGAACGGATACCTGTCGTCGGCTGACTGCTTGTCCAGCCCCCTGCCTGGCGCCACTGCGCAAGCTCTTCCGGCGACCAGGCATGCCGCTCCTGGCCCTGCAACAGGCGCTGAACCGAGAGCTTGCGCAAGCCCGACTGGTTGTTCAGGGCCGGGATGAAACGGGTGACGGACTTGTCTCCCGTCAGTTTCCCCTGGGCGATACTCATCGCACCCAAAAGCGCCAGCAACGGTCTCGTCGCCCGCAACAACAGTCGCGGCTCGCTGGCGCGCAGGCCATTGCGGTACCGTTCGCTGAGGATTCTCCCGTTGTGGAGGACAAGGACCCCGTCGACATTGAGGCGGCTGTCGAGGAGGAAGCCGAGGTCGCGTTTGCGGCCATCGAGGGGGTCGGTGGTCTCCAGGCGATCAATCTCGAGCGGGCGCGGTGCGGCGCGCAGGGCTTCGCCGCCGGCGGCCGGGCGAAGCCGCCGGGCAGGCATGAACACGTCGGCTGCCTGCAGGCTGACGCGCTGATTCTCGACCGCCAGCCAGTTGTCCTTGTCGATCCACTGGCCGATCCTTCCGCTGCCTGCCGCGACTGCGTCAAACTCGCAGCCCGGAACGGCCCGGGCGGTAGAAATGGTGGTGGCAAGGACCAGCGAAAGCAGCGTCAGGCGGCGTTTCATCGTCCGATCTCCCGGGGTTCGTGGGCTGGGCGGGCGAGCAATCGTTCAGCCGCTTCGCGGGCCACGTCATTCAGGTTGCCATGCACTCGCTGCATGCCGCGCAGCCAGGCGGCGTCGGTCGCATCATCGGCGAGCAGTGGCTGAAGGTGATCGAGCCATGGCGTACAGCCGAGTTCGTGGGCATCTGCCGCCAGCAATTCCAGCAGTTCGGCGAGACTTTCCCGCAGCGGCCGCTGGCCGAGCGCGACTGGATCGGAAATCATCGCCGCCATGCCGTATCGGCAAGCCTGGAATTTGTTGTAGCGCGCGACATGCACCTGCCGCGCTACCTGCAGATCCGGCCGCGTGCGCAGCAGCCAGCGGCTCAGCGCCTGTGCCAGTGCCGCCAGAGCAGTGGCGCTCTCAATGCTCAGTGGCGTGTCGCAGACGCGAATCTCGACCGTTCCGAATTCCGGCTTGGGCCGCACGTCCCAGTACAGGTCCTTGATGCTGGCCGCGATGCCGCAGGCTTGCAGCATGCCGAAATAGCGGACGAACTCCGCCCAGTTGGCGAGTGGCGGGCACTGCCCGCTGAGCGGAAAGGCCGAGACGGCGTTGAGACGGGCCGACTGGAAAAAGGTATCGACACCGTCAACGAATGGCGACGACGCCGAGAGAGCGACGAATACCGGCACGTACACGCCGAGCGCCTGCGTCAGCCAGATCGCATCGTCGGCCGAAGTGCAGCCGACGTGGATGTGCTGGCCGAAGACAGTGAACTGCTTGGCGAGGTAGCCGTAGCGCTGGTACAGCGCGTCAAAGCGCTCGCCGCTGCAGATGCGCCGTTCCGGCCAGCGGTGGAAGGGATGCGTGCCACCGCCACAGACGGCAATGTGGTTGCGCGCACAATGGACCCGCAGGACCTCGCGCAGGCCCGCGAGATCGGCGGCGATTCCTCCTGCGCTTGCCCGTGGCAGGGTGCTGACTTCGATCATGCTCTCGGTAATCTCCAGCTTGATGTCGCCGAAGCGTCCGTCGTAGTCGAGGCTGGCCAGCAGGTCAGTCGCGCCACGGGTCAGGTCAAAGTCGCGCAGGGACAGCAGTTGCAGTTCCAGTTCGACGCCCAGCGTCAGCGGTTCGCTGTGCCTGAATTCCCCCAGACACTTGCTCATCCGATACCTCCCTTGCCAGTGTCGCTGCCTGCGGTTTCGCCTGACTTGCGCAGCGCGATGCGGCACAGCGCCGGTCCGGCCAGTTCCATGAGGGCTGCGGCGAAGAGCGACAGAGCCAGCGCCGAACGACCGATTTCCGGGTACAGGCCGGCGATTTCATAGGCCATGAAGACAGCCGTTGCCGACAGCGGCTGGATGCCGGTGGCGACCAGCAGCCGCTTCGGCAGCGGCAGGCTGCCACCGGCAGCAGCCAGCGCTGCCGCCTTGGCCACGGCACGAACCAGCAGCAGTCCAATCGCCTGCAGCCCGGTCAGCCAGGTGAACTCCTGCCACGGCAGCGAGGCGCCAACGATGACAAAGAGAATGATGGCGAGCAGCCAGTGGCCTTCGGGGAGTGCGGTGTAGCGCAGCGTTTGCCGCTTATCGATATGTGCCAGCAGGACACCCATCAGGAACAGCGTCAGAAAGACCGGGACCGCCAGCATGCGGGCCAAGCCAACGGCCAGCAAGGCGCTGGCGACGAGAATGAAGACCTGGGCCAGCGAACGCTTCGGCAGCAAGTGGGCGATAAGCAACGCCAGACGGGCAACCCCCCAGGCGATGAGCAGCGCGCCAACGGCAACCCATAGCGGATGGACCACGGCATTCAGCCAGTCCTCGCTGTGCTCGGCGTGGATGACGCCGAGGACAAGCGTGAATACGACGAAGGAGGCCGCAGAAGCGATCGCCGTGTGCAGGACGATCCGTTCCGTCACCACGCCCTGCGCTTTCGACTCCTCGATGGTAAGCAACACGACAGCGGGCGCCGAGGCCATCGTGACTGCGGCCGTGGCGGCCGCCCAGGCGGGGCTTTGCCCGATCAGCAGAAGGGCGAAGGAAAAGATCAGGATGAACGAGAGGCTGATGTCGATCAGCGTGCTGCGTAGCAGTTCCGGGCTGTGTCGCAGCCAGCCGAGGTCGAGCCGTCGGCCGACCTCGAGCATCAGCAGCCCGAGGGCCGCGTCCGCTATCGGCCGCGCCTGCGCCAATGCCTCAATGCTGATCCAGCCGAGCAGTGACGGTCCGAAAATGCTACCGGCAAGCACATAGCCGATCACCCTTGGCCAGCCGACGCGGGCATGCAACCACTCACCGATCAGTAGCCCGACGACCAGCAGCAGACTGAACAAGGCCAGCGAGTCAATGCTTTCCGGAAACGGGGGCAGGAAGAAGAGGCGTTCGAGCAGGGCCTCCCAGCCTTGGCGCAGAGGGGAGAGGAGGTCGTCAGACATTGCGGAGCAAGTCACCAGGATGGCCATCGCCAACGTGCGACACGGGAAGTCGTCGGGTCTTGGGCAGGCGAGCGCGAATCACCATAGCCGGCCTCGCGCAGCGTTCAGGAACTCGTCCAGAATCGGCGTGCAGTCCAGGAGCGTCGGGCATCCGGGCGGATGAAACTCGGGGTGCCATTGGAGACCGAGGACGTAGGGCTTGCCTTCGAGCCGGACGGCCTCGACCATTTCGTCATCAGCACCGCGCGCCTCGACACGCAGGCCCCGACCCAGCGCCCGGATCGCCTGATGATGAATGGACACGGTGCCGCCTCGCGTCATCTTCGGGTACAGGCGTGCGAGACCGGAACCGGCGTCCCAAACGATGTCGTGGAAGTGGCGATCGTAGTCGGCATGCACGTGAACGCCTGCGGGCGTCACCTGGGTGGCAATGTCCTGGTAGAGCGTGCCGCCAAGCGCGACATTGATCAACTGCGCGCCGCGGCATATCCCGAGCACTGGCCTGCCGGCTTCGACGAATTCGTGGAACAGCTCCATCTCGTAGGCGTCACGCTGGCGGTCGCCGGCCCAGTCCGGGTGCAGAGGTTCCTCGCCGTAACACTGCGGGCAGATGTCCGCGCCGCCCTGCAACACCAGACCGTCGAGATACTGTGGATAGTCCGAGAGGCGGATGCTGCTGCGGTGAACGATGCCGTCGCCGCTGACCGAGGGAATCATGAAGACCATGACGTCGCGGGACATGACCCAGTGCGCGACCGATTGCTCCAAGTACTGCAACGATTTGGACTGCAATCCGGTGGCACCCGGCTGCGGGTGGTAGATGCGGGCAGATAGCCCGATGCGAAGGGGACGTCTGCTCATGGCGATCATTCTCCTCAGGGGAACGGCGTGGCCGGATGGCAAGGCGCTTTGGCATGAGCCGGATCGCTTCACCAAAGCCCTTGATGGCGGTTTGAGTAGCCAGTGGCCCGAACAACTGCATCCGCAGAATGGTCATGCTAAAGGAGGGGCCAGGCCCACCGAATCCTCGTTGCAATGGAACACACTAAGGCAACCCGAAGAACTAGCATTGATTTTCAATGTAATTCATGATTCCGACTTGCGCAACCCTATTCTCGATCGGTGCTGTGGAAGCTTGGGACTCGCCGGCTGGAATGATCAAAGCACAGCTGTGCTCCATGATCCCATCGGGTTTGGTATCGTTGCTTGCTTGCAGTTTTCTGATGCGTTGGCATCAATACATCACTCGACAGGAGAATACTCATGCGTACCACACTCGATATCGAAGACGATGTCCTGCTGGCTGCCAAGGAGCTTGCCCGGAGTGGCGGGACGACGGTCGGCCGGGTGATGTCGCACCTCGTGCGACAAGCCCTGACCCAATCGCCGCCATCGACGACCAGCAGCACCAGCGAGCCGGCGGCCGTCCACGGTTTCCGCCCATTCCCGTCACGGGGGAAAGTGGTCACCAACGAACAGGTCGACCAGCTGAGAGACGAGGAAGGCGTTTGATGCGCGCCTTGCTCGATGTGAATGTGCTGATCGCCCTGCTGGACAGCGACCACCTGCATCACGCCAGAGCCATGGCCTGGCTGCAGGAGAACATTCAGTCGGGCTGGGCGTCGTGCCCGCTGACCGAGAACGGTTGTATCCGGATCATGTCGCAACCCGGCTACCCGAGCCCACTGCCGGCCGGGGCCATAGCCGAACGTCTCGCCGCGGCGACGGCGACCAGCCACCACATTTTCTGGGCAGACGCCGTGAGCATCCTCGATGGCGGCCGGATTGCCTGGAATGCCGTACTCGCCTCCCGCCAGGTGACCGACGTCTATCTGCTGGCACTGGCGGTACAGCAAGGTGGCCGCTTGGTGACGCTGGATCGTGCGGTCCCGCTGCAAGCCGTTCCTGAGGCAAAAAGCCGTCATCTCGTCGTGGTCTGAATTCCCCGGCAGGGCCGCACGTGCGCTGGATGCTTGCCCGCCACCCGCCCCGGTCTTCATCGGCGTGGGCGGCCGACACCATCTGCAGAGCATCGCCAAGGGCCCCTCGACTCTCGTGGCCAGCCATCGGGCTTGCGGTGGTCAGACGAAAGAGAGGGAATCTGCGTCACCTTCCAGCAGCCCGAGCACGTTACGCGCGGCACTTCGACGTGCAGGTACGCCTCGTACTGGAAGAAGTCGAGATCTCGCCAGGAGCGCGCCAGTCGATCATGGAAAGGTTGCGCCGCCGCTGCACAGGCCGGGCAGACGTGCCGGCTGCCGCCAAACGTCACTTGCAGGTCAATCCGGCAGCCCTACCGGTTGAAGTCGGCCCGCTTGACCTGCCACGGAGCACCCGGCCAGCGCCTGGGTGAAGAGCATCTCGATCATGACCGATCCCCACACAAGCGAACAGCCGCTATTGTCCGCAAGGCCGATGGCGGCTGTCTGCCACTCTCGGCCTTGCGGAGGTGCTGGCGAGGGTACGACGATGTCAAGGATTCGGCTTCGCCCGGACTTCGTCCGCCCTTGAGATCGTCGTACCCTCGATGCCTATCCACCAACGACGTTTCCACACGAAACGACATAGACCCCGGAAATCCTCTACAGTGCTTGATCTCCCCGCTAACCTGATGACCCAAAGCGCATTTCTGACGCCATCGGTGCAGACGTCATAGCGCCGAGATCAGGTTGTCTGAGGAGATTCCCACCGCGTGTGATCGCGGCACGAAATGCAATGCGCAGGGCTACAAGAACAGTTGGAGCGGCTACAAGCTGCATCTCGACACCGCCGACTGTGGTGTCCCCATCCCAGCGCTGCTTTCCAGCGCTTCGATGCATGTCAGCCTCGCCGCCATTCCGATCTCGCCAACACTGGCTTCTGCCGCGACAAGAACAGGCAGGAAAATCGACAAAATCCGGCTTTCTCATTCCGCATTGTCAAATCTGGCAGTTTTCCGGACCCAAGTCCGACAGGCTGCCAGGCTTCTCGCCACCGGCGGCGGGTGGCGTCAGTCCCCGCCGCAGCCGCCGCCGCTGCAGCCGTCACCCGACGACGAGTCGCCGTCGCCCGAGCTGCCGCTGCAACCGCCGCCGCAACCGATGTGGCCGGCGCAGTAGGCGCTCGTGCTGCCGGCCTGCGCTGCCGCGAGACAGTCGAGCTGGTAGGTGAAGCCGCCAGCGATGCCGAGCATGGCGTCGAGGGCAAAGAGCAGCGGCAGCGACTGCGGTGTGCGCGGGTCGATGCCGTCGCGCCGGCAGGCCAGCCGCCAGGCGCGCTTGATTCCCTCCTGCGCGTCGGTCGGCGAACGCATCGCCTCGGCCGGCGTGTGGTGCAGGAAGCGACCGAGCCCACGCTGACAGAACTGCTGGTACTGGCGGGTGAACAGGATGAACTCATGCCAGGCGTCATCGACCACCTGCGACGGCATCGCCACCAGCCGTTTCTTCGCCTGGTAGCAGAGCTGGAAGTAGTCGCGGAGCGCCTCGAAGACCAGTTTCCGCTGCGCCGCGCTGAGTTCCGGCCGGCGCGCTGCCAGACGCGCGTCGAGGAACTTCGCATAGGGGTACTTCTCGATGAAATCGGCACGGTGGCGGTGCAGGGCGCGCCACCAGAGGATCATCGCGGCGATCAGGCCGACGAACAGCAGGCCGACGAGCAGCTTCATCCCGCTTCCTCCACGGACCGGATCAGACGGCGCTGAAGCACAGATACTTGATCTCGAGATACTCGTCGATGCCGTGCCGCGATCCCTCGCGACCGATCCCCGACTGCTTGATGCCACCGAAAGGCGCCACCTCGTTCGAGATCAGACCTGTGTTGATGCCGACCATGCCATACTCGAGCGCTTCGCCCACCCGCAGGCAGCGCGCGACATCGCGCGAGTAGAAGTAGGCGGCGAGCCCGGACTCGGTGTCGTTGGCCATCGCCACCGCCTGCGCCTCGTCGCTGAAGCGGAAGACCGGCGCCACCGGGCCGAAGGTCTCTTCGCTGGCGACACGCATCGCCGGCGTCACGTCGGCGAGCACCGTCGGTTCGAAGAAGGTGCCGCCGCGCGCATGCCGGCGGCCGCCGGTGACCACCCGCGCGCCGTGTGCGAGCGCGTCGGCGACATGTTCCTCGACCTTGGCGAGAGCGGCGGCATCGATCAGTGGTCCCTGCGTGACGCCTTCCTCGCTGCCTGCCCCGACCCGCAGCGAGCGCACGCGCTCGGCGAGTCGCTCGACGAAGCGATCGTACACGGCGTCCTGAACCAGCAGCCGGTTGGCACAGACGCAGGTCTGGCCGGTATTGCGATACTTGGCGATGATCGCCCCCTCCACCGCTGCCGCAACGTCGGCGTCGTCGAAGACGATGAACGGCGCGTTGCCGCCGAGTTCGAGCGAGATTTTCTTGATCGTCGCCGCGCACTGCGCCATCAGCAAGCGGCCGACCTCGGTCGAGCCGGTGAACGACAGCTTGCGCACCAGCGGGCTGGCGGTCAGCGCGCCGCCGATCGCCAGCGGATCGCCGGTCAGCACGTTGAACACGCCCGCCGGCAGACCCGCTTCGTGCGCCAGCAGCGCCAGCGCCAACGCCGTCAGCGGCGTCTGCTCGGCCGGCTTGACGACCACCGTGCAGCCGGCGGCGAGCGCCGGCGCGACCTTGCGCGTGATCATCGCCAGCGGGAAGTTCCATGGCGTGATCGCGGCGCAGACGCCAACCGGCTGGCGGATCGTCAGCAGGCGACGATCGTTCGCCGGCGACGGGATCGATTCGCCGTAGACGCGCTTGCCCTCCTCGGCGAACCATTCGACGAAGGAGGCGCCATAGGCGACTTCGCCAGCCGCCTCGGCGAGTGGCTTGCCACACTCGGCGGTGATCAGTTGCGCCAGGTCGCCGCCATTGGCAACGATCAGATCATGCCAGCGGCGCAGAACAGTGGCCCGCTCCTTCGCCGTCTTCCCCCGCCAGGAAGGCAGAGCGGCAGCGGCGGCGGCGATCGCCCGCCCGCTCTCGACGGCGCCCATCAGCGGCACCTCACCGATGACGAGCGCGCTCGCCGGATCGCTGACCGCAAGCGTGCGGCCGTCATCGGCGGCCTGCCAGCGACCGTCGAGGTAGCATTCGGCGCGCAGCAGGCGCGAATCGGCCAGATCCATGGTTCTTCCCTCCAAAATCCCGAAAGTCGCAGTCTACCCGGAATGAAATACACTTGCGTGCGTGACGAATATTCGGGAGCCAGGAGTGGCTGGACGCATTGCCGAACGCCGCCAGATGGTACGCAGTGTCTGCCAGCATGCTCCGTCGACCGCGCCCGCAGGGCGTAGCCCGGGGCAGCCGGCCTTGGTGGTGCACATCGCCCTGCGGCTGCCTGGATTCGCCCACATCCTGCCATTGCTCCTCGTCTTCCTGCTGGCGGCCGGTCCGCTCCACGCCGCCAGCCGGGATTTTCCCGGCGCCGACAACCCGCTGTCCGAGCCGCGCTTCACCTCGGTCGGCGTCGGCATCATTCCGCGCTATGTGGTGCCCACCATCGCCCAGGACCGCGCCGGCTTTCTCTGGATAGCAACCGGTGACGGTCTGGTGCGCTTCGACGGCTACCGCTTCCGCCCGCAGGAGCGCGACAGCCCCGACCCGGCGGCGCGCAACCTGGGCTGGATCCGCGCGTTGCTCGCCGGGCGTGATGGCCGGTTGTGGATCGGCACCGAATCCGACGGTCTGGCGGTCTATGATCCGGAGAGCGAAACCGTCACCGCCTGCAGTGGCGAGCATCCGGACCGCGGCCTCGTGCTGCCGACCATTCGCGCCCTCGCCGAAGACGCTGGCGGCGGCATCTGGGTGGGCAGCGAGGGAGGCGGGCTGCAGCGCTTCGACCCGGGCAGCGGTCACTTCGCCCGCTACCGGCACTCAGGACAACCGGGCGACCTGCCGGACAATCGGGTGCAGGCGCTGCTGGTCGATCGCCAGGGCACGCTGTGGGTCGGCACCTGGGCGGGCCTGAGTCGCCGCCGACCTGGCAGCGACCGTTTCGAGCCGATCTTTTCAGCACCGGGAGCGGGCGGCAAGAACCTCGCCGGTCGCATCGTCCAGACCCTGTTCGAGGCGTCGGACGGGCGTATCTGGGCGGGCACGCAGCAAGGCGATCTGGCGATCGTCGACCCGGCCACGAGCGAAGGTCTGCTGGTCGACGAAAGGCCCGGCAGCAGCACCAGCCCGGACGGCGTGAGCAGCCTCGTCGAGGCACCCGGAGGCCTGATGTGGGCAGGCCTCTCTTCAGGGATCGAAATCCGTGACCTGCGTGATGGCCGCCTGCGGCAGCGGCTGCAGCACGATCCGCGCAAGCCTGCGGGTCTGGCGGGCAATGAGGTGACCAGCCTGACGCTCGATCACGCCGGCCTGATCTGGGTGGGGGGCTTCGGTGTCGGGCTGCAGCGCCACGACCCAAGCAATCGCAGCATCTGGTTGCGCGGCGCCGATGCACAGCCCGACACCCCGTTTTCTGCGCCCGATGTGCGCAGCCTGCTGCACCTCGACAACGGTGAAGTCTGGGCCGCCACCCATCAGGGCGGTATCGCCGTGATGGATGGCCAGTTGCGCGTCACCGGCACCGTGCAGCCGCACGGCGCCGGGCAGGAGCAGACTGCGGCCCGGGCACCCGGCCAGCCACTGCCCGCCGTTCGTGTCGAGGCCATGGCCCAGGCTGGCGATGGCACGATCTGGCTGGGAGCGGACTCGGAGCTCCATCAGTTCAGCCGAAGCCGACGCCAATTGCGCACCCTCCCCCATGCCGGAGGCGCGACCCGCCGTCTCCTGGCCAGCAGTGATGGCTCCCTGTGGGTCGCCACACAGGATGGTGTCTTTCGCCTGCTACCCGGCACCGCCGCAGTCGCTCGCCTCAGCCAGCCGGGCGGGCAGCCACTGCACGCGGACATCAACGCCCTCGCCGAGGCGGCTGACGGAAGCGTCTGGATCGGTAGTGGCAAGGGCCTCTTTCGCGTCACCGCGGGGGGCAGCGAGCTGCAGCCGGTGGCCGAACAGCCCGGCGCCGGACTAGGCAACCCCAGCGTCATCGGACTGCTGTTCGACCGGCAACAGACCCTTTGGGTGGATACCGCAGTCACTGGCCTGCATCGTCTGCGGCACTGGGATGGCCGGTGGGCAAGCTTCGAACGAATCAGCGAGCGCCATGGCGTAGTCAACCGGCCATTCGGCGGCAATCTGCTGCAGGACGGGCGCGGCCGCATCTGGACGCAGATGTACGTCTATGATCCGGCGACCGACCGACTCGACGAACTGACCGCAGCCGATGGCGCGGATCTCGGCACTGGCTGGTTCCTTTCCCGTGCGACGACCAGAGATGGGCGATTTCTCTTCGGTGGCAGCAAGGGAATCCTGGTGGTGACCCCAGCGCGCTTCGACGCCTCCAGCTACGAGCCGCCCTTGTTGATCTCCGAACTGAGCATCAACGGGCAGCGCCAGCCGGCCGGCCGCATCCGCGACGGACTGCGCCTGACCCCGGAGCAGCGCAGCTTCAGCCTGAGCTTTGCGGCGCTCGACTACAGCGACCCGGGTCGCCTGCGCTATGCCTACCAGCTGCAGGGTTTCGATGCCGGCTGGACCCACACCACGGCCGATGCCCGCATCGCCAGCTACAGCAACCTCGACCCCGGCGACTACGTCCTGCGCATCCGGGGCAGCAACCGCAGCGGCACCTGGAGTCCGCACGAACTGGCCATCCCGGTGCATGTGCAGCCCGCCTGGTGGCAAGGCACGGGCTTTCGCCTGGCGCTCGCCGCGCTCGCGGTGCTGATGATCTACGCCCTGGTGCAACTGCGCACCCGCCATCTGCGTTCGCGCCAGGTCGAACTCGAGCGCACCGTGCGCGAGCGCACGGCCGATCTGGAGAGAATGGCGCTGGACCTGCAACGCGAGTCGGCGGCGCTTGCCGAATCGAGTCTGACCGATCCGCTGACCGGCTTGCGCAATCGCCGCTTCCTGACGCAGCACATCGAGACTGATCTCGCCCTGGCGGTGCGCGCGTACGAGAGCCACCTGAACTATGGCGCCCGCCTGCGCGAAGATGCCGGGCTGGTGTTCTTCCTTCTCGACCTCGACCATTTCAAGCAGGTCAACGACCACTACGGCCACGCAGCCGGCGACGCAGTACTGAAGCAGATGTCCAGCCGTCTCGGCACCGTCTTCCGCGATAGTGATTACCTGGTGCGCTGGGGCGGCGAGGAATTCCTCGTCGTGGCACGTGCCACGCCGCCCGCGCACGCCGCCGAACTCGCCGAACGGGCGCGCGCCGCGATCGCCGACCAGCCATTCGAGCTCGACGACGGCAGCCTGTTGGCACGGCCCTGCTCGATCGGTTTCTGCTGCTTTCCGCTGTCGGCGCAGCATGCCGACGCGCTGGACTGGAGTGCGATGGTGAATATTGCCGATGCGGCGCTCTACGCCGTCAAGAGCGCCGGCCGCAATGGCTGGCTGGGAGCGCTTGGTGCCCGCGAGCAGTCGGCCGCTGCGCTGCTCGCCCGCTCGCGTCGACCGCTGGCCGAATGGGTGCAGTCCGGCGAGATCGATCTCGTCTGCTCTCCCGAACACAGCGGCATGGCGGCGGCGCGGATGCGGACCGAAGCACCCTTCGCGCCGCCGGAAACGGTGCAGGGCGCAGGCTGAGAGAAGCAGACAGAGGCCTGATTCTCCGCCGAAATTCCGAAAGCTGCAGTTTATACTGTGCACCATGCGCGTCCGGATCCTGCTCACC
>DDUX01000059.1:0-3049 GCA_002345025.1 Candidatus Accumulibacter iunctus | reverse complement strand
CTGATCGACACCGGTTACCGCTTCGGTGGCAAGAACCCCGACGCCGGTCTCGACTGCAGCGGCATGGTTTCGTACATCTACGACCGTGCCGCCGGCATCCGGGTGAGCGGCAGTGCCGCCGACATCGCTCGCCGCGGACGCGAGGTCGACCGCTCGGGTCTGCGCCCCGGCGATCTCGTCTTCTTCAACACGCGCAACGCACCCTTCTCGCACGTCGGCATCTACATCGGCGACGAACGATTCGTGCACGCGCCCTCAGGCAGCGGCCGCGTGCGCATCGACCGGCTCGGTGCCCGCTACTACGCGCAGCGCTTCGAGACCGCGCGCAGCTACTTCGACTGATCGCCCTGGCGGCGGCGAGCAGAGCAGCAGATTGTCGTTGCTATCGCGTGCAGGGCAGCGTGCATCGTCGCTGCCTGCTGCTGCCGCAGATGAAGGACTTTGCGGTCACCTGCCCGCTCGTCCCGGGCGAGGTGTTCGGCGCCAGCGTCATGGTGGCAGAACGCTGCCGTTGAGCTCAAGCAGTCGTCCGTTCCGCAGCCGTGCGCCCAGAGTGTGTTCTTCGTCCCACGCCACCCGGTAGCCGATCTCGACACCCAACTCGCCATCGAGTGTGCCGACCGCAACGAATTCGACCGAGGTGTGGCGCCAGACCTGGTCTGGCTGGGAGATGTGAGTCAGAGCTTCTGCGGGAGCCTCGAGATCAGCCGTGCCAACGCCTTCTGCGTACGGAGCGTAATGCTCGAACAGCGACGCCGCAATTCCCGCGCGCCAGCCCGGATAGTCGGTCGCAATCGAGCGAGCGATGTCGAGCGCCTGCGGATCGGGAGCCGCGCGAGATCCGGGAAGTGCCAGGGGTGCCCGGATATCGCCCAGCGCAATCTCTCCACGCCACATCCCTCCCTTGCGGCGAAACTCCCCGAGCGCAGGATCCGCGAACGATGGGGTCTTGAACAGTCCGAACATTTGCGTCGACCTATCCGATGGAACGAATGATGGCCCAAGGCCGTTCAGCCGGCCGTGGCGGCACGCCGCTCAGGGAAGGTGGCAGCGGCCCGTCATGCGTTTGGCTGTCGCGATGATGCGGCACGACGCGTCTCGAGGAACGTGATGGATGAACACAGATCGGGCTGTGGGTCATCGCTGAGTTGTTTGAGGTATGCAATGGCGTCGGCCAGATCGTCGGCCGTGGCGCCGCTGGCTTGCAGCTGCGATGAAATCTCCTCCGCCAGGATCGTCAGCGAAGCAAGCGCCAGCCCTTCCATTGGATTGCGGCGGCGAACATAAGGCTTCCTGAGAACGGCCAAGCCGCTCCGGGCGAGCGCCAGTGCCGCCGCCAGCTTGCCGCGTGCCTGCAAACGATGGGCACGGACCATCGCGGAGTTGGCACGCAGAACCGCTACCATGCTCCGGGCAGAATCGACGAGGTGCATGATCGGGAGGGGGAGAAGGCTCACGGCTCGCGCCTCGGAGACCAGCGTGCCGACGGGTCACATACCGCGTGCTTCGACAGATCGGGGCGGCAAGTCGAGTCGCCCCGGTGCGGCAGCCGCGTCAGGTTCGGCGGCCCGCAAACCGGAGCCTGATTGCTCTGAGCCACAAGCGCCTGGCCATCCTGTCGAATGCGGTGTTGGAACGCAGCATCAGGCGGCGACTGCTTTGGACCACTACTTGCACCACTGCTGCTCGCATGGAACACCATCATTGTTTCCATCCATTTTGGTGCCGGGACAGTTCCTCAAGAAGTAGCCAGCCTCGGCGCATGAGGTCATCTGGGAACAGTGCGTGCGACCATCACACCTGAACGTCCAGCCGCTGGTGTCGCCGCGGCGGCGCTGGCAGCGAATTGTAAGCGCCCAGCGGCCTGGGTCAAGCCTTTGGCATGGCACGGGTGCTGGCGCATGGGGTTCGCGAGCGCCTCCCGAGTGCGCGGGCGAGCACAAACACCGTCGTTCGCCTACGTTCTTGTCTTGATGCAGCCTGCCCTTTGCCGGGGTCCCGACTGTTGCCGAGGGAACAGGACACCCAACGCCCTTGACGCCTGACACCGCGCGGCTTTAGAGTCCGGGCCTCGACTACTGCATCGCCCCCATACCGCCATGCGTCGTTTCGTTGCCATCCTGCTGATCGCCCTTCTGCCGCTCCAGGCGGCGTGGGCCCTCGTCGGCACGGTGGCCGACCCGCTACTGCCGCGCATCGCGGCAAACCCGGAGCAGCACGACCACCACTCGGACGAGGCGTGTGCCGGCCTGGCGAAAGCCGCCGACCACGGCCAATGCCAGGATCTCGACGACCACTGCAGCAGCTGCCATGGTGGCTGCTGCGCACCCCTCGGGCCGGCGCCCCTGCCGACGATCGCCCAACTCGGCGACGCCATCATCCTCGCCGCCGTACGCGGCACGCCTTCCCCCACACTCGCCCGGCCTGAACGGCCGAAATGGACCGGCCTCGCCTGACCGGCGGGGCCTTTCGGACTGACTCATCACCGTCGCCGTCCGCACGGCGGCTGTTTCCCAGCGCTCCGCCGGATTTTTCCATGCACCACCGGAGAATCCGATGCACGACACCCGATCGACGCGGTCGCGGCTGTTCACCACCGTCCTGTTCGTCACCGCCAGCCTGACCGCTCCGGGGGCAGTCGCCGAAACCCTGACGCTCGGACAAGCCTTCGCCGCCGCCTGGGAGCGCCACCCCGCGGCTCGCACGGCGCTGGCCCGCCACGACGCGTTCGCCGCCCGCCGCGATGCCGCCGACAGCTTCCTTTCCGGCGCACCGACGGCGACGCTGTCCAACCGCAACGACCGCCTGCAGCGCGATGCCGGCCAGAGCGAATGGGAGGCCGGCATTGCTCTGCCGCTCTGGCTGCCCGGCTATCAGGAACGAACCCTCGCACTGATCGAGCGCGAGCAGTCAGCCTACGCGGCGCTGGTCGAGCAGGCGCGCTGGAAGCTCGCCGGCGAGGTGCGTGAGAGCTGGTGGCAGGCCATGCTTGCCGGAAACGAACGCGCCGTCGCCGAAGCACACGGCGATGCCGCCCGGCATCGCCGTG
>DDUX01000060.1:47066-52649 GCA_002345025.1 Candidatus Accumulibacter iunctus | reverse complement strand
CCGCGCGAGCACGCGGCCGGAGCCGGCAGCGCGCGCGGCGGTGACGCCGGCCGCCGACACCCCGTCCCCGAAGGTTCCGGAGGCAGCCGCAATCGCCGTCTCGCCGGCGCCGGCGGAGTTCGCCGACGAGCCGACGGCAGCGACAGGCGGGTCGCCGGTTGCCGACGGCCGGCAGCCGGATGCAGCCGCCGACGGCGCGACGCTGCCTGACGAGCTGCGCGGGCCGTCGCGTACGCCGGAATGGCTGGCCGAGGTACCCGATGCGCCGTCGTCGCCGGGCGAGCGCAGCGCGCGAACGACCTTCGTCGTCGTCGCCGCGATCCTCGCCTGTGTTCTTGCCGGCCAGCTCGTCTTTCACCTGCGTGGCCGCATCGCCATCAGCGCGCCGGCCCTGCGGCCCGCCCTGGAGGTGCTCAGTGCCGCCTTCGGTAGCGAAATCCCACTGCCACGGCAGGCGGCGCTGGTCAGTATCGAGAGTTCGGATCTGCAGGCAGATCCGGAACGGAACAAGCTGCTCGTCCTGCAGGCTGCCCTGCGCAACCGGGCCGCTTACGCGCAGGCCTACCCGGCGCTCGAACTAACCCTCACCGACAGCCGTGACAAGGCTGTCGCCCGTCGTGTGCTGCTGCCGGAGGAATACCTGTCCTCGGCCGCCCTCGAGGAAGGGGCCTTTGCGCCGAACGCCGACCTGGAAGTCAGAGTCTGGCTGGAAGCGCAGCAGATCGATGCTGCCGGCTACCGGCTCTACGTCTTCTATCCCTGAGCGGGAGGACTCGCGGCGACGGCGGAAGCCCACCGGCGTCGATGCTATACTGCCATCCCGCGCAAACGTCCCGAGTGACCCGATACCCCATGTCCATACTCATCTGCGGCTCAATCGCCTTCGACAACATCATGGTCTTCCATGATCGCTTCAAGAATCACATCCTGCCCGAGCAGATCCACATCCTGAACGTCGCCTTCCTGGTGCCCGAGATGCGGCGCGAGTTTGGCGGTTGCGCCGGCAATATCGCCTACAACCTCCGGCTGCTGGGTGGCGACCCGCTGATCATGGCCACTGTTGGCGAAGATGCCGATCCCTACCTCGTCCGCCTCGACGACCACGGCCTTTCGCGCGCGCACGTGCGCCGGATCGCCGGTACTTACACCGCGCAGGCTTTCATCACCACCGACCTCGACGACAACCAGATCACCGCCTTTCACCCGGGAGCGATGAGCTACTCGCATCTCAACCGTGTTGCCGACGTTCCCGGGGCAACCCTGGCGATCGTCGCTCCCGACGGGCGAGACGGCATGCTGCAGCATGCGCGCGACCTGGCGGCGGCGGACATTCCCTTCGTCTTCGACCCGGGGCAGGGTCTGCCAATGTTCTCCGGTGACGACCTGACGGAGTTCATGCGGCTGGCCACCTATGCGTGTTTCAACGACTACGAGGCGAAACTCCTTTGCGATCGCACGGGTCGCTCGCTCGCGCAGCTTGCGACCAGCGTCGAAGCCCTGATCGTGACGCGTGGCGGGGCTGGTTCGCATATCCATGTCGGCGGTCGGTGCCTTGACATTCCCTGCGTCGCGGCCACCGCAGTCATCGATCCGACGGGCTGCGGCGACGCCTATCGCTCGGGACTGCTTTACGGCATTGCCGCCGGCTGGGACTGGGAGAAGACCGGCCGTCTGGCGGCCGTCATGGGTGCGGTCAAGATCGCGCATCGCGGCGGACAGAACCACCGTCCGCAGCGCAGCGACATCGGAGCGCTCTTTGCCAGCGCATTTGGCAGCGCACCCTGGTAGGCTGCCGTCCGGCAGGGTCGGCCGGCAGCGGCGGCCGCGGCTCAGCCGCTGGCCGTCCGGCTCGACGCCGGTTTGCATTCATTCGCCAGCGGACGCCCGCTGTGGGCATCCATCAGCACGCTCTTCCACGGCAGGTCGATCCACAGCAGCCCGTTCTGGCGGTCTTCGTAACGTGGCAGGCCGGAGGACGAGGCCTGCCGTTGCAGCGTGTGCTGCCGGCCTTGCCAGCGCAGCTCGATCGCCCGGTCACTGTGCGCCCGCCGCTCGACCTCGACGCTCTGCCCGAGTTCGCAGCGGTAGGTGCCGCTGGCGAGCCGGAAGTCGAGCTGTTTCTTCTTCGACCGCCCGACGGCGTCCTTCCTGTCGCTGCTCGCCGTCGTCGACGGCGCTTCGCCGGTGGCGCAGGCGGCGAGCAGCAGCGCGAACAAGGGCAATGAAATGCGGGCAAGCAACTGCATTCGTCTGGTCCTCCCGTTGGTTGCCAACAACGATACCATGTCCGGCCGATGGCTGGCCAGATGACGGTCCGCGTCGCTGCTCGGCTTCCTCATCAACCGGTCTGCCGGCTGCGACGCGTCTCGCTGGTGCAGCCGAGGGCAGCCGCTACCCATCGGGATCAAGCCCATGTCTGCCGATGTTCGCCCCTGCTTCCGGACACTGACGGGCTGTTACGAGCCGTCGGGGATCTTCCAGCTCGCCGATGGTCGCTTCATCGTCGTCGAGGATGAGGAGCAATGCCCGCTCAGCCTGCTGCGCTTCGACGGCAGTGGCCCCGTCGATTGCACGCCACTGCGGCTGCCGACGCAGCGGCGCGATGATGCGGAGTACTGGCAGCTCGATGATCTCGAGGCGGTTACGGGCGATCAGGCGGGTTACGTCTATGCCCTCACCTCGCATTCGCGCAACACGGCCGGCGACGAGAAGCCGGCGCGGGAAAAGCTGCTGCGTTTTCGCGTCGCTGGCGGCGAGGTGGTCGAAGCGCGCCTGGTGGTCGACCTCAAGCCGGCGCTGACCGCTGCGCATCCGCTGCTGGCGGCGGCTGCCGAGGTCCGTCAGGTGAAAACGGGCGGCGGGCTCAACATCGAAGGACTCGCCATGCGTGCCGACCGGCGTGCGCTGATGCTGGGCTTTCGCAGTCCGCTGCGCGCTGGCCGGGCAACCATCGCCTGCATCGACAATGCCGATGCGATGTTCGACGCTGGCGAGGCGCCGCAGATTGCCAGCGAACTGTTCAGCCTCGATCTGCACGGACACGGCATCCGTGCCCTGGCGCACATTCCGCCACTCGACGGCTATCTTGTCGTCGGCGGGCCGGTTGGCCGCGAGCGAACGCAGTTTGCCCTCTGGTTCTGGCGTGGTGGGCGGCAGGACCTGCCGCAACGGGTGAGCGTGCGCGATCTGCCTGGCTTCGAGCACGCCGAGGGGGTCGGCACGGCGCTGATCGACGGTCGCCAGTGGATCATTCTCGTCAGCGACGACGGCAGCCGCTCGGAGGGCCGTTTCGCACGTTACCTGCTTCTCGACCCGCGGCAACTGCAGATCGGGCCCCGCTGAGCGGGCCGCTCTCGCGCCACCACCGGCGACCGTATCGGCACGATGCGGCGGTCATCGACGCAGCAGCCACTGTCTGCGCTAGTATTCCCCCCTTTGCTTGGAGATCACGAACCATGCCTTCACTGTTCAGCCCGCTCAACCTTGGCGCCCTGAGCACGCCGAACCGGATTTTCATGGCACCGCTGACACGCTGCCGGGCCGACGCTGAGCATGTTCCCACCGCCCTGATGGCCGAGTACTACGCGCAGCGAGCGAGTGCCGGGCTGCTGATTGCCGAGGCGACGATGGCGATGGCGGGGAACTCCTCCTTCTGGACCGAGCCCGGAATCCACTCGCCAGCCCAGATTGCCGGCTGGCAGCGCGTCACGGACGCCGTGCACGCTGCCGCCGGCCGGATCTTTCTCCAGATCTGGCATGGTGGGCGTGCCTGCCATCCGCTGCTCAACAACGGTGCGCAGCCGGTTGCGCCGAGTCCGCTGCCGATCACCGGCGACGAAGTGCGCACGCCGGCGGGCAAGCAGCCCTACGTCACGCCGCGCGAGCTGCGGGACGACGAACTGCCGGGCGTCGTTGCCGGTTTCGCGAGGGCGGCCGCCAACGCTCTGGCGGCCGGCTTCGACGGCGTCGAGGTGCACGCCGCCAACGGCTACCTGCTCGACGAGTTCCTGCGTGACGGTGCCAACAAGCGCACGGGGCCTTACGGCGGGCCAGTCGCCAATCGTGCCCGTCTGCTTTGTGAAGTCGTCGAGGCAGTCTGCGCCGTCTGCGGCAGCGATCGCGTCGGCGTGCGCCTCTCGCCCCTCAACAGCTACAACAGCATGATCGATAGCGATCCGATCGGGCTGGCAACCTGGCTTGCCAGCCGCCTGAACGACTTCGATCTCGCCTACCTGCACCTGATGCGCGGCGACTTCTTCCGGCAGCAGGGCGGCGACGTGTTGACGCCGGTGCGAGCCAGTTATCGAGGCACGCTGATCGGCAACATGGGTTACTCGGCGGACGAGGCGGACGCGGCGATCGCCGCCGGCCAGCTCGATGCCGTCGCCTTTGGCACCGCCTTCCTGGCCAACCCGGACCTGCCGGAGCGAATCAGGATGGGCGCGCCGCTGAACACGCCCGATCCGGCGACCTTCTACACACCCGGCCCCGCCGGCTACACGGACTATCCGCCCTGCGAAGCTCGGTGATCGTTGCGCCGCACCGGCGCCAGGCCTTGTGCGCGTGCGCATTGCGGAGGCCGCAAAGGCTTCGCTTCGCCGGGCTTCTGCCATTCTTGAGTTGCCGGTGACCTGGCGGGTGCCGCACACCTGTTCCAGGTTGACCACAGGTCGGCTTCGACGGCTACTCTGTCTGCCGTCCCGTTGCGTTTGCTGTCTTCCCCCGTTGCCTGGTCGGCGGCCGCTCATCCGGCAGCGGGCGTCGTCCTAGCGGGTATCAGGCGCACGCCGCCTGCTCTCCGTGCCGCCTGCAACCTCGTTCAAAGCCAGCCGGCCGGGCCAGTCCGCCGCATTGCCGGTACGTGCCTGCACGGCGGGCGACAAGACCGACGCTTTGCCCGCATCGGGCGCCGTCGCGGCGCACTGCCCGTACTGCGGCTCCTTGGCATCCCGTTGCGAACAGATCTGCCGCGCCGGCTGGCAACGCCGGTCGGTGTATTCGACTCGCCCATTGACCTCGCATCGGTACAACGAAGCGGCAATGACCGGTTGGCAGACCTGCAACCCCAGAAATGCCACGAAGATGCTCCGCAGCTTCATCGCTAACCCCCATGTCGGACTTGACTCTACCGACATGATCTTTACACTTCTCAAGCATCGGGCAGGTGTCGAAAATCACGGTTCGGACCATCCCCCCAGGAGTNNTCCGGCAGCGGGCGTCGTCCTAGCGGGTATCAGCCGCACGCCGCCTGCTCTCCGTGCTGCCTGCAACCTCGTTCAAAGCCAGCCGGCCGGGCCAGTCCGCCGCATTGCCGGTACGTGCCTGCACGGCGGGCGACAAGACCGGAGCTTTGCCCGCATCCGGCGCCGACGCGGCGCACTGCCCGTGCTGCGGCTCCTTGGCATCCCGTTGCGANNGTTCGGACCATCCCCCCAGGAGTTCGCGATCGTCTTCTGCGACCTGACGACGATCGGCAGCGAAGGAGGAAAGCAGCAGTCATTTCACCGTCTCGAGCGTCTGTCGCGAGACCGGTACGGTTCATGTCATCAAACCCACGCTACGAGTCTGCTATTGCAGGCGGGA
>DDUX01000060.1:46836-46995 GCA_002345025.1 Candidatus Accumulibacter iunctus | reverse complement strand
CGACGATGAATCCCCGGAATACATTGCGGCAGCGTTGGCGGAGCTGATCAATTGCACGGTCTGGCACTTCAGCCACGAGGAGCGCTTGATGCTGAAGCATCGTTATGAGGGAATCGAAGAACACAGGGCGGAGCACCAGGAATTGATCAAGAGCGCCAA
>DDUX01000060.1:42916-46810 GCA_002345025.1 Candidatus Accumulibacter iunctus | reverse complement strand
GAGTCTGCTATTGCAGGCGGGAGAAGAAGATTGTGAAGGATATTGTTTGGGACCAGATACTCAGCGTTGGCGTCGACGAAATTGATGAAGATCATCGGAAGTTGGTGGATATTTTCAATATTCTCAATCATTCGGTAATCGACGATGAATCCCCGGAATACATTGCGGCGGCGTTGGCGGAGCTGATCAATTGCACGGTCTGGCACTTCAGCCACGAGGAACGCTTGATGCTGAAGCATCGTTATGAGGGAATCGAAGAACACAGGGCGGAGCACCAGGAATTGATCAAGAGCGCCAAGGAACTGCAGGAAGAAATCCTTCAGGCGGCCAAGCCTGTGGTGGCTGAACATATCGAGTTTCTCGAGCGGTGGCTGACCGAGCATATCCTTACTGCCGACTTGCGACTGGGTTCATATCTCTCCCAGGTGATGTAGGCGCCGCCCATCGGAGCCGGCGGGAGAGCTTCCGGCCGCTGGCCTGGGCAACCCGTGTGCGAGCCAAGGGGCATCGGCGCGTCGCAGACATTGCCGAGCCGGCCGCGCAGCCGCGGCCCGAGTTGAGAGAAGCGGCGCTGAAACGGGTGACGGTTGCACCGTCGGCGCGAGCGCCGCGGGCCAGTCAGCTCACTGGAAACCAGTTGGCAAAAGCCGCAGCCTGGCCGACGACGACGGACTTCCCATCGAGCAGATTCCAGACCGTCGCGCCGGCGATGCGAAAACGCTTGCCCGTGGCCGCAATGCGGACGCCGCCATAATCATCGATGAAACCCTGTCGGGCAACGCGGTCGAGCAGTCGCTGTCTTTCCTCGCGTGCCAGCGGCTCCGCCGAGAGCCGGGAAGGCAGGTGAACCAGCTGTCGCCAAGGCATCGCGAACAGCGCCTGCGCGGCACGGTTGCCATAGAAGAACAGCGGATCGGGTGCAGCATCGTGCGCCAGCACGACGAAAGGTGCGTGGTAGAGACACCTCGCCGGATCGCCCTGCCTGCTGTCGGGCAGGAGTGTTCGCTGCAGGAGCCGTGAATGGCTGCTGAGGATGAGCTGCGCGCTTGCTGCCTGGAAACCGTTCGTGTCATCCGGTTCGCTCCGGTCGAAAGGCTTGGCTTCGCTGGCGTCCATCGCTCGCGGCTCCGTTTTCCACAAGGTCGATGCGGCACTATACGGAAAATCCGTCGCGTCGCAAGACACCGTCTGCCAGCCTGTCGATGGCTGCGGCAGAGCCGCCGAGCACGCGATGCGCCGCTCGTCGGCAGCGGCGGGGTTCGGACATCATCCGGCGGGGCGATGCCCCGTGGCCGCCTGCTAGTTCTTCGGTTTTCCCCAGTTCAAGCGCGCCTGCCGGCTGACGATGAAGTCGGCAAAGAACTTGATCCAGATCGTTGAGCCGGCAATTGCCGTCCAGGTCTCATACGCGACACCGCTGATGACCACCAGCAGGATCACCGACACCGCGATCGCGCCTGCAATGAGGTTTACGGCAGCCGTGTAGGGCGCGTACTTTTCCGCGTTCGGCGGCGGTTCGCCACGTTTCAACGCCACTTCGGAAAAGTCTCGTTTGACGAGGATTCGCCATGCCCGTCGCAGCCAGAAAAACGCCAGCGGAAAAAGGCCTAGAAACAGAAGCCAGGTAAGGGCAAGGCTTACTTCCATCGATTTCTCCCGTTGCTGTGCGCAGCGCGAAAACCCACTTCTCACAAGAAAAAACCCCGCCAGAGCAGCCGGCGGGGTTTGCCAGACGCTGCCCGCCGGCAGAAGCCGACGGGCAGCGGGAGGATGAGCTGGTGTCGCTCAGTGCGCTCCATCGACCAGCTTGGAGCCACGCGGCACGCGCACTGCCTCGACCATCGCCTGGATGTGCGCCGGCGGCTCCTTGGTCACCTTGTCGACCAGGAAGGCGACGATGAAGTTGACCAGCGCGCCGACCGCGCCAAAGGCTTCCGGCGTGATACCGAAGAAGCTGTTGGCGCCGCCGATCAGGTCCAAGTACTCGGTGCCCTTGATGAAGAAGATGCCCTTGTGCGCGAAGACGTAGAACAGGGTCACGAAGAGACCGGCCAGCATGCCGGCCATGGCACCTTCCTTGTTCATCTTCTTCGAGAAGATGCCCATCATGATCGCCGGGAACAGCGAACTGGCGGCAATACCGAAGGCCAGCGCGACCGTGCCGGCAGCGAATCCCGGCGGGTTGAGGCCGAGGTAGCCGGCGATGACGATGGCCACCGCCATCGAGATCTTGCCCGCCAGCAGTTCCTGCTTCTCGCTGATGTTCGGCATGAAGACGCCCTTCACCAGGTCATGCGAGATCGCCGCCGAAATGGCCATCAGCAATCCGGCCGCCGTCGACAGTGCGGCCGCCAGACCACCGGCTGCTACGAGCGCGATGACCCAGTTCGGCAGCAGCGCGATTTCCGGGTTGGCCAGCACGATGATGTCGGCGTTGACCGTCAGCTCGTTGCCTTTCCAGCCCGCCGCCTCGGCCCTGGCCTTGGCTTCGGGGTTCTTGCTCTTGTCGTCGTAGTACTGGATGCGACCGTCGGCGTTCTTGTCCTGCCACTTGATCAGGCCGGTCTTCTCCCAGCGCTTCATCCAGTCCGGACGCTCCTCGTAAACGAGGTTGGAAGCCGGCAGATAGAGGTCGGCGTTGGTCTTGATGCCGGGGGTCACCGTCGCATTCAGGTTGTACCTGGCCATCGCCGCCACCGCGGGTGCCGTGGTGTAGAGCAAGGCGATGAACACCAGCGCCCAGCCCGCCGAACTGCGCGCCGCCGCAACCGTCGGCACCGTAAAGAAGCGCATGATCACGTGCGGCAGACCGGCGGTACCGATCATCAGCGACATCGTATACACGAACATGTTCAGCGTGCTGCCGGCGGTGGTCGTGGTGTACTTGCCGAAGCCGAGCTCGGTCACCACCTGGTCGAGGCGCGCCAGTAGCGAGATATCGGTGCCGGACATCGTCGAACCGAGACCCAGTTGCGGGATCGGCATACCGGTGAGCTGCAGCGAGATGAAGATCGCCGGGATGATGTAGGCCGAGATCAGCACCAGGTACTGTGCCACCTGCGTATAGGTGATTCCCTTCATGCCGCCGAACACCGCGTAAACAAAGACGATCGCCTGGCCGACGTAGATGCCGGTATCGCTCGAGACGCCGAGGAAGCGCGAGAAGGCGACGCCGACCCCCGTCATCTGGCCGATGATGTAGGTCAGCGAGGCCGTCAGCAGGCAGACGACAGCCACCGTCGACGCCGATTTCGAGTAGAAGCGGTCGCCGATGAATTGCGGCACGGTGAACTTGCCGAACTTGCGCAGGTAGGGCGCGAGCAGCATCGCCAGCAACACGTAGCCGCCGGTCCAGCCCATCAGGAACAGGCCGCCGCCGTAACCCATGTTCGAAATGAGTCCGGCCATAGAGATGAACGAGGCGGCCGACATCCAGTCGGCCGCCGTTGCCATGCCGTTCATCACCGGTGGCACCTGGCCGCCGGCGGCGTAGAAGTCGCTGGTCGAGCCGGCGCGCGCCCAGATGGCGATGCCGATGTACAGCGCGAAACTGCCGCCGACAAAGAGGTAAATCGTGGTTTGCAGATCCATCTAGGGCTCCCCTATTTCTCGTGAACGTCAAATCGACGGTCGATGTTGCCCATCAGTTTGGCGTAGATGAAAATCATCGCGATATAGGCGTATATCGAACCCTGCTGGGCAATCCAGAAGCCGAGCGGATAGCCACCGAGATGGAAGCTGTTGAGTTGTGGCGCGAAAATGATGCCGCCGAGGAAAGTGATCGCAAACCAAGCGGCCATGATCCAGCCGAGCAACCTGAGGGTTGCCGACCAGTAGGCCTTGCCTGAGTCATCCATGAGTTGTCTCCTCCTATGATTGTCAAATACCGAGAAC
>DDUX01000060.1:0-42596 GCA_002345025.1 Candidatus Accumulibacter iunctus | reverse complement strand
ACAATGAAACAAAGAATCAACAATGTTGAGCGAAACGCTCAACCAATATGCGAAGTGGCGGCGACTGCTCGCCTGGCCGCGACGAGCAGGACGGAACCGCCGGTCGGCAGGCGCATCGCATGGCGTTGGCGAGCCGCGGGAAAGGGGCTGCCGGACGGCCCGGAGCGGGCTCCGGGTCAGGCGGCAGCGCCGCGCTCGATGACCACGCCGACCCGCGCAACGCCCCGCATCATGCCCAGTTTGGCAATCGAGACGCGCACCCAGGTGGCGCCAAAATCCTCGAGCAGCAGCGTCGCCACATACTCGGCGAGCCGCTCGAGCAGGTTGAAGTGGCGGGCGGCGAGTTCGGCGCGCAGGCGGTCGACGACGTGCGCATAGTCGATGGTGTCGCCGATGTCGTCGCTGGCGCCGGCACTGGCGGTCGATGTGCCGATCTGCAGCGAGATCTCGACCGTCTGCGGCAGGGCTTTCTCGCGTGGGTAGATGCCGATCAGCGTCGTCGCGCGCAGTTCGTTGATGAAGATGATGTCCATGCGGCAAGGGGCCAGGTGGGTGCGCCGGCGGCGTGGTGTATGATGGCGCCGCGCTGCCGGAAAGGTGGCGACAGAGCGCGCATTCTATAGCCTTCCGGCCCCGGATCCCGATGTCGGAACCTCGAGATCACCCAGCCGATGCCATCGACACTGCTCACCCTGCTTGCCGTCCTCGCTGCCTACCTGCTCGGCTCGGTTCCCTTCGCGCTCGTCGCCAGCCGCGTCTTCGGTCTCGCCGACCCGCGCAGCTATGGTTCGAAGAACCCCGGAGCGACCAACGTCCTGCGCAGTGGTCACAAGGGGGCCGCCGTGTTCACCCTGATCGGCGACGCCTTGAAGGGCTGGCTGGCGGTCTTTCTCGCCGCCCATTACACCCCGCTGTACGGGCTGAGTCCAGTGACCGTCGGTGTCGTTGCGCTGGCCGTCTTTTTCGGCCACCTCTACCCGGTCTTCCTCGGTTTCAAGGGCGGCAAGGGTGTCGCTACCGCTGCCGGCGTCCTGCTGGCGATCAATCCGTGGCTTGGGCTGGCAACGCTCGCCACTTGGCTGTTCATCGCCTTCACCCTGCGCTATTCCTCGCTCGCCGCCCTGGTCGCGGCAGCCGCGGCGCCACTGTACGCCATCCTGTTGTGGGGTAACGACGGCATGGTGCTGGTGATCGGCATCATTGCCATGGCGCTGATCGGCAAGCACTGGCAGAACCTGCAACGATTGCTGGCCGGCAACGAGCCAAGGATCGGCAGCAAGCGCTAGGCGTCGGTCAGCGGCCAGCGCGGCCGCACCGCGAAAGCGCCGGGCTCCTTGCCGGCGACCCCTGCCTGCAGGCGCAGGGCGCCGGCGAGTGCGATCATCGCGCCGTTGTCGGTACAGAATTCGAGTTCCGGGTAAAAGACGTCGATACGTGCCCTCGCGGCGCGGGCATCGAGCTGCCGGCGCAGTTCGCGGTTGGCTCCAACGCCTCCGGCGACCACCAGTTGCTGCAGTCCAGCGGCCTTGACTGCGCGCAGTGCCTTGCTCACCAGCACCTCGACGATCGCTTCCTGAAAGCCGCAGGCGATGTCCGCGCGCTGCTCGTCGTCGAGCGTGCCGAGTTCGCGAACGCGGGTCAACACCGCCGTCTTCAGGCCGCTGAAGCTGAAATCGAGATCGCCCGACCGGAGCATCGGCCGCGGCAGCTTCACCCGCCCCGGCCGGCCGCTGTCGGCGAGCGCCGCCAGCGCCGGACCACCCGGGTAGCCGAGTCCGAGCAGCTTGGCGGTCTTGTCGAAGGCCTCACCGGCTGCGTCATCGAGCGTCTCGCCCAACAGCGCGTACTCGCCGACGCCGGTGACGCGCATCAGTTGGCTATGTCCTCCCGAGACCAGCAGGGCGACGAAGGGAAAACGCGGCGGTCGTGCCGACAGCAGCGGCGACAGGAGGTGCCCTTCGAGGTGGTGTACCGGCACCGTCGGCAGCGCCAGTGCCGTCGCCAGCGCCTCGGCGAAAGCGGCGCCGACGAGGAGGGCACCGGCGAGGCCCGGCCCCTGCGTGTAGGCGACGGCATCGATCGCCGTCAGCGAACGGCCGCTGGCGGCCAGCACCTGCCGCAAGAGGGGCACCAGACGCCCGATGTGGTCACGCGAGGCGAGTTCAGGCACCACGCCGCCATATTCGGCGTGCATCCGGACCTGTGAGTACAGCGCGTGCGCCAGCAAACCGCCGTCGCCATCACTGCCATACAGCGCGACGCCCGTTTCGTCGCAGGAGGATTCGATTCCAAGAACCAGCATCGGCGGCATTTTAATGTGAAAGTCGCGTCAGCGACTCGCGCATCTCCCTTCTCCCGCGCGCGGGAGAAGGGCCGGGGATGAGGGAAACGGTCATGACTTTCCTCATTCGGGGTATCTCTACAGTCATGACCGTTAGCACCGGGCCCGGCCGCGGCCGGCCGAAGAAACGTGCGCGCAAGCTCAGACTGCGCGAAAGGCACGTACGCCGAGAACGACTCCGGCAACCAGCAGCGCGATGCCGAGAAGCGCCGAGGCGCCGGGGAGCGTGCCACGCCAGACGAAAGCGTAGGTAAAGGCCGCGAGCGTCTCGAAGACGATGAGCTGACCACTCAGAGCGGTCGGCAGCAACTGGCTGGCCCGATTCCAGAGCAGGGTGCCGAGCCATGAGGCACAGAGGCCGAGAGTCAGCATCAGTCCAAGGTAGCGCATTGGCTCTGGTCCGAGCGGATAGTCAAAGCCGCCACCCAGCCAGACGCCGGCGCCGGCCATCCCGATCGCTGCCAGCGGCAGCGTTGCCAGCCCCTGCGCCAGCGCCCAGGTTCCGGGACCGATCTCCGGTCGCTGGTGCAGCCAGCGTGAATTGCGCACCGGGTACCAAGTCCAGGCGGCGACGGCCGCCAGCGCCAGCAGCGCCCCGAGATAGTGGTCATCGGCGTTGCGCTGCATGCCGAGCGAAGCCATCTCATGCTGGTTCACCAGGATGATGCCGGTCATCATCACCGCCAGCGAGGGCAGCAGGCGCCGCCATGGCAACGCGTCGCTACCGAAGTTGGCGACGATGGCGATGACGATCGGCAGCGTGCCAATGAGCATCGTCGGCAGCGGTGCGTCGGCGAGTTGGATTGCCGACGCCAGGAAGAGGTAGTAGAGGATGTTGCCAACCAGCGCCAGCTCGAAAGCCGTTCGCCAGTCCCGGCGCTGCAGCCGCAACAGACGCGCGCGATCGCTCCAGGCGAGCAGCAGCGCAATGACGCCGAAGCCAAGGTAGCGGCCAAAGGAAAGCATCGCCGGCGGATACTCGGGCAGCATCAGGGGAACGACGAAAACGAGCCCCCAGA
Organism: Candidatus Accumulibacter iunctus; assembly: GCA_002345025.1. Classification (GTDB taxonomy): domain Bacteria; phylum Pseudomonadota; class Gammaproteobacteria; order Burkholderiales; family Rhodocyclaceae; genus Accumulibacter; species Accumulibacter iunctus. Next base: position 39,236 of record DDUX01000060.1, on the reverse strand, counting down.
GCATGCCGGCACCGAGTGCGCAGGCGATGCCGGCGATCAGCGGGCGCCTGGCCGCCAGAGCGGGCGACATGCTTCGCCGCGGTGCCGGCCCCGGCTCAACGCCGGAAGAGCGACAACTGCGGCAACTGCGGCCATTCGATGGCGTCGAGCATGTTCTTGACCAGCAGTCCGAGTTCGGTGTCACCGCCGATCGACAGCTCGCGCCTGAAAAAGAGGGTGTCCGGGTCTTCCTGGCGTGCCAGCAGTTGCAGGAAGGCCGACAGGTTGGCCTGGAAGCAGAGATCGGGCGTCACGGGGACGGTCAGCAGCGGCCTGAAGAGTCCATTGCGATAGACGAAGGACGCGACGCTGCCGGCGTCGAGAACTTCGACGACGAAGCTGCGGCCCTCAAGCTGCGTCAGGGTGTCGGCCGGCAGCAGGCCAGTCCTGGCAGCGGCGTTGAGAGCCGTCGCCAGCGCCAGCGAGTGTGGCCATTGCGGCAGATGCGCGCCGATCGTCGAGAAGAAACCCGGCAGCGTGAAGCCCGGAATCGTGAAACGCTGACTCATGCGTGATTTCCTTCGCAATTGACCTGGCCGGGAGCCTGATGGCGCACAATGCCGGCATCGCCGAACCAGTAGCCGTCGACCAGCCCCTCGCTCGCCCAGCCAGCGGGATCGGCCCTAAGGGCCTGACCGTGGCGAGCGGCGTCGAAGGCGGCGATGATCGCCGGCATCGCCTGCGGCTGCGGGCTGATGCGGATCACCTCGACCCCCATCGCCAGCAGATCGGGAATCTGTGGCAGGAGACTGCAGGTCTGCGCCGACATTGTCTGGATGCCGTTGATGGTCAGGAAAGGCTGTCCTTCGCGGGTCCGCAGCGTCACCCCCTGCGGGTGGTCGAGGCAGCGGAACTGGCAATCGTCCTTGGCGAGATTGTAGTGCCGGGCGGTGAAACAGCGTGCCGAGAAAGCCAGCGGCAGCCTGCCAAAAACGAACACCTCGCTGTCGACACCGGTCGGTCGCGAGCGATGCAGCGTCTCGATCAGCCGTCGATCCGCCTCGAGCGGTGGCAACCAGCGCCGCATGCCACGACGGGCGAAAGCCGCCAGAGTCACCTCGTTGTAGATGTTGAGGTGTGGCCCGGCAACGAATGGTCGGCCGGCGGCGATGCCGACCGCGCCGAGGTCGTTCGCTTCGAGCAGGCAGCCGGGAATCTCGCAGAGCTCGTCCGCCAGGCGTCGCAGCGCCTTCAGGTCACTCTCCGATTCGAGCAGCGCCTGCGCCGCAATGACGACTTCCTTGCCGGCCTCCGCCAAGTCATGTGCGAGGCGCAGCCAGTCGGCGGTGCGGATCTGCTGCCGCCGCGAGCAGACGACTTCACCGAGGCAGATGATGTCGATCGCCGGGTTCTGCGCCATTTCGGCATAGAACTCGTAGACCTCGTTCTTTGGCCAGAAGTAGAGCAGCGGCCCGAGCGAGAGTTTCATCGCTGGTTCTGCCTCTAGCGCCAAGGTCGATGGTAGGCGCCGAGCGTCACCTGGCTGCCTTCCGCCAGCCGGGCGAGTTCGGCCTGCCACGCTGGCCGGACGCTGAAGTGCCGTTCGTCGCGTGCCAGTTCGTCGAGTGCCGCGCGCAGGGTACGGGTGACCTGTGCGACGTAGGTCGGGCTGCGCTGGCGTCCCTCCACCTTGATCGCGGCAACGCCGATGCGGGCAATTTCGGGGAGGATGTCCAGCACGTTGAGGCTGGTCGGTTCCTCGAGCGCGTAATAGGTTTCCCCTTGCACCTCGAAGCGCCCCTTGCACAGCGTCGGGTAGCCCGCCGGTTCGGCATCGGCAAAGCAGTCGATCAGGATGCCATTCAGCCGCGTCGCCATGCCGCCCGGAGACTTCTGCCACTGCACGAACTTCGCCGGCGAACAGGCGCCGACGGTGTTGGGTGACTCGCCGGTGGCGTACGACGAGAGCCAGCAGCGACCCTCGTTCATCACGCACAGGCTGCCGAAGCCGAACACCTCGATCTCGACCGGCGTGTTGCGGATCACCGTTTCGACCTGCGCCAGCGTCAGGACCCGCGGCAGCACGGCGCGACGCACTCCGAACTCGCGATGCGCGAAGTTCACCGCTTCGTAGTTTGTCGCCGAACCCTGAACCGAAAGGTGGAGTCGCAGGTCCGGATGGCGGCGACTGCTGTCGTCGAGCAGGCCGACATCGGCGAGGATCACGGCGTCGACGCCGAGTTCCACCGCGCCATCGACCGCTCGCTGCCAGTCGGCGAAGCGTCCGGGCTGAGCGAAGGTGTTGATCGCCATCAGAACCTGGCGGTGGCGTGTTTGGGCGTAGCGGATCCCCTCGACCATCGACCTGTGGTCGAAATTCAGGCCGGCGAAGTTGCGGGCGTTGGTATCGTTGCGATAACCGAGATAGACCGCGTCGGCACCGTGGTCTACCGCGGCCCTGAGTGCCGGCAGGCTGCCCGCCGGGCAGACGAGCTGGGGAATCTTGCGAGCGGCCATGGAGGAAAACTTCGTTGGACGGAGCCAGCCAGTATAGTCAGCCCGGCTCGCCGGCGCTTGATGCTCGTCAATTTCCCGCCGATTGGGCCAGGCGAAGCCGCAACTGGCGCAGGTAGGAGAGGCCCTCGACCGCCCGGCTACCGTACCAGGAGACCATTTCACCGTCGATCAACTGCCAGTGCCGGGCGGGAAATTCGCGCTGCAGTCGCCGCCGGTCGCGCTCGCGGAAGGGATAGGGTTCGCTCGCGAGGAAGACGATCTCGGCGTCGCCGACTGCCTCCGCCAGTTCGACCTGCGGGTAGCGCAGCGCGCTATCGAGCGGCAGCGTGTCCCAGCCGGCGGCCGCCAGCATGCGCGAGATGTAGGTGTCGCGGGCGACGCTGAACCACGGGTCGCGCCAGATCAGGTACAAGACGAGCTGCCGCGGCAGTGCGGCGGCGACCTCGGCGAGCGCCACCCATTCGCGCTCGAAGGCGCTAGCCAGCACTGCCGCCTGCTCCTCACGGCCGAAGACGCCACCCAACAGGCGATAGAGTTCGAGATTGTCCCGTGCTGCCAGCGGATGGGTGACGATCAGGTGCGGCACGAAATCGCGCAGCGCCGCCACTTCGTCGCGCCGGTTCTCGTCGACGTTGACCAGCACATGACTCGGTCGCAACTGGCGCAGTCGCTCGCGGTCGAAACCCTTGGTCCCGCCAAGCTTCGGAATGCCACGGACAAGCTCTCGCGGGTGGATGCAGAAGCCGGTGCGGCCGACCACGCACTCGTGCAGCCCAAGGGCAATCAGCAACTCGGTCAGGCTCGGGACCAGCGAAACGATTCGCGGCGACCCCGAATAACGACCGTGCAACTTGCCGAGCGCGTCAGTCCATTGCATCATGCGCCCTCTACGGACAGGAGGAAAAACGAATGCTAGCTCAGAAACTCGCCGTGGTGACCGGAGCGGCACGCGGCATCGGCCTCGCGGTTGCGCGTGATCTCGCGACTGCCGGCTGCAAGGTCCTGATGGTCGGGCGCAACGCCGCGGACATCGAAGCGGCAGCCGCCCGCTTGCGGGAGGGTGGCCTTGACGTTCTGCCGCACCTCGCCGACGTCACCGACGCCAGCGCCGTCGCGGCTCTCGCTGCTCGTCTGCGTCGCGAGTTCGGCCGCGTCGACATACTGGTGAACAACGCCGGCATCTTCCCGGAAGCGCGCGACTTTGCCCGCCCCCCGCTGGCAGCGAGCGTCTTCGCCGTCGAACCGGAGACTGTCGCGGCGACGATCGACTGCAATGCGCTGGCGGCACTGCGCCTGCTGCAGGCCTGTGTGCCGCTGATGCGCGAAAGCGGCTATGGACGTATCGTCAACGTCTCTTCGGGGATGGGCCAGTTGAGCGAAATGGGTGGCTTCTGGCCCGGCTACCGGATGTCGAAGGCGGCGCTCAACGCCCTGACCCGCCTGGCTGCCAGCGAACTCGAAGGTAGCGCGATCAAGATCAACTCGGTCTGCCCCGGCTGGTGTCGTACCGGGATGGGCGGCGAGAACGCCACACGCAGTGCCGACGAGGGCGCCAGCGGCATCGTCTGGGCCGCGCTGCTGCCGGACGATGGTCCGAGCGGTGGCTTCTTCCGTGATGGCAAGCCGATCGACTGGTGACGCGGCGAGTTGCGAGTTGCGGCGGTGCGAAGACCGCAGGCTAGCGGCGTTCCTGCTGCCGTGGCTTGCGTGGTGCGGCAGCGAAGAGCCGGTCGTAGACGGCGTTCGGCAGCAGCCGCAGCAGCTTGCCGACGATAGCCATCTGCCACGGAACGACGCTGTAGCTGCTGCCCCGTTCGATCAACCGGGCAATACGTGCTGCCGCATCGTCGGCGGCAAGCAGAAAGGGCATCGGGAACGGATTCGCCTCGGTCATTGGCGTCTGGATGTAGCCCGGGCAGATGGTGAGCACCCGGATTCCCGAGTCGCGCAGTTCGAGGCGCAGGCTCTCGAGATAGCTGATCGCTGCCGCCTTCGACGCACAATAGGCCTCGGCGCCCGGTAGACCGCGGATGCCGGCGAGCGAGGCAATGCCGACCAGGCGACCGCCGGCCGCCCGCCGCATGCCGGCGATGAACGGCGAGAAGCTTGCCGCCATGCCGAAATAGTTGACGTCCATTACGTGCCGGATCGCGTCGAGGTCTGCGGCGTGCTCGGTGAGCGTGCCGACCGAGACGCCGGCGTTGGCAATCACGACATCCGGAACACCGACGCCGGCGACGAAGTCGGCAGCGGCGGCGCGCAGGGCAGCGGCGTCGGTGACATCGAGCGGGTATTCCCGGACCTGGCCGGGCCAGCGCGCCGACAGCTCGTGCAACAGCGCCGGCCGCCGGGCGACGAGCCCGAGCTGCGCACCGCTGGCGGCGTAGTGCTCGGCCAGCGCGCGGCCGATGCCCGAGGACGCACCCGTGATGAAGACGCGCAGCGCTGCCGACGACGCAGCAGCGCTGCGGGCCGGTGGCACCCTGCCATGACGCAAGTCAGTTGCCGGTTTCAGGTGGGCAATGGCCTCACTTCTTGCTGCGCTCGCGCCGGGCCTTGGCAATGACCTGGTCGGTCAGCGCCAGCAAGGCGTTGAAATCCTTGAGTTCCTTGCCGGTAACGAGGTACTTGCCATCAACGGCGAGCGCCGGGACGCCCTGAATCCGGTAAGCCTGCGCCATCTGATCGGCTCGCTTGACCTTGCTGACGACGCCGAAGGAGTTGTAGGTCTCGGTGAACTTCTTGCCGTCGATACCCTGTGCCGTCGCCCACTCGATGACGCTCTTGTCGTCGAAGAGCTTGCCGCCCTTGCGGTGCAGGGTGTCGAAGACGGCGTTGTCGAGCCGCGCCAGGTCGCCCGTCGCCTCGAGCGTATAGAACAGTCTGGCCAGCGGCGCCCATTGCTGGCGGCCGAAGGTGATCGGCACACGTTTGAGGACGACGTCGGCTGGCAGTGCCGACGACCACTTGCTGAGCGTCGGGTGCAACTCGCTGCAATGCGGACAGGCGTACGAGAAGAACTCGATCACCTCGATTTTGGCCGGGTTATCGGTCGTCTGTTCGGGAACGATCGCGACGTAATCGCGCCCGACGACGAGTTCGGCCCGGGCCGGCAGTGCTGCCGCCAGCAGGGCAACGACGGCGGCCAGCAGCCATTCGCTAAAGCGTCTCTGCCTCAATGTCTTCTCCTCAATCGCGACGCACGACATTGGCGTCGATGCCCTGTTTGGCAAGGTCGGCGCGCATATGGTTCACTTCGTCCATCTTGTGGTAGGGCCCGAGACGGACGCGGTACCACACCTTGTCCTGCAGCATCACCTGCTGAATCCTGGCTTCTGCGCCCATCAACGCGAGCCGGGCCTTCTGGTTGTCGGCATCACTGGCGCTCAGGAAAGATCCAGCCTGCAGATAGATCGGTTCCTTGAGTGTGCCCTCACTTTTCGCCTCGACCGGCTTGCTGGCGGCCGCCTTGCTTTCTGCCACCTTGCCTTCGGTCGTCTTGCTCTCGCTGGCCTTGGCCTCGGCCGGCTTCGCTTCCGCTGCCCTGGTGTCAACCGGCCTGGTTTCGATTGGCTTCGTTTCGGTGGGCTTGCCGATCGTCGGCCGCGGCTCGGCCGGTCTGGCTTCGTCGGGCTTTGGTTCGGGAATCGCCTCGGCATTGCCCGGCAGGATCTTGTAGAAATCGAAGCGCGGCTTCTCGGGGATCGGATCGCCCGGTTTGCCCGGCAGCGCGATCGGAGCCGAGGCGACCGGCGGTACCTCGTCGGTCGGCTTGCTGCCGACCGGAGGCGGCAGCTTCGGCTGCTGACCGGTGGTCGTGAAGGGCAGGGGCGCCTTGTTCACGTACCAGACGACACCAGCAACCGCGATGACGCCGATGACCAGGCCGATGAACAGGCCGAACAGCGTGCCACCGCCCGACTTCCTGCCGGGCGGCGCCTTGCGGGGTCTCATGTCACGACTCATGGAAATCCTCTGTACTCTGACTACATCGACTCCGGACAACTGACGCCGAGAATCGACATCCCATTGCGAACCACCTGCCGCACGGCTGCTGCCAGCGCCACGCGCGCTTCCCGTACCGCCGGCGCATCAACCAGGATGCGTTCGGCATTGTAGTAGCTGTGGAATTCGGCTGCCAGTTCCTTGAGATAGAAAGCGATCAGATGCGGCGCCAGCTCGACTGCGGCCTGTTCGACGACCTCTGGAAACTCGCCGAGCCTGGCAGCCAGAGCCAGTTCGCGCGGACCTTCGAGGCTCTCGAGTTCGACCGCAGCCAGACTCTCCGGGTCGCCGCCCCAGAGGCCGAGCAGCGAAGAGACGCGCGCATGCGCGTACTGGATGTAGTAAACGGGGTTGTCGTTCGACTGGCTCTTGGCGAGGTCGAGGTCGAAATCGAGGTGCTGATCGGACTTGCGCAGCACATAGAAGAAGCGGCAGGCGTCACGGCCGACATCGTCGCGCAGCGTCCGCAGGGTGACGAAATCCCCCGAGCGCGTCGACATCTGCGCCTTCCAGCCGGAACGATAGAGGACCGCGAACTGGACGAGTGCGACCTCGAGGATCGAGGCGTCGATGCCGAGCGCGCTGAGTGCTCCCCTGACGCGCGGAATGTAGCCGTGATGGTCGGCACCCCAGACGTTGATCAGGCGCTCGAAGCCCCTTTCACACTTGTTGAGGTGGTAGGCGATGTCGGACGCGAAATAGGTGTAGAGGCCATTGTCGCGCTGCACGACCCGGTCCTTCTCGTCACCGAAAGCGGTCGAGCGGAACCAGCGGGCACCATCCTGCAGATAGAGATGACCCGCCTTCGCCAGTCGCTCGACGCAGCGCGCGACCAAGCCGGTGGCGAACAGCGACTGCTCGGAGAACCAGACGTCGAAGTGCACGCCGGTTTCCTCGAGATCGCTGCGGCAGTCGGCCAGCTGCTCGGTGAGGACGAAATCATGTACGTACTTCCACTCCTCGCCGAGCAGCATGCGGGCGTTGGCGATCAGCGCGTCGAGGTGCGACTCCCGCTGGCGGGCGGCGTCGGCGTCGGTACGCAGGGCGTCCGGCAAGCCAGGCGTGCCGGCGGTGAGCTGGGACAGCGGCCGCTGATAGCGCGCGCCATGCGCTGCCCGCATCTGCCTCGCCATGTCGCGCACGTATTCGCCCTGATAGGCATTTGGCGGGAAGGAAACGGGCGCGCCCGCCGGTCCGCCAAGTTCCAGGTAGCGCAGCCAGGTCGACAGCGCCAGGATGTCCATCTGCCGGCCGGCGTCGTTGACGTAGTACTCGCTGGTGACGCTCCAGCCGGCGAAAGCGAGCAGCTTGGCGAGACTGTCGCCGTAGGCAGCGCCACGACCGTGTCCGACATGCAGCGGACCGGTCGGGTTGGCGGAAACGAACTCGACGAGAGCTTTCCTGCCGCCACCGCTCGTCGAACGGCCGAAGCTCGCTCCCTGCTGCAGGATGCCGCGCAGCACCTGGCGACGGGCAGCCGGCGCCAGGTGGAAGTTGATGAAGCCTGCGCCGGCGACTTCACTCCTGTCGACCAGCGATGAGTACGGCAATTCCGAGACCAGGAGCTGCGCCAGTTGCCGCGGGTTGCGTTTCAGCGAACGCGCCAGTTGCAGCGCCAGATTGCAGGAGAAATCGCCATGCGATGCCTGTTTGGGGCGCTCAATGTGGATCTCGGTTGTGCCCTCGCCGGGCGCCACACTCAGCAACGCCGCGCGCATCAGCTCGGCAAGCTGGGACTTCAGGTCGGAACTCATCGCGATGTATTGGTTCAGGGATCAGGTCAAGCGGCTGATTATACGACGCCGGCCTTCGCAGCGGGCCACCGGGGCGCAGCGATGCGGTTCGGCGGCACCGCCTTGCCGCCGACAATGGACGAAATCCCTGAGCGGACGGCTGCTGCCCAGGGCAAAGAGGAGAGCGGATACCGCCGACGGCGACGAGCAATCAGGCGCACCGGCCGCGCTGCGCGGTACCGCCGCGAGCCAGGCATCCCGGGTATGGCCGGCGGAAGTGTTGGCTAATCCACAGCGGCGACCGATTGTGTGTAAACTGCCCTTTTGCCGACCGACCTGCTCCTGCCCGCCGTGCGACTCCTTCGCCTCGCCAAAATCCTCAGCATAGCGAGCCGCTACGGCCTCGACGAGATGATCCTCGAGCACGAGCCGAGTGGGCGCCTGGCCGCCCTGTCGCGGAGGCTGCACTTCTGGCGCCGCTTCGATACGCCATCGGCTGTCCGCCTGCGGTTGGCACTCGAGTCGCTGGGGCCGATCTTCGTCAAGTTCGGCCAGGTGCTGTCGACCCGGCGCGACCTGCTGCGCCCCGACATTGCCGACGAACTGGCCAAGCTGCAGGACCGCGTGCCGCCCTTTTCTTCCGCGCTGGCTCTCGCCGAGATCGAGAAGGCCTATGGCCGGCCGGCGAGCGAGGTGTTTGCCGAGTTCGACGCGACGCCGGTGGCGAGCGCCTCGATCGCCCAGGTGCACTTTGCCCGCCTGCGACCGGAAGACGGGGGACACGAGGTCGCCGTCAAGGTGCTGCGACCGGGAATGCACGCGGTCATTGCCAACGACCTTGCGCTGCTCGAGACGCTCGCTGCCTTGCTCGAGAAGGCCTGGCCGGATGGCAAGCGGCTGAAGCCGCGTGAAGTGGTCGGCGAATTCGCCAAGTACCTCTACGACGAACTCGACCTGATGCGCGAGGCAGCCAACTGCTCGCAATTGCGGCGCAACTTCAGCGGCTCGCGGCTGCTGCAGGTGCCGGAGGTCTACTGGGACCAGTGCACGACCACGGTGATGGTCATGGAGCGGATGCGCGGCATCCCGATCAGCCAGACCGAGGCGCTGCTCGCCGCCGGCATCGATCTCGCTGCGCTGTCGCGCGCTGGCGTCGAGATTTTCTTCACGCAGGTGTTCCGTGACGGCTTCTTCCACGCCGACATGCATCCGGGCAACATCTTCATCGCCACCGATGCGGCCCATCACGGCAGCTACATCGCACTCGACTTCGGCATCGTCGGCACCCTGACCGACACCGACAAGAACTACCTGGCACAGAACTTTCTTGCCTTTTTCCAGCGCGACTACAAGCGCGTCGCGACGGCGCACATCGAGGCCGGCTGGGCGCCGCCAGAGACCCGGGCCGACGAGTTCGAGGCGGCGATCCGGGCCGTCTGTGAGCCGATCTTTGACCGGCCGCTGCACGAGATCTCGTTCGGCCGCGTCCTGCTGCGCCTGTTCCAGACCTCGCGCCGCTTCAACGTCGAGATCCAGCCGCAACTGGTGATGCTGCAGAAGACCCTGCTCAACATCGAGGGTCTCGGCCGCCAGCTCGATCCCAACCTCGACCTCTGGAAGACCGCCAAGCCCTTCCTCGAGCGCTGGATGAGCGAACAGCTCGGGCGACGAGCCTTTCACCGCGGCGTGCAACAGGAGGCCCCGTACTGGGCACGCACGCTCCCGCAATTGCCGCGCCTGGTCTATCAGGCGCTGGCCGAACGCCGCGAGCCTGACCTGGCACCGCTGCTGGTCGAACTGGCACGAGCGCAGCGCCAGCAGCGGCGTCTGCTGGCGCTGATCGCTGTCCTGCTGGGGGGGTTGCTGATCAGCCAGCATCTGTGAGTGCAACGCCTACCGTGACAACCCTGGGAGAATCTCCATGCAGCGCGTCGTGATCAGTGCCAGTGGCCTGTATACCGCCCCCCACACCATCAGCAACGAGGAACTGGTCGCGTCCTACAATGCCTTTGCCAGGCAGTTCAACGCAGCCAACGGCGAAAGAATCGCGTCTGGCGAGCTGGCGGCGCTCGCGGAGTCGAGCGTCGACTTCATCGCGAAAGCCTCCGGCATCAGCCGTCGCTACGTAATGGACAAGGAAGGCGTTCTCGACCCGCAGCGCATGCGTCCACGCTTTCTTCCGCGGCGCAACGATGAGCTTTCGCTGCAGGCGGAAATCGGCGTCGCCGCGAGCAGACAGGCGCTGGTGGCGGCCGGCCGCAGCGCCGCCGACATCGATGCCGTCATCTGCGCCGCTTCGAACATGCAGCGCCCGTACCCGGCGATGGCCGTCGAAATCCAGCGTGCGCTCGGCATCAGCCAGGGCTACGGCTTCGACATGAACGTCGCCTGCTCGTCGGCGACCTTTGCCCTCGACATCGCGGTCAACGCGGTGCGCTGCAACACGGCGCGCAGCGTGCTGGTCGTCAACCCGGAAATCTGCTCGGCGCATCTCGCTTGGCAGGACCGCGACTGCCACTTCATCTTTGGCGACGTCTGCACGGCAATCGTCGTCGACCGTCTGGCGGCGGATCCGCCGGCGGATGCCCCGGCGAATTCGTGGGAAGTTCTCGGCAGCAGGCTGGCGACGAGTTTTTCCAACAACATTCGCAACAACGCCGGTTTCATGTCGCGCTGCGAGGACCGCGACCCCGGTGATCGCGACCAGCTCTTTGTCCAGGAAGGTCGCAAGGTGTTCAAGGAGGTATGCCCGATGGCGGCCGAACACATCATCCGCCATCTCGCGAGCCTCGACCTGAAGCCGTCGCAAGTACGCCGCTTCTGGCTGCACCAGGCGAACCTGGCGATGAACCAGCTGATCGGCCGCCGCCTGCTCGGCCGCGAGGCGACTGCCGACGAAGCACCGGTGATCCTCGACGAGTTCGCCAACACCGCCTCCGCCGGCTCGATCATCAGTTTTCACCGCCACAGCGCCGACCTCGCCAGCGGCGACCTCGGTGTCATCTGCTCCTTCGGTGCTGGCTACTCGATCGGCAGCGTCGTCGTTCGCAAGTGCTGACAGCGAAGGGCAGTGGCCGCCTCTGGCCGATGGCCGGATGTGCGCGCCGTTGGCCGCCGCAACCGCCGTTTCCGGAATCGTCACCCGTCTCCGGGCGCTGACCGTCGACCGCCTGCGCGATCCGGGCCACTTTTGCCGCGCCGATTCGTCGAGGTCGCAGAGCCAGGGGAAGTTCATTCCGCGGGTTCATTGACATACGTCAAACTCATTGCTTTGGGCATGGATATATTGGCGCGGTGGCGACCAGCGCCACTTCCATGGGGGTCGGACTGCGTCGATACCGGCCGTGTCGAAGCGGTTCCACCCGCTATTGTTGTCACTCAGTCAGGGAGTCATCATGAAAATGGGTATCCTCGTCGCCTGCCTGGCGATGGTTGGGAGTTCCGTGGCCTGGAGCGCGACCAACGAGCCGATTCAGCCGATCCGGGCAGTAAAGGTCACCAATCCGGCGTTGGTGGAACTGGGCAAGAAGCTCTACTTCGACCCCCGCCTGTCGAAGTCGGGTTTCATCTCCTGCAACTCCTGCCACAACCTCTCAATGGGGGGCTCGGACAACCTGAAGACCTCGATAGGCCATAACTGGCAGAAGGGTCCGATCAATTCGCCGACAGTGCTCAATTCGAGCCTCAATGTCGCCCAGTTCTGGGACGGGCGCGCGAAGGATCTGAAGGCACAGGCTGCGGGTCCGATCGCCAATCCTGGCGAAATGGCCTTCACGCACGAACTGGCGGTCAGTCTGCTGCAGTCGATCCCGGGCTATACCGCGGAGTTCAAGAAGGTCTTTGGTTCAGACAAGGTCGACCTGGACCGTATCACCCAGGCCATCGCGGCCTTCGAGGAAACACTGGCCACACCCAATTCGCGTTTCGACCAGTGGCTGAAGGGCAACAAGAAGGCCCTGACGAAGACCGAACTTGAAGGCTACCAGCTGTTCAAGGACAGCGGCTGCGTTGCCTGCCACAATGGCCCGGCGGTGGGCGGCAACTCGTTCCAGAAGATGGGTGTGGTCGAACCGTACAAGGCTTCGAGTCCGGCCGAGGGGCGCGTTGCCGTCACCGGCAAGGATGCCGATCGTTTCAACTTCAAGGTTCCAACCTTGCGCAACGTCGAGTTGACCTATCCCTACTTCCACGACGGCGCTGCCGACACCCTGTCGGAGGCGGTAGACACAATGGGCCGTGTTCAACTCGGCAAGAAGTTCACTCCCGAGGAGAACGCGAAGATCGTCGCTTTCCTGAAGACGCTGACCGGCGATCAGCCCAGCTTCAGGATGCCCCTGTTGCCACCATCCGCCGACAACACTCCGCGGCCGACGCCTTTCGACAAGTAGGACGCTGCTCCGTCCCCGCAACGCCCCGCTTCGCGCCGGGGCGTTTTCTTGCGGCGTAATTCGGGGACAGTATACTAAACTCCTCGTGCGGACGAATGCGCAACCGGCTGTGCCGAGACTTTGTCGCTGCCTTTGCCGCCATTCTGTCGTTTCCCGTCCTGCGGCACCCCGGGGATCTGCGCCGACCAGAAGATCCGCACCCGGAGGTGGCAGTGGCGCTTGGCCTTCGGGCCTGCGCGGACTCGGTGCCGAGATCAGCCGACGCGGATCCGGGCATGCCGGCGCTTGCCCACCTGCAGGACGAAGGTGCCGGCGGCAGGGAATACGAAATGCTTGTCATCGACCCGGTTGCCGTCCATCCGGACGCCGCCCTGCTCGATCATCCGCATCGCTTCCGAGGTGCTGGCGGTGAGGCCCGCCTGCTTGAGAACCTGGCTGATGGTCAATGGCTCGGCGCCATGCTGCAGGCTCACTTCGGCGATGTCATCCGGAATGGCGCCGTGCCGGAAGCGGGCGTCAAAGTCGGCCAGCGCGCGGGCGGCAGTGGTCGCGCCATGGAAGCGGTCGACGATCTCTCCGGCCAGCAGCACCTTGACGTCACGCGGGTTGCGACCGCCGACGACCTCCTGCTGCAGGGCGGCGATGGCCTCGCTGCTGCGGAAAGATAGCAGTTCGAAGTAGCGCCACATCAGCTCGTCCGAAATCGACATCAGCTTGCCGAACATCTCCGCGGGCGCCTCGTTGATGCCGACGTAGTTGCCGAGCGACTTCGACATCTTGTTGACGCCATCGAGTCCTTCCAGCAGCGGCATGGTCAGGATGCACTGCGGTGCCTGCCCGTAGTGCTTCTGCAATTCCCGCCCGACGAGCAGGTTGAACTTCTGGTCGGTGCCGCCCAGTTCGACGTCGGCGTTCATCGCCACCGAGTCGTAACCCTGGCAGAGCGGGTAAAGGAGTTCATGAATGGCGATCGGCTGACCGTTGCGATAGCGCTTGGCGAAGTCGTCGCGCTCCAGCATGCGGGCAACGGTGTGCAGCGCCGCCAGGCGAATCATTCCCGCAGCGCCGAAGGGTTCGAACCAGACCGAGTTGAAGCAGATCTCGGTCTTCTGCGGGTCGAGGATCCTGAATACCTGCTCCTCGTAGGTCCTGGCGTTGTCGAGGATCTGCTCGCGTGAAAGCGGCGGCCGGGTGACGTTCTTGCCGGTCGGGTCGCCGATCATGCCGGTGAAATCGCCGATCAGGAACATCACATGATGGCCCAAGTCCTGAAAGTGCCGCAGCTTGTTGATCAGTACGGTGTGCCCGAGGTGCAGGTCGGGTGCCGTCGGGTCGAAGCCGGCCTTGATGCGCAATGGGCGTCCGCTCTTCAGCTTCTCCAGCAGTTCTGCCTCGATCAGCAACTCTTCCGAGCCCCGTCTGATCTGCCTGAGTTGATCTTCGACTGCGCGCATGCGGTCCTCGTGTGTCTGGATTGCTTCTGGTGAGAGGGGTTTTCTGTGCTAGACTGCCCGGCCCTGCTGCCGAGAGCCCATGGATCACGTGAAGCGCCGGATTCTAACGCATTCCCTTCCAGCTATCGACCGACTGCGACGCCATCGCTGGGCCGCGCTCGCGGTCAGTGCTGTCTCCCTGCTCAGCATGGTCGCCGCTTTCGCCATCGCCCCCTCGGCCAAGCCGCCGGTCGCCGATCTGCCGATGGTCGTCGAGGCGCTGCCGGCGCCTGCCACGCGTGTCCTCGACGGTGGCAGCGAGGCTTTCCTGCGCGAGGAGCGGATGTTGCGCAGCGACACCGTTGCCAGTCTGCTGAACCGGCTCGGAATCAGTGACCGACAGGTGCTCCATTTTCTGCGCAACGACCGGACGGCGCGCAAGCTCGTGCACGAGCTGCGCCCCGGCATCACGGTGAGCGCCCGCTCCGGGGCGGCCGGCGAGTTGCTCGCCCTGCATGTGGCGGTGCCCGCCAGCAAGCGCCTGCTGCTGATCGAACGTCGCGCGCAGGGTCTTGTTGCGCTCGACACTGAGCTGCAGTTCGATGTCCAGCACCGGATCGCCTCGAGCGAGATCCGCAGTTCGTTCTTTGCCGCCAGCGATGCGGCAGACGTTCCGGACGCGATCACCAGGCAGCTGGTCGAGATCTTCGGCAGCGAGATCGACTTCCACCGCGGGCTGCGCCGCGGTGACAGCTTCTCGCTGGTCTACGAAACGCTCGCTCATCGCGGGCAGACGCTGGGCAGCGGCCGCATCCTGGCCGCCACCGTCACGACGCGGCAGAAGACGCTGCAGGCCTTCTGGTTCGATACCGGAGCGCACGAAGGAGCCTACTACACCGCCGACGGCAGAAGTGTGCGCAACACTTTCCTGCTGACCCCGATCGAGTTCTCGCGTCTGACTTCAGGCTTTTCCGACGCCCGCATGCATCCGATCCTGCAGACGCTGCGCGCACACAAGGGGGTGGACTACGCGGCGCCGGTCGGGACGCGCGTGTTTGCCGTCGCCGATGGCGTCGTCGACTCGGCCGACTACCAGGGGGGCTACGGCAAGCTGATCGTCCTGCGGCATCAGGGCGCCTACTCGACAGCCTACGGCCACCTCAACGATTTCGCCGCCGGTATCCGCAAGGGTGTGCGCGTGCAGCAAGGCGACACCATCGGCTACGTCGGTCAGACCGGACTGGCCAGCGGCCCGCACCTGCACTATGAGTTTCGCGTCAACGACGAACAGGTCGATCCGCAGGCGCTCGCGCTGCCGACGGCGACGCCTCTCGATGGCGTGCAGCGGGCGCGCTTCATGGCCTCGCGGCTGGCACTGCAGGCGCAGCTCGAGCTTGCCGGCCAGATCACCCTGGCGACGATCGAGTAGCACCTTTCGCGGTCGCGACACGAAAACGAAGCCGCCCGGATGGGCGGCTGTCGCGGGTGTCCGAAGACGCCCCGGTGGCGATCAGCGGCGCGCCGGGTTGCCGGTAAGTTGCTCGTACTTGACCCACAACTGCTCCTCGCTCTCCTGGTGCGCCGGATCCTTCGGGATGCAATCGACCGGACATACCTCGACGCATTGCGGCGTATCGTAATGGCCGACACACTCGGTGCACTTTTTCGGGTCGATCTCGTAGATCTCGGCGCCCTGGTAGATTGCTTCGTTCGGGCACTCCGGCTCGCACACGTCGCAGTTGATGCATTCGTCGGTAATAATCAGAGCCATGCTTGCTGTTCCTTCAGGTCGTTGAAATTTCTCGGACGCGCTTGTCGAGCCGCTCGCGCACCACCGGCTGGACAAACTTGCTGACATCGCCGCCGAGAACGGCGATCTCACGAACCATCGTCGCCGAAATGAACAGGTACTGCTCACTCGGGGTCAGGAATACGGTTTCGACTTCCGGGTACAGGTTGCGGTTCATTCCCGCGAGCTGGAACTCGTAGTCGAAGTCGGATACTGCGCGCAGGCCACGGATGATCACTTTCGCTCCCTTGGCGTGCAGAAAGTCCATCAGTAGCCCATCAAAGCCGCAGACCTCGGCATTCGGGTAGCGCGCCAGTACCTCCCGTGCCAGCTCAACCCGCTCGGCAAGCGAGAAGAACGGCCGCTTCGGCTGGTTCGCCGCGATGGCGACGATCACCCTGTCGAAGAGGCAGGACGCACGCCGCACGAGATCCTCGTGACCACGTGTCATCGGATCGAAGGTTCCGGCATAGATTGCCAGCCGATTATTCAGCGTCATCCAGATCGCCTCGCTGCATCAAGTGATAGAAGACCCGGCCTGCGTGGCCATGGCGCACTGTTCGCCAGCCACCGCAACCCGGCAGGAATCGCTCTGCCTCGGCGTAGATTGCCCCGCTGTCGCTCAGCACGCCTCCGAGCATTGGTGCCAGCCGTTCGATCCACCCCTGGTGGAAGGGCGGGTCGAGAAACAGCAAATCAAAAGGCGCATCGACTGCGGCAAGGAATCGTCGCGCATCGGCACGAACGATCTGCAGGCGCTCGTCGCTACCCAGCATCCGGGCGTTGCTCTCGAGCGCCTGCAGCGCTGCCAACGAATGCTCGACCATCACCACCCGGCGGGCGCCACGCGAAGCCGCCTCGAAACCGAGGGCGCCGCTGCCGGCGAAGAGATCGAGGCACACCGCTCCGGAGAGATCCTGCCCGAGCCAGTTGAACAGGGTCTCCCGGACACGATCCGGCGTCGGCCGCAAATCCGGCGCAGCGGGAAAACGCAGCAGCCGCCGTCGCCACTCGCCGCCGATGATGCGCACCGAGTTCAGGGTGCTAGTCTCCGGCAACGACGACGGTGACCAGATGCTCTACCGGCAGCCGCCGCGCAAACGCGGCCTGAATCTCGGCCACCGTTACCCGCTCGATGTTTTCGGGATAGCGATCGAGATAATCGAGCGGCAGGTCGTAGAAGGCGATCATCGCCACATTTTCCAGAATCTTGCGATTGCTGTCGAGACGCAGCGGAAAGCTGCCGATCAGGTTCTGCTTCGCCGCCTGCAGCTCGGCTTCGCTCGGCCCCTGCTCGAGGAAGGCAGCGAGGACCGAACGCGTCAACCGCAGGGCTTCATCAGCCTGCCCCTTGCGCGTCTGCAGACCAATCTGAAACGGTCCGAGCTGCTGCAGCGGCAGGAAATAGCTGTGCACACTGTAAGCCAGCCCACGCTTGTCGCGCACTTCCTTCACCAGGCGCGAGACGAAGCCGCCGCCGCCCAGCGAGTAGTTGCCGACCGCCAGCGGAAAGAAATCGGGATCGCCCCGTTTCAGTGCCGGCAGCCCGATCAGCAGGTGCGCCTGGGCCGCTGGATGCGCAATCCGCTGCTCACCGCCGACGGGCAGTTGTGGAACTGGCAGCCCGGTGTCCGCCGAAGCCGCCGGCAACCCGCTGCTCAGCCGCTCGGCCAGCGCCTCGGCCTCGGCCCGCGAGAGATCGCCGACGATGGCGACGGTCGCCGAGCGTGCGCCGTAGTTGGCAGAATGAAAGGCGAGGATGTCGGCGCGCAGCAGCGCCGCCACCGATTCCGGTGTCGCCTGCCGCCCATAGGGATGAGCCGGGTACATCGCCGCCCAGAAGGTCTTGCTGGCGATCGCGTCGGGGCGCGTCAGCGCCTCCCGGAGGGCGGCCAGCGAGCGCGCCCTTTCCCGCTCGAAGGCCTCTGCGGGGAAAGTCGGGCCATTCAGGATGGCGCGCAGCAACTCGAACGCCGGCGCACGCTTGTCGGCCATCGACAGCGTGCGCAGGGTCACCGACGTCCGATCCAGATCGACGCCACCCGACAGCCGGGCACCGAGATCCGCCAGCCGGCTGGCAATCTGCGTCTCGTCCATGCCGTCGGCGCCAAGGTCGATCAGCGAGCGCGTCAGACCCGCCACACCTTCCTTGCCCGCCGGCTCGCGTGCCGCTCCGGCGGCGAAGTCAACCTGGATATCGACGATCGGCAGGCTGTGGTCCTCGACGAACAGGACCCGTGTGCCGGCCGCCGTCTGCCAGCGTTCGATCTTCGGCCCGGCCTGCACGAGTTGGGCACAAAGGAGAAGGCAGAAGCCGAGAAGAAACTTGCAGGGTGTCATCGGTAAGCGCTCATCAGTGACGGGGGACGAACGGCGACCGCGGGCGCGGCGTCTGCGGCAAGGGCTGCGGATCGAGCTCGGCCACCGTCAAGGCCTCATCGCTGAAGTACTTCCTGGCGACCGCCTGCACCTGTTCGCTGCTGACCTCCTGCAGCTTGTCGATGATTCGCCGGTTCATCGTGTGGGGAATGCCCGCGGCCTCCAGTTGTCCGATTTCCATCGCTTGTGCAAAGATCGAATCAAGCTTGTAGATCTGGCTGGCGATCAGTTGTGCCTTGGCTCGCGCCAGTTCCTCGGCGCTCACTCCCTGTTCCTGTACCCGCACCAGCTCGGCGCGCAGACCGGCTTCGAGTTCGGCGCGGCTCCTGCCGACGGTCGGCGCCCCGTGCAGATGGAAGATCCCGGGACCACGGGCCGTGGAATCGTAACTGGCGCCCGCACTCACCGCCAGTCGTTGCTCGCGGACCAGATGGCGGGTGAGCCGCGCGGCGTCATGACCGGCGAGCACCGCAGCCAGCATCTCCAGCGCATAGGGGTCGACGTCCTGCTCGACGTTGCGTATCACCGGTACCTTGTACGCCATCATCACCACCGGCAGGTCTGCCGGTGCCTTAACCGTCAGGCGGCGAGTGCCGGCCTGGGACGGTTCGTCCTGCGGCTTTCTGACCGGCAGCGTACGCGCCGGCAGCGCTCCATAATGCTGTTCAGCCAGGCGAAAGACTTCCTGATGATCGACGTCGCCGACAACGACGACATAAGCGTTGTTGGGCGCATACCAGTCCTCGTACCACGCGCGGGCGTCGGTGACCGTCATGTTCTGCAAATCGGTCATCCAGCCGATGATCGGCACGCGATACGGATGCACCTGAAAGGCGACGGCATT
Source organism: Candidatus Accumulibacter iunctus (assembly GCA_002345025.1). GTDB lineage: Bacteria > Pseudomonadota > Gammaproteobacteria > Burkholderiales > Rhodocyclaceae > Accumulibacter > Accumulibacter iunctus. Next base: position 20,169 of record DDUX01000060.1, on the reverse strand, counting down.
GAGCTTTTCGTAGAGCAACGCCTGCGGCTGATCGTCGGTTCGCAGTCGACGCTCCTCCATCACGACCTTGATCTCCTGTGCGAACTCCTTCTCATCAAGACTCAGGTGGCGCATGCGGTCGGCCTCGAGCTGCATCATCTCCGGCAGCTTCTGCTTCGGCACCTGTTGAAAATAGGCGGTATAGTCGCGGCTGGTGAAGGCGTTGTCGCGCCCGCCGGCGGCTGCGACACGGCGATTGAACTCGCCGGGACCGGCGGTCGGCGTTCCCTTGAACATCATGTGCTCGAGGACGTGCGCGACGCCCGTTCTGCCGCTGGTTTCGTCCATGCTGCCGGCGCGATACCAGACCATGTGCGCCACCGTCGGTGCGCGGTGATCCTCCCTGACGATGACCCGCAGGCCGTTCGCCAGTAACCGCTCGTGCGGGTTTGCCCATGCGGCGGTGGTCGCCAGGGCCAGCAGCAGGGCAATCGGTGGTGCGTAGCGCATCGGCATGGTTCGCTTCTGATAGAATTTCCGCGTGTCGGGAAACGGCCGGCATCTTACCACCGCCTGCGCCGCTGAGCGCCTTTGAGACAGCCACGCCCCATGTTTGGTTTCCGCAAGAAGTCCCCTGATCAGGCCGCCACCGCGGCGACTGCAAGCGCCGTCGAGAACACCGACGCCAGCAGCCAGGCGCCGTGGCGGCTGCGGCTCAAGGCCGGGTTGGCACGGACCCGTGCCCAGTTTGGCGGCAAGCTGAAGCACCTCTTCGCCCGGGGCAAGGTCGACGACGAGCTGCTCGAGGAACTCGAGACCCTCCTGCTGGGCAGCGATGTCGGTCTCGATGCAACGCAGCATCTGCTCTACCATCTCCGGCAGCGCGCCCGACGCGACCGCCTCGACAGTCCGGACGCGATCCAGCGGGCGCTGTCGGAAATCCTCTGCGAGCTGCTGCAACCGCTCGAGGAGGCGCTCGACCCGCGCCGCCATCGTCCGTTCATCATCATGCTGGCGGGCGTCAACGGTGCCGGCAAGACGACCTCGATCGGCAAGTTGGCAAAGCATTTCCAGGCGCAGGGGCTATCCGTCCTGCTGGCTGCTGGCGATACCTTTCGCGCCGCCGCTCGCGAGCAGCTGCAGACCTGGGGCGAGCGCAACAACGTGAGCGTCATCGCGCAGCAGTCCGGCGATCCGGCGGCGGTGATCTTCGACGCGATCGCTGCCGCCAGGGCGCGCGGCATAGACATCGTCCTCGCTGACACCGCGGGCCGCCTGCCGACGCAACTGCACCTGATGGACGAGATCGCCAAGGTCCGCCGCGTCATCCAGAAGGCCGAGCCGACCGGACCGCACGAAACCCTGCTGGTGCTCGACGCCACCTTCGGGCAGAACGCCGTGCAGCAGGTCATGGCCTTCGACAAGGCAATCCAGGTCAGCGGACTGATCCTGACGAAACTCGACGGCTCGGCCAAGGGTGGCGTTGTCGCGGCGATCGCTCGCCAGTGTCCGAAGCCGGTCCGCTTTATCGGCGTTGGCGAAGGGATCGACGATCTGCGGCCGTTCACGGCGCGTGACTTCGTGGACGCGCTGTTCGAGTGATTACCGCGAGTGATGTGACGAAGCGCTACCCGGAAGGCCGCGAGGCGCTGCGCCATGTCAGCTTCGAGATTACCGCCGGCGAGATGGTTTTCCTGACTGGCCACTCGGGGGCCGGCAAGTCGACTTTGTTCAAGCTGCTGGCGGCGATCGAACGACCCACTTCAGGCAGTATCGTCATCAGCGGCCAGAACCTGGCGGCGTTGAGCCGGAGTGCCGTTCCTTACCTGCGGCGCAAGCTCGGGCTGCTGTTTCAGGATCGCAAGCTGCTCTTCGATCGCACGGTCCTCGACAACGTCCTGCTGCCGCTGGCGATCGTCGGTCATCCGCCACGCGACGCCCTGCGGCGGGCGCAAGCAGCCCTGGCCAAGGTCGGCCTGCCGAATCGCGAGCGGACGCTGCCGATCGCCCTGTCCGGCGGTGAGCAGCAACGCCTGGCGATTGCGCGGGCGGTGGTCAACCGGCCCGCAATCATTCTTGCCGACGAACCGACAGCCAACCTCGACGCCGCGTCTGCCCGCGAGATCCTGGAGATCTTCCACGCTTTCCAGCAGGTCGGCGTCACCGTGCTGATCGCCACCCACGATCCGGCGAGCCTGCCCGCGCAGCGGCCGCGTGTCCTGCGCCTCGACCATGGCGAAATGACCGAGCTGCCGCCCACGTCCGATGCCGCCGTTGCCGGCGTTCTGGCATGAGCGTCTGGCTGGCGCAGCATCTGGCAGCGATTCGCGATGCCTGCCGTCGGCTGGCGGCGGCGCCGCTCAATTCGCTCTTGTCGCTGCTCGTCATCGGCATTGCCCTGACCCTGCCGACGGCGGGCTGGCTGATGATCGACAACCTGCGCGCACTGAGCGGCGACTCGCCCGGGGTGCAGCAGATCAGCATCTTCCTCGGCCTCGAGGCCGGCAAGCGGGAGATCGCAGAAATCGAGGCCCGCCTGCAGGCAGGGAAGGTTGGCAAGTGGCGCTTCGTGCCGCGCGAGGAAGCGCTGAAACGGCTGCAGGCTGCCGAGGGCATGGCGGACATCGTCGCCAGCCTGCCGCGCAACCCGCTGCCGGATGCCTTTGTCGTCACTCCCGCCGATTCGCAACCGGCAGAGCTCGAGCGGCTGGCGAAGAGCTTCTCCGGCTGGCCCAAGGTGGCGCACGTGCAGCTCGACTCGGCCTGGGTCAAGCGCTTCGATGCGCTGCTTCGCCTCGGCCACCTGATCGTCATGCTACTCGGGGTCCTTTTCGCTGGCGCGCTGGTCACCATCACCTTCAACACCATCCGCCTGCAGATCCTTGCCCAGGCGGCAGAGATCGAGGTGGCGCGGCTGATCGGCGCCACCGACAGCTATATCCAGCGCCCGCTGCACTACTTCGGCATGCTGCAGGGCGCCCTCGGCGGGCTCTGCGCGGCGCTGCTGGTGGGAATCGGTTTCCATCTGCTGACGCCGCTGGTGGCCGAACTGGCGCAGCTCTACGGTGCCAACTTTGCGCTGCAGGGCTTGCTGGCGCTGCATGTTGCCGCGCTGGCGGCGATCGGCGCCACCCTCGGCTGGCTGGGTGCGAAGATCTCGGTGTTGATCCACCTGCGGCGCTTCGCCTGAGGGCTGCGGCAGCTCCCCCGCAGCTGCCGCGAGCGGCGGCCGGCGGCGCCGGAACTCAGCCCAGCAGGACGCTGGACCAGACGACGAGTACATTGAGCAGGGCGAGGAAGACGGCCGCGCTGCCGATGTCCTTGGCCCGACCGGCCAGCGGGTGGCGCTCGAGAGAGACGCGGTCGACGACGGCCTCAATCGCCGAGTTGATGAGTTCGACGATCAGTACCAAGAGCACGCTGCCGATGAGCAGGGCACGCTCGATTCCTCCCGCCGCCAGGACGAAGGCGAGCGGAATCAGCAGCACTGCCAGCAGAACCTCCTGGCGAAACGCGTCTTCGGCCTCGTAAGCGGCTCGCAGGCCGGCACGCGAGTAGCCGAGCGCGTTCCACAGGCGCCGCAGTCCGGTCTGGCCCTTGAACGGGCTTTCTTCAGCCATCTTCCTTCCCCTTGCAGTAGCCGCATGCGCGCGAGTATGGCGAGTCGGCGCGCGCTGCCGCAAGCAGTCGGCAGCGTCGGCAGGTGAGCGGTGGTGGACGCCGCGCTGTCATCGACCACGCCCCTTCGCTACAATGGCGACCCACGAAGCATCTCAAGCGGACAGGAGCCGCCAGCACGCGATGACCCAGGACGAAATGAAGCAGGCGGTGGCGCGCGCGGCCATTGCACACATTGTCGAAGGACAGGTTGTCGGCGTCGGTACCGGGTCGACGGCCAACTTTTTCATCGATGAACTGGCGCTGCTCGGGCAGCGGATCCGCGGCGCCGTGGCCAGCTCCGAAGCGACCAGAAGACGCCTCGAAGGCCACGGGATCAGAGTTCTCGATCTCAACGAGGTGGACCGGCTGCCGGTCTACGTCGATGGCGCCGACGAGATCAATCCGTCGCTGCAGATGATCAAGGGCGGTGGTGGTGCCCTGACCCGCGAAAAGATCGTCGCCGCGGTGGCTGAGAAGTTCGTCTGCATCGCCGACCAGTCGAAGCTGGTAGCGGTGCTCGGTCACTTCCCGCTGCCGGTCGAGGTGATTCCGATGGCCGTGAATCATGTCCGGCGGGAGCTGGCACGATTCGGCGGTGAGCCGATCGTGCGCGACCGCTGCACCACCGACAACGGCAATCTGATCATCGATGTGCACGGGCTCGAGATTGCCGACGCCGCTGCTCTGGAAAGCGGCATCAACCAGATCGTCGGCGTCGTCACCAATGGTCTCTTCGCCCGCCGCCCGGCAGACGTCTGCCTGTTGGCAACGGCCGCCGGCGTACAGACGAAGATCGCTGGCTGAAGCGCTCAACCGCTGCTGCAACCGACCAGGAGCGTGGCTGAGCGTCTGTCGCTCAGTGGGCTGGCGGCACGTAGCCCTGCACCCGGTCGGCGCCGCTGCCGAAGAAATGGCGCTCCATCTGCTCGGCGAGGTATTTCCGGTGCGCCGCATCGGCAAGGTTGAGGCGATTCTCGTTGATGATCATCGTCTGCATGCGAATCCACTGCTGCCATGCCTCCTTCGACACGGCTTCAAAGATCCGCTTTCCCAACTCTCCGGGATAGGGGGGAAAATCAAGACCCTCGGCCTCGCGGCCGAGCTTGACACACTGCACCATTCTTGCCATCTGTTCAGCTCCTTGCTTGTTCTCGTGGGCCCTGCTCCGTCGGGCATCGGCGGCTTTCGATCGAGCCGGTGCGGCAGGTGCCGCTCACAGCTCCTTCATCAGCACGCGCGAACGACGCTGCAGGTTGTAAACCAGCCGTTTCTCGGCCGGCAAATCATCGATCTGGCGCGCCGTGAAGCCACGCTCCTTGAACCAGTGGGCGGTCACTGTCGTCAGTACGAACAGACGACTGACGCCGGACGATCGTGCCCGTGCCTCAATGCGCTTCATCAGCAGCGCGCCGTAGCCCCAGCGGCGATAATGCGGATGCACGGCCAGGCAGGCGAGTTCCGCCTGCCCCTCGCCGTAGGGATAGAGTGCCGCGCAGGCGACGATCACGCCGTCGTGCTCGACGATCGAGAAACGCGTGATCTCGCGCTCGAGCATCTCCCGTGAGCGGCGAACGAGGGTCCCGTCTTCCTCCAGTGGCCCGATCAGTGCCACCAGTCCACCGATGTCGTCGGCGCGCGCGTCGCGCAACTGCTCGAGCGATTCGCGCGTGATCACCGTGCCGACTCCGTCATGGGTGAACAATTCGCGCAGCAGGGTTCCGTCCTCATCGTACCCGATCAGGTGCACGCGGCCAACGCCGGCACGACTGCTGCGCGCCGCGCACGGCAGGTAGCGCCGCAGGTCTGCCGACAGCCAGTCACCGAGACTGATCAACCGTTCCGCCGCTTCGACCGTCAGCTCGTCGAGCAGGGCGCCATCGATGTCGGTCGCACCGGGACTGTCGGTGAGGAAGATCAGCTTGTCTGCCAGCAGCGAGGTGGCGACCGCTTCGGCCACCTCCTCCATCGCCAGGTTGAAGATCTCTCCGGTCGGGCTCGATCCGATGCAGGAGAGAAGGACGATGTTGCCCAGACTGAGCTGGGCGCGGATTCCCTCGGCGTCGATCTTGCGTACCTGCCCCGAGTACTGCAGGTCGACGCCGTCGACGATGCCGACCGGCCGAGCCGTGATGAAGTTGCCGCCGACGACGCGAATGGTGCTGTTCGCCATCGGCGTATCGGCGAGGCCCTGCGAGAGCAGCGCCTCGATCTCGACATAGATGCGGCCAACCGCGTCGATGACACAGCCGATGGCCTGTGCGTCGGTGACGCGGTAGTTGCCGTGATAAACCGAGGCCAGCCCACGCTGGCGCAGCAGATTCTCGATCTGCGGCCGCGCCCCGTGCACCAGGACCAGGCGGACGCCGAGTGCCGCCAGCAGGTTGACATCGTACGCGAGTGTCCGTGCCAGCGGACCGGCGATCGCCTTGCCACCAAAGGCGATCAGAAAGGTCTTGCCGCGAAACAGGTTGACGTACGGCGCGACCGATCTGAACCAGGTAACGAAGGGGGCAGAAGTCAGCTGGTCACCCATCTCACGCCGCAGGTGTAGCCTTTCGGTCGCCTTCGCCGGCCCTGTCCTCCTTCGCCGCCCGGGCCGCCCTCGCCTTCTCGGCGCGCAATTCCTTTGCCCGTTGCGCTTTGGACTGCCGTGCGCTGGCCGGCGCCGCTTCCTGCGACTCCCTGGTTGCCACCTCCTGTGGGCTTTCCGCTTTCGCTGTCGTGGCAATGACCAGCCGCGGCTGCTTGACCGGATCCACCTTCAGCTCCTTCTCGAGGCGTTCGCAGATCGTCCGCAGCACCTTGACGCGGGCAAAATACTTGTCGTTGGATTCGACGAGCGTCCAGGGTGCCGTACCGGAGCTGGTGCGATCGACCATGTCGCAGATCGCCTCGTGGTAGGCGCCCGCCTTGTCGCGGTTGCGCCAGTCCTCCTCGGTGATCTTGAAACGCTTGTGCTCGACCTGCGCCCGCTCCTCGAAGCGTTTCAGCTGTTCGTCGTCGCTGATCTGCAGCCAGAACTTGACGACGATGCCGCCCGCATGCCAGAGGTCATGCTCGAAGTCGTTGATCTCCGAGTAAGCCCGCAGCCAGTCGGCAGTGCTGCAGAAGCCCTCGACGCGCTCGACGAGGACCCTGCCATACCAGGTGCGGTCGAAAACGACGACCCTGCCGAGACGCGGCATGTGACGCCAGAATCGCCACAGATAGGGCTGCGCGCGCTCCTCTTCGGTGGGCGCGGCGATCGGCACGATCTGGTACTGGCGTGCGTCCATTGCCGACATCACGCGCCTGATCGCCCCGCCCTTGCCGGCCGCGTCGGCACCCTCGAAAGCGAGAATCAGCGCCCGCTTCCTGAAGTCGGGATGGCGCATCAACTCCGACAGGCGCGCCTGCCAGGTGGCAAGCTCGGTCTCGTAGGTTTTTTTCGTCAGGCTCTGCGTCATGTCGAGCGAGCTCAGGACGTCCAGGCGGTCGATTCGCGGCGAGAACGGCGGCGCCACCGGCGAGTTCTGGTCCCGCTTGTCGGCGAGGCGCTTTTGCAGCGCGTCAAGGATCGTCTTGCCGACGGTCAGCGAACGGTAGCGGTCGTCGGTGCCCTCGACGATGATCCACGGCGCGCAGGGCGTATTCGTCGTGCGCAGCAGGTGTCCGGCGACTTCCTGCAGCTTGTCGTAGGTCTTCAGGCGGTCCCAGCTCGCCTTGGTCACTCGCCAGCGGGTCAGGGGGTTGGACTCGATCGCCTTCAGGCGCTCACGTTGCGCATCCTTCGACAGGTGCACCCAGAACTTGAGAACCAGCGCCCCCTCATTGACCAGCATCGCCTCGAAGCGATTGAGCTGGTCCATTCTCTGGTCGAAGTCGGCGCGCGAGATGTCGTTGCTGATCCGCTCGGCAATCGGATGTGAATACCAGGAGCCGGAGAAAATGCCGATGCGGCCTTTCGGCGGCAGCGCCCGCCAGTAGCGCCACATCGACGGGCGCGCCCGTTCCTCCGCGGTCGGGGCGTAGAAAGCATGTGTCGACAGGAAGCGCGGATCCATCCACTCGTAGAGGACGTTGATCGTCTCACCCTTGCCCGACCCGTCAACACCGCTGATCAGGATGACGACCGGAAAGCTGGCGTCTGTTCGCAGTTGCTCCTGGGCTTCGAGCAGCGCAGCCCGCAATTTCGGCTCCTCGACCTTGAAGGTGTCCTTGTCGATCCTGTGTCCCAGCTCTGCCGATTCAAACATCAGTCGTCTCCTCCTTGAAATCACCCCATAAGGCCTGAATGGCTGCCAGGGCTACGAGGCCAGCCGTCTCGGTACGCAAGACACGCGGTCCGAGACGCACTGACACAAAACCTGAAAACGCTGCCAACTGCACTTCCTCTGCAGCCAGCCCCCCTTCGGCACCAACAAGCAGCTCGACCGGCCGGCCGGCGACCGTTTCCTGCAGGCGCGCCAGCGACCGTGCGGCGCTCGCGGCGAACATCAGCCGCAGGGCGCCGGCGGGCGGCGGCCGGCCCAGCCAGCCGTCGAGTGACTCGACCGGCGACAGCTCCGGCAGCCGGTTGCGGCCACACTGCTCGCAGGCTGACACAATCACCGCCTGCCAGTGCTCCAGACGGCGCCGTGCTCGCTCCCCAGCGAGACGCGGCACGCTGCGGCGCGACAGTACCGGCACGATCCGCACGACACCCAGCTCGACGGCCTTCTGTATGGTCAGGTCCATCTTCTCGCCAGCCTGCAATGCCTGGACGAGGGTGACCGACAGCAGCGACTCACGCTCCACCGCCGACCAGTCGCTCAGCTCGACGCTCACCCGCCGGCGGTCGTTGGCGACGATACGCGCGCGATACTCGCCGCCGCGACCGTCGAAGAGCGTCAGCTCATCGTCACAGCGCAGCCGTAGAACGGTGCTCGCGTGGTGCGCCACTCGCTCTGGCAGATCGAAACGGGCCCCGGCCGCCAGCGGCAGCGGGCAATGAAAGCGGGGATGGTTCACCGTGCTATTATAAGTTCTTCCGCAAACGATGGTCGCTGTTTGGAGGCTCCCGGCGCATGGCGCTCAATACCCCGGTGTGTGACTTCGGCTGGCAAGCCGCAGACTTCGAGCTGGTCGATACCAGCGGCGCGCACCAGACCCTGTCCACGCTGCGCGGCCCGGATGGCCTGCTGCTCATGTTCATCTGCAACCACTGTCCCTATGTCAAGGCGATCATCGACCGCATCTGCCGTGACGCGCGCGAGCTGCAAGCCCTGGGCATCGGCGTGGCGGCGATCATGAGCAACGATCCGGCAGAGTATCCTGAGGATTCGTTCGAGAACATGGGGCGCGTGGCGAGAGAGCTCGATTTCCCTTTCCCTTATCTGCATGACCCGACGCAGGACGTGGCGCGCAGTTATGGCGCCGTCTGTACCCCCGACTTCTTCGGCTTCAACCGCGAGCTCGGCTTGCAGTACCGCGGGCGCCTCGATGCCAGTGGCCGCATGCCGGCGCCGCCCGCCGCCCGCCGCGAGCTGGTGGAGGCGATGCGTCTGGTCGCCGCAACCGGCAAGGGTCCGCTGGAGCAGACTGCCAGTATTGGCTGCTCGATCAAGTGGCGTCACTGAGCGGGCATGCGGGAGGAGAAAAGCGCGGTCGCTCCGCTGGCTGACGGCGAACTCAAGCAGATGCTCGATGCCAGCATTGCGCTGGTACGTGAAGTGGCACAACGCGAGATCATTCCGCGCTTCCTGCGCGTCAGTCACGGGCAGCGCAAGGATGACGGCTCGCTATGTTCCGAAGCGGATCTGGCCGCGCAACAGTTTCTCGTGAGCCGCCTGAGCGGGATTCGTCGCTGCCCGATCATCGGTGAAGAGATGTCACCGGCGGCGCAGCGCGCCAGTTGGGACGCCAGCGGTGACGACCCGCTCGGTCTCTGGTCCATCGATCCGATCGACGGCACGACCAATTTCATCAACGGGTTGCCGTGCTTTGCCGTTTCCGTTGCCTGGCTGAGCGCACGGCGCACTCGCCTGGCGGTCACCTACAATCCGATCACCGACGAGATGTTCTACGCCCGTCAGGGCAATGGCGCCTACCTCAATGGTCGCCGCCTGCCGCTGCGCCAGGTGACGGCCGACATCGGCCGTGCGGTCGGTGGCGTCGACTTCAAGAGGATTCCCAAGCTGCTGGCTGATCGAATAGCGGTCCGGCCGCCATTCTACTCGCAGCGCAATTTCGGCAGTTCGACACTCGACTGGTGCAACCTCGCTGCCGGTCGGCTGGATCTGTATCTGCACGGTGGCCAGATGCTCTGGGATTACGCCGCGGGAAGCCTGATCCTCGGCGAGGCCGGCGGCCAGATGTGCTCCCTGGCGCACGACGATTATGAAGCCGAGGACGTCTGGCGCCGACCGGTGATCGCCGCCCTGCATCCCGCAGTCTTCACGGCATGGCGCGACTGGGTTCGCGAGAACACGCTGCCCACCGTTGCCGATAGAGCGGAAGGCGATGATGGCTGACGAGCGTGCTGCGCTGCCCACGCGGGCGCGCAGTGGGCTAGTCGATCGCCAGTTCGCCGGCCAAGTGCCAGCCGGCTGACAGTTCGCTGGCGAGTTGCCCGGTGTCAAGCGCAACGGCGAGCGCGGCACGCTCGCGTTGGCAGGCCAGACCCGCGTGTTGCAGCCAGCTGTCGTTGTAGTAGGTGTGCCGGTAGCGATCTCCCGAGTCGCAGAGCAGGGTGACGACCGAGCCCTGGACGCCGCCTTCCTGCATCCGTGCCATGCACGCCAGTGCGGCGATCAGGTTGGTGCCGGTCGAGGCGCCGACGCTGCGTCCGAGCCGGGCCGTGAGTTCGTGCATCGCCGCCAGCGACCAGACGTCCGGAACCCTGACCATGGCGTCGATGACCTTCGGCAGAAACGACGCCTCTACCCGTGGCCGGCCAATGCCCTCGATGCGTGAGCTGGAATGCAGACAGAGATCCGGTTGACGGCTGCGATAGTGATCGAAAAACACCGAGTTTTCCGGGTCGGCCGCACAGATGCGGGTGCTGCGCGCACAGTAGCGCACGTAACGCCCGAGGGTGGCGACGGTGCCGCCGGTACCGGCGCTGGAGACGATCCACTCCGGCAGCGGGTACCTCTCGAGGCGCATCTGCTGAAAGATCGACTCGGCGATGTTGTTGTTCGAGCGCCAGTCGGTCGCGCGCTCGGCATAGGTGAACTGATCGAGGTAATGGCCACCGAGTTGGTCGGCGAGCCGCCGCGATTCGCTGTAGATGGTGAGCGGATCGTCGACCAGATGGCAGCGACCGCCCTGAAACTCGATGGCAGCAATCTTCTCGCTCGAGGTCGCGGCCGGCATCACGGCGACGAATGGCAGCGCCAGAAGGCGGGCAAAATAGGCTTCAGAGATCGCCGTCGAGCCGCTCGACGCCTCGACGACAGTCGTTCCCTGATGCAGCCAGCCGTTGCAGAGCGCGTAGAGGAACAGCGAACGGGCAAGGCGGTGCTTGAGGCTGCCCGTTGGATGGCTCGACTCGTCCTTGAGATAGAGGTCGACCCCCGGGAATCCGGCCAGCGGCAGGGGAATCAGGTGGGTATCGCTGGAGCGCTGGAAATCGGCTTCGATCCGACGAACGGCAGCAAGGACCCAGGCCCTTTCGCTGGCTGCCGCAGGCGGTGTGCCGGTCTTCATGGGAAGAGCTTAGCAGCCCCTGCGCGAGGAAGCAAAAGCTCGCGAGCGCCAGCTTCTGGGTTAAACTATAGCAAATTGCTCAAGTATCACTCACGGGAACGCCAACAGATGTCCATTACGACTGAAGCGGTACACGCGGCGCTGCGGCAAATCATCGACCCCAATACGCGCAAGGATTACCTGTCGACGCGATCGGCAAGGAACATCAGGATCGACGGTGCCGATGTCTCGCTCGACATCGAGCTCGGGTATCCGGCAAGGAGCCAGATCGACGCAATCCGGCGGTCGGTGATCGCCGGATTGCGGACCATTCCGGGAATCGGCAACCTCAGTGTCAATGTCACGGCGGGCATCGTCGCGCACACCGTGCAGCGCGGACTGAAGCCGCTGCCGGGGGTGAAGAACATCATTGCCATCGCTTCCGGCAAGGGGGGCGTCGGCAAGAGCACGACGGCAGTCAATCTGGCGCTGGCGCTGGCCCAGGAGGGCGCGACAGTGGGCCTGCTCGACGCCGACATCTACGGTCCTTCTCAGCCGCAGATGCTTGGCCTGGCGGGCAGGAGACCGGAGTCGAGCGACGGCGTCTCGATGGATCCCCTGCTCGCGCACGGGCTGCAGGCGATGTCGATCGGCTTCATGATCGACATCGATTCGCCGATGGTCTGGCGTGGTCCAATGGTGACGCAGGCGCTCGAGCAACTGCTCAAGCAGACCAACTGGCAGGATGTCGATTACCTGCTGGTCGACATGCCGCCGGGGACGGGCGACACGCAGCTGACCCTGTCGCAGAAGGTTCCGGTGACCGGCGCGGTGATCGTCACGACGCCGCAGGACATCGCCCTGATCGACGCGCGCAAGGGGCTGAAGATGTTCGAGAAGGTCGGCATCCCGATTCTCGGTCTGGTCGAGAACATGAGCATCCACATCTGTTCGCAGTGCGGACACGAGGAGTACATCTTCGGTCAGGGTGGCGGCGAGCAGATGTGCCGCGACTACGATACCGAGTTTCTCGGCGCGCTGCCGCTCGAGCTGTCGATCCGCGAACTCACCGATGCCGGCACGCCGACGGTGGTCGGTGCGCCGGATTCGCGGGCTGCAGAGATTTACCGCGCGATCGCCCGCCGCCTGGCGGTGAAGGTTGCCGAGCGGGCGCGCGACATGAGTGCGCGGTTTCCGAACATCGTCGTCCAGAACACCTGAAGCGGCGCCACGGCCCCTGCCGCTGCTGCCCGCCAGACGGCGGTTTCATCTGCTGCCCGGACGCCGTAGAATGAGGACTTTCTGTCTGGCCGGGGTGCAGGTAGCGACCAATGTCAATCAAATCGGATCGGTGGATCCGCCGCATGGCGGAAGAGCACGGCATGATCGACCCCTTCGAGCCGACACAGGTGCGCGAGGTCGACGGCCGCCGCATCGTCTCCTACGGCACGTCGAGTTACGGCTACGACATTCGCTGTTCGGATGAATTCAAGCTGTTCACCAATCTCAACTCGACGATCGTGGACCCGAAGAACTTCGACCCCAATTCCTTCGTTGAGGTCAGGAACGATTTCTGCATCATTCCACCGAACTCGTTTGCACTCGCCCGTACGGTAGAGTATTTCCGCATTCCGCGCAGCGTCCTCACGGTCTGCCTGGGCAAGAGCACCTACGCCCGTTGTGGCATCATCGTCAACGTGACACCCTTCGAACCCGAGTGGGAGGGTCACGTCACCCTCGAGTTCTCCAACACGACACCACTGCCGGCGAAGATCTACGCCAACGAGGGCATCGCACAGGTCCTGTTCTTCGAATCCGATGAGGAATGCGAGACGTCTTACAAGGATCGAGGAGGGAAGTATCAGGGGCAGGTCGGCGTCACCCTGCCCAAGATCTGAACAAGATCTGAACTGCCGGCGAGCCGGCGAAACGAGCATCAGGAGGAAGTGCGCTGCTGCCGCGGCAGACTTGCGCCGGAGGTGCCGACCTCTCATCCCCGACCAGAGACTGGATCCCGCACATGCATTTCAATTTCCCGGTAATCGTCATCGACAAGGACTACCGCTCGGAAAACACCGGCGGACTCGGCGTTCGCGCGCTGGCCAAGGCCATCGAGAAGAAGGGTTTCGAGGTCTTTGGCGTCACCAGCTACGGCGACCTGACTTCGTTCGCGCAGCAGCAGAGCCGCGCCTCGGCCTTCATCCTGTCGATCGACGACGAGGAGTTCAAGCATGGCCGTTCGGACCAGACGATTGCCAGCCTGCGTGCGTTCGTCAAGGAGATCCGCTGTCGCAACGAGGACATCCCGATCTTTCTCTACGGCGAGACGCGGACCTCACGCCACATCCCGAACGACGTCCTGCGCGAGCTGCACGGTTTCATCCACATGTTCGAGGACACCGCGGAGTTCATCAGCCGCTACGTCGTCCGCGAGGCCAAGGCCTATCTCGAAAGCCTTTCGCCGCCCTTCTTCCGTGCGCTGACGCACTATGCCGAGGATGGCTCCTACTCCTGGCACTGTCCCGGCCATTCGGGTGGCGTCGCCTTCCTGAAGAGCCCGGTCGGGCGCATGTTCCACCAGTTCTTCGGCGAGAACATGCTGCGGGCCGACGTCTGCAACGCGGTCGAGGAACTCGGTCAGTTGCTCGACCACACCGGTCCGGTCGCGGCCTCCGAGCGCAACGCGGCGCGCATCTTCAACGCCGATCACCTGTTCTTCGTCACCAACGGTACCTCGACCTCGAACAAGATCGTCTGGCATTCGACCGTCGCCCCGGGCGATGTCGTGATCGTCGACCGCAACTGCCACAAGTCGGTGCTTCACTCGATCATCATGACCGGTGCGATCCCGGTTTTCCTGATGCCGACCCGCAACCATTACGGGATCATCGGACCGATTCCCAAGGAGGAGTTCCTCTGGCAGAACATCCGTGCCAAGATCGAGGCACACCCGTTTGCCCGTGACGTCACGAGCAAGCCGCGCGTGCTGACCATCACGCAGAGCACCTACGACGGCATCCTGTACAACGTCGAGGAGATCAAACAGATGCTCGACGGCGTCATCGATACCCTGCATTTCGACGAAGCCTGGTTGCCGCACGCCGCCTTCCATGACTTCTACGGCGACTACCATGCCATCGGCGCCGACCGGCCGCGCTGCCAGGATTCGATGATCTTCTCGACGCAGTCGACGCACAAGCTGCTCGCCGGCCTGTCGCAGGCATCGCAGATCCTGGTGCAGGAGTCGCAGGGGCGCAAGCTCGACCGCGATGTCTTCAACGAAGCCTATCTGATGCATACCTCGACCTCGCCGCAGTACGCGATCATCGCCTCCTGCGATGTTGCCGCGGCGATGATGGAGGCGCCAGAGGGAACCGCGCTGGTCGAGGAGTCGATTGCCGAGGCGCTGAATTTCCGCAGCACGATGCGCAAGGTGGAAAGCGAGTGGGGCGCCGACTGGTGGTTCAAGGTGTGGGGGCCGGAGGATCTGAGCGGCGAGGGGCTCGAGGAGCGGACGGCGTGGATCCTCCGGCCGGGCGAGCGCTGGCACGGCTTCGGCCAGCTCGCCGAGGGCTTCAACATGCTCGACCCGATCAAGGCGACGATCATCACGCCAGGACTGGACGTCGACGGGGAATTTGCGGAGTGGGGTATTCCGGCTGCGATCGTCACCAAGTACCTCGCCGAACACGGGATCATCGTCGAGAAGTGCGGTCTCTACTCGTTTTTCATCATGTTCACCATCGGCATCACGAAGGGTCGCTGGAACACCATGGTCACCGAACTGCAGCAGTTCAAGGATGGCTACGACCAGAACCTGCCGCTATGGAAGGTGATGCCGGAGTTCCTGAGCAAGAATCCGCGTTACGACAGGTATGGGCTGAAGGATCTCTGCCGACAGATTCATGGCGTCTATGCGGCGAATGATGTCGCGCATCTGACCACCCGCATGTACCTCTCCGACATGGAGCCGGCGATGAAACCGACCGATGCCTTCGCCAAGATGGCACACCGGGCAATCGACCGCGTGCCGATTGATGAACTCGAGGGGCGCATCACCAGCACCCTGTTGACGCCTTACCCGCCGGGAATCCCGCTGCTGATCCCGGGCGAGCGCTTCAATGCGACGATCGTCCGCTACCTGCAGTTCGCGCGCGATTTCAACGAACGCTTTCCGGGCTTCGAAACCGACGTCCATGGCCTCGTCAAGGCACTGGTCGATGGCAAGCCCGTATACTCGGTGGACTGCGTCCGCTGAGTTCGTGGATCCGGCGCTCCTGTCGCAAGGCGAGCGACTGTCCGCGACAGGCGAGCGCAAGGGCGCTGTGACCTCTGCCCGCCAGCACTAGCAGGCTCAGCATTCTGGCGTTACCGCCGCGGCAGCGCATCGCCGCTTGCCTGCCTGTTGCCCGCATCGCTGGCCGAAGCCATTGCCTCCTCGTCTTCCGGCACCATCGGGTCGCCGGCTGAAGTATCTTCGACCAGGCGCTGGACGCCGTCCTCACCCACCGCCGTGTCCTCGAAGCGGAGCAGCGTGATGCGATGGTTGTCCATCTCGAGCACGGTCAGCCGGGCCCCCTCGAGCTGCACGGTATCGCCAACCGCCGGTACGCTGCCCAGTCGCTTGTAGAACAGGCCGGCAAGTGTCACGTAGTCGTCGTCCCTCGGGAACGGGAAGTCGACCAGGCCCTCGAGGTCCGAAACGCGCATCGAGGCATCGATCTCGTACTGGCTGCCGACCAGCTTCTTCACTCGTCTCGCCTGGCGCGTGAACTCGTCCTCATACTCGCCGACGATTTCCTCGAGGATGTCCTCGAGCGTGATGATCCCCTCCGTGCCACCATACTCGTCGATCACCACCGCCATCTGCTGCCGCGTCCGCTTGAAGTCCTTGAGCAGATCGCTCAGCAGCTTGCTGTTGGGCACGATGTAGGGCGCCTGCGCGAACTCACCAACGGGTCGCTGGCTGACGTCATCGAGCTTGTCGCCGCTGCTCTCGGCCATGACGCTCAGCAGTTCCTTGATCGCCACGACGCCAGTGATGCGGTCGAGGCTCTTGTCGTAAACCGGGAAACGCGCATGCGGCACGTCGCGGAACATCCGCAGCGCTTCGGCCAGGGTTTCTTCGCGGGCCAGCGCGCGAATCTGCGTGCGCGGGATCATCGCCTCGCGGACGGTGTGCTCGTCGAGCTTGAAGACACCGCGAATCATCTCCGTCTCCTCGCGCGCGAGGGTTCCATCCTTCTCGCTCGCGGAGAGGATCATGCGGATCTCCTCGACCGACATCGTGAAGTGGCTTTCACCATGGCCCTGCAGGTTGCTCTGGCCGAACACCCGCAGCAGCGCGTTCGACGATATCTTCATGACGTAGATCAGCGGCCTGAAGGTGAGGTACAGCAAGTTGATCATGCCGCCGACGGCCATACTGAGCTGCTCCGCCTTGTGGAAGGCGAGCACCTTCGGTGCCAGTTCGCCGGCGACCACGTGCAGGAACGAGATGACGATGAAGGCAAAGACGTAGGAGACGGTGTGCGCGGCCTTGAGCAAAGCCTCGCTGTCGCCGAAAAGCGTGAAGGCGGTGACGAACCAGGGATCTGTCAGGATGCTGATGGTCTCCATGCCGACGGCGCCGAGACCGAGCGAGACGAGGGTGATGCCGACCTGGGTCACCGAGTAGAATCGTTCCGGTTCGTTGTGCAGCATCTCGACGCGGGCGGCACGCTTGTCGCCGTCCTCCGCCAGTTGCCGAATGCGGCTGCGCCGTGCCGACGAGATGGCGATCTCCGAGCCGACGAAGAATGCGTTGCCGGCGACGAATACCAGGATCAGCAGCAGGTTCATGTAAAGAGTCATCTGTTCCATGCAGCACCCCTCCTTTGTCTTCTCCGCGACGGCCGAGGCGCCAGCGTCGGCGACAGCGGCAGCGGCATGGCGAGCGTCTGCCCACCATTCATGATTGTTTGTCTTACGGGGGATTTCTCCGGCATCCACCTCGCGCAGGCCAAATAATACTTCATTGATGCCCGGATCCTGCCCCTGTGACCGTTGCCGTCGCGACGGTCGCCGATCATCGTGGGCTGCGGCAGCAGGTGTCGGCCTGACGTTGCGCTAGAATGAGTGCTTTGTCGTGCAGAAGGAAAGCAGTGAACGGCATCACCATTGCCCTGTCGAAGGGCCGCATCTTTGAAGAGACGCTGCCCCTCCTGGCCGCCGCGGGAATCGAACCACTGGAGAACCCGGAGACCTCGCGCCGTCTGATTCTGCGGACCAACCGGGACAACGTTCGCGTGCTGATCGTTCGTGCCACAGACACCCCGACCTACGTCCAGTATGGCGCCGCGGATCTCGGTGTGGCGGGTAAGGACGTCCTGCTCGAACACGGAAGCGACGGCCTGTATCAGCCGATCGACCTGGGAATCGCCCGCTGCCGCATGATGGTCGCCGTTCCTGCCGGTTTCGACTACCAGAGCGCGGTACGCCAGGGGGCCCGGCTCAAGGTGGCGAGCAAGTACCTCAACATCGCGCGCGAGCATTTTGCTGCCAAGGGCGTGCACGTCGACCTGATCAAGCTCTACGGATCGATGGAGCTCGCTCCACTGGCCGGTCTGGCTGATGCCATCGTCGATCTGGTGTCCACCGGCAGCACGCTGAAGGCGAACAATCTCGTCGCCTGCGAACACATCATGGACATCTCGTCGCGACTGATCGTCAACCAGGCGGCTCTGAAGCTCAAGCGCGCTGCTCTGGCACCGATTCTCGATGCGATCACCCGGGTTGTGCAGCGATGATCGCCATCAAACGCCTTGCCACCACAGACAGCGATTTCCGGCGCCGCCTCGACGCCCTGCTGGCCTTCGAGGCGGCCCAGGACGAGTCGCTGGAAGAGCGCGTTGCCGCCATTCTCGCGGACGTAAAGGCACGCGGCGACACGGCGGTGGTCGAGTACACCCGTCGCTTCGATGGCCTGAGCGTCAGTTCGATGAGCGAACTCGAGCTGACGCAGAACGAGCTGCAGCAGGCACTCGCCGGGTTGCCGGCCGGGCAGCGCGAAGCACTGGCAGCGGCGGCCGAGCGCGTGCGCCGTTACCACCAGCGGCAGCCACTGCAGAGCTGGCAGTACGACGACCCGGACGAAGCGCTTCTCGGCACCATGCTCGGGCAGAAGGTGACGCCGCTCGACCGCGTCGGACTGTACGTTCCCGGTGGCAAGGCCTCCTATCCTTCGTCGGTGTTGATGAACGCGATCCCTGCCCATGTCGCCGGCGTTGGCGAACTGATCATGGTCGTGCCGACGCCGGCGGGCGAGCAGAATCCGCTCGTCCTCGCCGCGGCCGCCCTGGCCGGCGTGGACCGCGTCTTCACCATCGGCGGTGCGCAGGCGGTGGCGGCGCTCGCTTACGGCACGCAGACGGTGCCGCAGGTCGACAAGATCGTTGGCCCGGGCAACGCCTACGTCGCGGCGGCAAAGCGGCGGGTGTTTGGCGTCGTCGGCATCGACATGGTGGCCGGGCCATCCGAGATCCTCATCATCTGCGATGGTCACACGGCCCCCGACTGGGTGGCGATGGATCTGTTCTCGCAGGCCGAGCATGACGAGTTGGCGCAGTCGATCCTCGTCTGCCCCGACGCCGCGTTCATCGACCGCGTTGCCGCGGCGATCGAACGGCTGCTGCCGACGATGCCTCGCCGGCAGGTGATCCGCGCCGCGCTCGAAAACCGTGGTGCGCTGATTCTGGTCCGCGATCTCGACGAGGCCTGTGAAATAGCCAATCGCGTTGCGCCGGAACATCTCGAACTGTCGCTGGCCGATGCAGACGCGTGGGTCGCGAAGATCCGCCACGCCGGTGCGATCTTCATCGGGCGCCATGCCTCCGAGTCTCTGGGCGATTACTGCGCCGGTCCGAACCACGTTCTGCCGACCTCCGGCAGCGCCCGCTTCTCGTCACCGCTTGGCGTCTACGATTTCCAGAAACGGAGCAGCCTGATTCGCATTTCGCGGGCGGGGGCCAGGATGCTTGGCCCGATCGCGGCGACCCTGGCCTACGGTGAAGGCCTGCCGGCGCACGCGCGCGCGGCCGAATATCGCCTCGAGGAGGAGTGACGGTCATGATTTGCGGCACACCCCTGATGATGAAAGTCATGACCGTTTCCCTCATCCCCGGCCCTTCTCCCGCGCACGGGAGAAGGGAGATTCGCGAGTCGCAGGCGCGACTTTCACATTAAAAGGGGGACGGGCGAGGCGCCGCCTCCGCTGGTGGTGTCTCGCCGGGTTCCTCGGGTGGCTGCCCGCTCCGTCACCGCGCCGTTGCTCACCCGGCAGGCTGAACCCGGGCAAGCCGCTGGATGTGTTCGATGAGCAGGGCTTCCGGGTAAGGCTTGCCGAGGACGACATTGACACCGGCCGCCGCCGCTTCGTCCTGCAGTTGATCGCTATCCGAGGTGACGATGATGATCGGCAAGGCAGCGGTACGCGGATTGCCCCGCACCTGTCGTGCCAGTTGTAGCCCGGTCATTCCCGGCATGTCGACGTCGGTGACCAGCACATCGGGGATCGAGCTCTCGATCTGGCGCGCGGCGTCCGCACCGTCTTCCGCCATGATGACCTGGAAGCGGTGGGCGCCGAGCAGCCTGCCGGTCTTGATGCGCACCACTTTCGAATCGTCAGCGACCATGACGACTGTCTGTTCGGCCGTCCTGAACGCTGCCACGGGCGGTGGCGCAGCGGCGAGTTCACGGCGCCTTGCTTCCTCTGCGGCTTGGCGCGCTGCCTCACGCTCGATGGCGGCTTCGATCGCGAGGCGTTCCTCTTCCTCCTGACGCAGCGCTTCCTCGACGGCCCGACGATCCGCATCGCGGCGGGGGGCCTCCTCGGCAGCAAGGCGC
>DDUX01000068.1:20335-67304 GCA_002345025.1 Candidatus Accumulibacter iunctus | reverse complement strand
CAGCTGCACGCGCCGGGCGCCTACGTCGCCGGCGTCCTCGGCGCACAGGCGCAGACCGCCGGACACGGGGCCCCCCGATGAGGCGCCGCCTGCTGCCGCGACCGCTGCTCTCGCTCAGCGTCTTCCTCATCTGGGCGCTGATCACCAACGCTGCCTCGCTCGCCCTGCTCGTCCTCGGCGGCCTGCTGGCGATCGTCGTGCCCCACCTGGCGGCGCCCTTCTGGCCAGAGCCGCCCCATCTCGTCCGACCGCTGTCTGCCCTGCGCTTCCTCGCCGTCTTTGCTGTTGACATCGTCACCGCCAACTGGCGCGTCGCAAGGCAGGTCATCGGCCCGCTGCACCGCCTGTCGCCGGCCTTCGTCGAAGTGCCGCTCGACCTGCGGGATCCCTTTGTGGCGACCCTGCTCGCCAGCGTCGTCTCGCTGACCCCGGGCACGGTCGCCATCGACGTCGACCGGCAAGGCTGGATCCTGCTCGTCCATGCCCTCGATGCCCCCGATCCACAGGCGCTGATCGACGAGATCAAGGAGCGCTACGAGCAGCCACTCAGGGAGATCTTCGCATGCTGACCGCAGCCCTCGAAATCGCCTTCGTGCTCATCGCGTTGGCACAGGCGCTCAACCTCTACCGCCTGCTGCGAGGACCCGACCTCTGCGACCGCATCCTGGCGCTCGACACGCTCGGCATCAGCGCCATCGCACTGCTCGTGCTGTTCGGCATCCGCAGCGCCAACACCGCCTACTTCGAGGTCGCGCTGCTTCTGGCCCTGCTCGGCTTCGTTGGCACCGTCGCGCTGTGCAAGTTCCTGTTGCGCGGCGACATCATCGAATGAGCCCGCTCCGCGAAACGCTCATCGCCGCGCTGATCGTGCTCGGCGCCCTCTTCGTCCTTCTCGGTTCGATCGGGCTGGCGCGCCTGCCCGACTTCCTGACCCGGCTGCACGGGCCGACGAAGGCAACCACCGTTGGGGTCGGGGCGATCCTGCTCGCCTCGGCGATCTTCTTCTCCGGCAGCGAGTCGTCCGCGATCAGCCTGCACGAACTGGCGATCCTGCTCTTCCTCTTCATCACCGCGCCGGTCACCGCTCACCTCCTGGCGAAAGCGGCGCTGCACCGGCAGCTGCCCGGCACCGACGTCGCGGACGCCGAAACACCCGCCAACGACAAGCGCGAAGCGCCAGACTGAGCGGCAGATGCTCACCGGCAGAACCGGCATCCGGCCGGCGGATGCTAGAATCCGGCTGCAGGCCAAGGCCGCACCCGGATCACGCCACCGTCACGGAAGGCGCCGCGGGCAAACAACAATCAACAACATGGAGTAGTCCCCGATGTCTGAGGAAGGCCAGTTCTTTCGCCCGGTGAAGGACTTTTGCCAGCGCCAGGTCGTCACCTGCGCGCCCGACGACCGCCTCGTCGATGTCGTCGGGGTCATGCGCGAGAAGAACATCTCCAGCGTGATCGTCCTCGAGAACCGGCTGCCGCTCGGCATCATGACCGACCGCGATCTGCGCAACAAGGTCGTCGCCGCCGGCGTCGACCCCTCAACGCTCAGCGTGCGCGCCATCATGAACAGCCCGCTGGCGGTGATCGGCGAGAGTGATCTGCTCTATGAGGCGCTCTACCACATGTCGCGCCAGCGCATCCACCGCCTGGCAGTGGTCGATGGCAAGGGCAAGCTGTCGGGAATCATCACCGACAGCGACATCATCCGCCTGCAGTCGAACACCCCGCACCAGCTTGTCCTCGACATCGAGCGTGCAACCAGCATCGACGAACTCAGAAGCGTTTTCGAGCGCATCCAGGGGCTGGTCCTGCAGATCAGCGATGGCGGTGCGGGAACGCGCAACGTGCGCGACCTGGTCCGCATGATCGCCCATCTCAACGACCAGGTCCTGCTGCGCCTGATTGCCCTGCTGCGCGAGGACCGCTTCGCCGACCTGCCGGCACGCTTCGCCCTCGTCGTCCTCGGCAGCGAAGGCCGCGGTGAACAGACGCTGCTGACCGACCAGGACAATGCGATCGTCTATGGCGACGAACTCGGCGCCGCAGAGATCAGCCGCATCGAGGACTTCGCCCAGCAACTGATCGAATCGCTGACCGCCATCGGCATCCCCCCCTGCCCCGGTGGCATCATGGCGAGCAACAAGGAATGGCGACGCAGCCTCGGCAAATGGCGCGACCAGCTCGCCCGCTGGCTGCAGGCGCCAACGCCGAAACACGTGCTGAGCTGCGGCACTTTTGTCGACATCCGGACGATCTTCGGCGACCCGTCATTCGAACAGCAACTCAAGGATCAGCTCTACACGCACGTCCGGCGCGACGAGCTGTTCCTCATGCGGATGGTCGAAAACACGCTGCGCTTCGCGCCGCCGATCGGTTGGTTCGGCCGCATCAGGGCCGAGAGCGGTGGCGAGCATTCAGGCATGCTCGAGATCAAGAAGGCCGGCATTTTCGCCATCTCGGAAGGCGTCAAGGCGCTGGCAATCCAGGCCGGGACGCTCGAAGGCAGCACGCATCAGCGGCTCGAAACGCTGGTCAGGAACAAGGTGATCAACCGCAAGATGGCGGCCACCATTTCCGAGAGCTTCGACTTCCTGGTCCTGATGCGCCTGCGTGCCCAGGTCGAAGCCGTGCGCGAGGGACGCAAGCCGGATAACTACGTCGTGCTCGAGCGGCTCAACACGATGGAGCTTGGTCGCCTGCAGCTGGCACTCAAGGGCGTCGAGAACTTCCAGGCATTCATCAAGGGGCACTTCGCCCTGCATCTGCTGCGCTGACCCGCAGCCCTCGTGGCGGCCCCTCAGAAGAGGCCAGCGTCGACATCCTCGTCCTTCTTGACACCCGGCTTGCGTCCGCGCGCAGGCGTCGGCGGATCGCACGACAGGCGACAACTGATCCCTTCGATCTTGCGACCCTCAATGAAGCGGGTGACGCGGCAGCAGATCACGTCGCCCGAAGCGGCAAGCTGGGCGATCTGGTCGCGCAGTTCGGCGAGCGGAATGTGGAGCGCCTCGGCCATATCGACATCGAGCTGCTCGGCATTGGCTCGCAGGTAAGCAACAATCGTTTCGGTCATCTGACACCCCCAAAAAAATACACCTGCCGATGCGGGAAAGCTGCAGTTTGCGCCAGCGACGGCGTTATGGCAATTCCTGCCGGCCGCTCGGCAAGGTTCCGCAAGTCGCCGACGCGTTGCGCGCGCCAGTGCGGGTGGCCGCCGCCCGGTGCGGGCGTCGTCGCTGCCAGGGATCCCGCCGGCAGCCCGGATGTCGGCCCGATCATCGTTGCCGGCAACGGCGACCGCCTGCCGCTGCGCCAACGACTGCCGGCGGGGGACAGCACGGGAACGGCGAGGGCTGGATTCTAGCGATTGCCGGGCCGCTGTCAATTCCGATGTTGCGCTGCGGCAGACTGCAGGCGCCCGCGGTACAATTCGCCCCTGTCGGCAACAGAAGACCTCCCGCAATGCAGGAACAGACCCTCTACGTGTTGCTTGGCGGCGAAAGCACCGTCGCCAGGCTGTGCGACCGTTTCTACCAGCTGATGGACCAGGTGCCGCAGTTCGCAACGATTCGCGCGCTGCATCCGGCCGACCTGCAGCCCTCCCGCGACAAGCTCTTCATGTTCCTGTCCGGCTGGCTCGGTGGCCCCGACCTCTACGTGCAGCAGATCGGCCATCCGATGCTTCGTCGCCGGCACATGCCCTTTGCCATCGGCGAGGACGAGCGCGACCAGTGGGTCGCCTGCATGCTGCTGGCGATGCAGGCGATCGGCATCGAAGAGTCGCTGCGCGAAAAGCTGCTGGCGGCGTTCTTCAACACCGCCGATTTCATGCGCAATCAGCCAGGCGCCAGTCCGCGCTGACCCGCGTCGCCGTTTTTCTCCGGCGCCGCAGCCCGGGGGCGGCCGTGCTAGAATGTTGCCCCTTCTCCAGAGGCCTCAGCCCACATGTCCCGCGCCGTTCGCAACATCGCCATCATCGCCCATGTCGACCATGGCAAGACAACCCTCGTGGACAAGCTCCTGGTGCAGGCCGGGAGCTTCGCCGCCCACCAGCACATCACCGAGCGCATGATGGACTCGAACGAGCTGGAGAAGGAGCGCGGCATCACCATCCTGGCCAAGAACCTGGCCGTCGACTATGCCGGAATCCACATCAACATCGTCGACACCCCGGGCCACGCCGACTTCGGCGGCGAGGTCGAGCGCGTGCTGTCGATGGTCGATGGCGTCCTGCTGCTGGTCGATGCGGTCGAAGGACCGATGCCACAGACGCGCTTCGTGACCAAGAAAGCGCTCGCCCTCGGCCTGAAGCCGATCGTCGTCGTGAACAAGATCGACCGCGACGGCGCCCGCCCGGACTGGGTGGTGGACCATACCTTCGACCTCTTCGACAAGCTGGGCGCCAACGACGAGCAGCTCGATTTTCCGGTGATCTACGCTTCAGCGATCAACGGTCATGCCACGCTCGACCTGGCGAAACCGTCGCCGGACATGCGACCGCTGTTCGACGCGATCCTGCACCACGTGCCACCACCGGCGGCGGCCGAGATCGACGGCGCGCTGCAACTGCAGATCTCGGCGCTTGACTATTCGAGCTACGTTGGCCGCATCGGTATTGGCCGCCTGCAGCGGGGCCGCCTGAAGCCGGCGCAACAGGTGACGGTGATGTACGGCCAGGCGGACGCGGCAGGCCGCTTCGAGCACGGCGCACCGAAAAACGCCAAGGTGGGTCAGGTCTTCGGCTTCCGCGGCATGGAACGGGTAGCGATGGACGAAGCGGTGGCGGGTGACATCGTCCTTGTCACCGGCATCGAGGATCTGTCGATCGGCTGCACGATCACCGACAGCGAGAAACCCGAGGCGCTGCCGATGCTGAAGATCGACGAACCGACCCTGAACATGACCTTCATGGTCAACAACTCGCCGCTGGCCGGCAGCGAAGGGAAGTACGTCACCAGCCGGCAGATCGGCGAGCGACTGCGCAAGGAGCTGTTGACCAACATGGCGTTGCGGGTCGAGGAAACCGCCGACACCGACAGCTTCCTCGTCTCGGGGCGCGGCGAGCTGCATCTGACGATCCTCCTCGAGACCATGCGCCGCGAGGGCTACGAACTCGCCGTCGGGCGCCCGCGGGTGATTCTCAAGGAGATCGACGGCGAAACCTGCGAGCCGTACGAAATGCTGACGCTCGACGTCGAGGAGTCGCACCAGGGAGCGGTGATGGAAGCTCTCGGCTACCGTCGCGGCGACCTGCAGGACATGTCGGCCGACGGCCGCGGCCGCGTCCGCCTTGAGTATCGGATTCCCGCCCGCGGTCTGATCGGTTTCCAGGGCGAATTCATGAACACCACGCGCGGCACCGGACTGATCAGCCACGTCTTCGACGAGTACGCGCCGGTCAAGGGAGACATCCCGGGGCGCCGCAACGGGGTCCTGATCTCCGCCGAGAAGGGCGAAGCCGTCGCCTACGCGCTGTGGAAGCTGCAGGACCGCGGACGGATGTTTGCGGTGCCCGGAGACAAGCTGTACGAGGGAATGATCATCGGCATCCACAGTCGGGAGAATGATCTGGTGGTCAACCCGATCAAGGGCAAGCAGCTGACCAACGTCCGCGCCTCGGGAACCGACGAAGCGGTCCGGCTGGTGCCCGCCGTCGCACTGACACTGGAATCGGCGGTCGAATTCATCGACGACGACGAACTGGTCGAGATCACACCGAAGAGCATCCGCATCCGCAAGCGCCTGCTCACAGACAACGACCGCCGGCGCGCGGCACGCGAGGGCTAGACGCGTCCGCCACCGCGGCTTCCCGACCGCCCCATCGACTGCGCCGCCGGCAGGAGGACGAATGAGCCCAACCCAGTCTGCCAGCCTGCCGACCGGTGGACTGATGTGCGGCGACGACTACCGCGAGTCTTTGCGCCGCTATCGCCCGACGGTCTATGTCGACGGACGCCTGCTGGATGCGGTCGCCGACAGTCGCGAAATGCAACCCGGCATCAACGCCCTCGCGGTCACCTACGACTTTGCCCGTGACGGTGAGAAGGCGCGACTGATGACCGCGCTGCAGGCGAACCGCGGGCGGACGGTCAATCGCATGCTGCACATCGACGAATCGGCCGGAGATCTGCTGAACAAGCTCGAAGCGGTGCGCCTTCTGCGCCAGGAGACCGGCTGCGCGCAACGCTATCTGGCGCACGATGCGTTGAACGCGATCAATCAGCTCTGTGCGCGTGTCGACGACGCGCTCGGCAGCCTGGAACGGCGGCAGCGCTTCGCTGCCTACCAGGAGCACGTTCAGGACGGCGACCTCGCGCTGGGGATCGCCATGACCGACGCCAAGGGCGACCGCTCGCAGCGACCGCATCAACAGACCTGTCGCGACAGCCACGTCCATGTCGTCGAGCGCGGCAGCGATGGCATCATCATTTCCGGCACCAAGGCCATCGTCACCGGCGCGCCGTACATGCACGAAATCCTCGTCATGCCGAGCCGCAACATGGGCCCGGCCGACGCCGATTTTGCCGTCTGCTGCGCGCTGCCCGTCGATGCACCGGGACTGACGATGGTCGCCCGGCCGGCGGGTCGGCCCGGCGAGAAGCTCGAGCACGGTGCCGCGCTGTTCTCGCGCCGCTACGGTCAATCGACTGCCGTTCTCATCTTCGACCGGGTCTTCGTGCCGTGGGACAAGGTGTTCCTGGCAGGCGAGTGGGAGCACTCGGCTTCGCTGACCTACAACTACGCAACCCACCATCGGCACAGTTGCATCGCTGCCCGTGCCGGTTTCGGCGACCTGCTGATCGGTGCCGGCGCGCTGATGTGCGAAGCGAACGGTTTTGATCCCGGCAGGAAGTCCAGCCTGCGCGAACCGATGGTCGAGCTGATCAAGATCACCGAGGGCTTCTTTGCCTGCGGCGTCGCGGCCAGCGTCTATGGCACGCCCGACCCGTACAGTGGCAGCTTCATGCCGGAGCCGGTCTTTGCCAACATCGGCAAGCTGCTCCTCGCCACCCAGATCTACGACATGCACCGACTGGCGCACGAGGTCTCCGGCGGCCTGATCGTCGCCCTGCCGGGGCCGGACGAAGACCACAACCCGGCGACAGCGGCAACGCTGGCCGAGGTCCTGCGTGCCAGTCCGGACGTTCCCTACGACAAGCGGATCGAAGTCGCCCGCTTCATCGAAGACCTGACGGCGTCGTACCAGAGCGGCTGGTACTCGGTGATCAGCCTGCACGGCGGCGGTTCGCCAGCAGCGATGAAGCAGGAGATCTGGCGCAACTACCCACTGGGGAGCAAGGTCGAGCTCGTCGAGCGGCTTCTCGAGCGCGGCGTGCTGCACGACGAATCGCGTCCGATCACCCGCAACAGGCAGCCCGGACGCTGTTGCGACGCCGGCTGCTCGCCCCCCGGACAGGCGATCATGGTGCCCCTGCCGGCGCCTGCCGAGAACCAGCCGACGCCCGCCGGGAGTGAGCCGCCCGCCGGGTAGTCGCGCTCGACGCTGGCGGCAGCGCTACAACCCTGCTCCCGAGGTGGTAACATGAGCGCCGCGCCATTCCTGCGAGCGCTGCCGCCTGCAGGAGCGTGTGCGAACATCACCAAGGGAGAAGAAGACGATGCTCAAAGCGTATACGCTGCTGCTCCTGGCAGCGCCGTTGCTGCTCGCCGCCAACCCGGCAGCGGCCAAGGAGGGTCCGGACCAGTACCCGAACGGCTCCGAGAACTTCATGGCCGGCGCCCTGCCACCGCCAGGCAACTACTTCATCAACTATCTCGGCTACTACGAGGGCGACTATCGCGACAACAACGGCAACAAGGTTCCCGGCCTGAGCGTCAACGCCACCTTCGACGCCTTGCGCTTCATCCACGTCACCGGGCACAAGATCCTCGGCGGCGACTGGGCGGTGCATGCCATCGTACCCGTCGCATACCAGCGGCTGCACACCCCGATTCCCGGCATCGGCACCGGCAGCGTCTTTGGTCTCGGCGACATCATCATCAATCCGCTGATCATCGGCTGGCACTTCCCGCCGGACTGGCACCTGACGGTCGGCCTCGACATCTACCTGCCAACCGGCAAGTACAACGCCAGTGACCCGACCGAGAGCATCGGCGCCAACTACTACAGCTTCGAACCGATCGTCGCTTTCACGTACTTGAACCAGAGCGGCTTCGAGGTGTCCGCGAAGCTGATGTACAACATCAAGACCAAGAACAACGACACGGATTACCAGTCCGGCCAGGAATTTCACATGGACTATCTGGTTGGCCAGCACTTCGGCCCCTGGGGCGTCGGCCTGGCCGGCTACTATCTGACGCAGACCACCGACGACGAGGTCGCTGGCCGCAGGGTGGCTCCCGACGGCCGCCGTGGCAAGGTCTTCGCCTACGGCCCGGCGATCCAGTACAACCATAAGGGAACGAGCTTCATCGGCAGCTGGAACCACGAAACCGGCGTCGACAACCGCTTCCAGGGCAACAAGTTCTTTCTCAAGCTCGTCACCGGCTTCTAGGCGTCGCGCGGCTGCTGGCCGAACCACCCGACCGGCAGGGTCCGGTGCCGCATGCCGGTCAGACGGCTGCGCCGCTGCCGCTCGCGAACCGGGCCGACGCCGGAAGATTCAGTGCCAGTGACGCGGCGATTCGCCGGCGCTCGTCCGCCCGTCATCGGCCGCTTCACGTCCGGCAGCCAGCCGCAGCCGCGACCCGGCGGCCGCCACCGGCGCCAGACGCAGCAGCAGCACCTCGTCGCCGAGCAGCGCGAGCTGCGCAGCACGACGATTGTCGCCGGTATCGCTGTACTCGAAATCGTAGGTCCGTCGCAGGCGAAGCCTTCCGTCGTCGTCGCGCTGCAGGCGCAGGTTCGCCAGCGCCACCGTGTCATCGAGCAGCAACAGCAGACCGACGGCCTCCAGCCAGGGCATCATCTACCCTGCCGCTGCGACGGGCAAGAGGCGAAAGCCACTGCGTGTCAGCACGACGAGGGACGCCGTTGCCGGCGCCTCAGGCGAGCGGCCGCGCATCGGCCGCATCCGGCGCCTCCCGTTCCAGCCGGCGGCTGTGCCGAACGATGCTGCCGCTGAGCTGTTCGATGATCTCGGAAGCAGCGTTGACGATCTGCCGCGGCCCGAGGCCGACACGATTCATCTCCTTGTAGAACGATCGCGCGATGATGCGCGCCACCTGATCCGGGTTCGGCAACGGGTTCGCCAGAGCCCGTCCGAGGTCCTTTTCCGCCAGGTCCAGAAGCGCCAGCTGGGCGAAACGGGAGTTGAGCAGGCCCCGCAGCTGACGTATCTGGATGGCCTGGGCGACGAGCAGAGAAACCACCTCGAGCATGTGGAGGTCGGCGATGCCGAATGCCCGCCCTGCACGATGCGCACTGACATTGAGAACGCCGACGATCGCCCCGGCGTTGCGGACGGGCACCGAAAGCAGGCTCTTGCACGGATCTTCCGTCCGCCGGGCGCAGCTTGCGAACTCCGAGCGCTCGATGTCGGCGATGAGCAGCGCTTCGCCACTGGCGGCGACGCAACCGGCGATCCCTTCGCCCGTCCTCACCTCTTCCAGAAAAGCGCGCTCCGGCAAGGGGCCGAAGCTGGCACAGACCCGCCAGCGGACCTCCGAATTCTCGTCTTCGCTGCGCAGCATCAGCGAACAGCGCTCACTTTCGAGTATCCGCGCCGTCGCTTCAGCCAGCCGCTGCAGACTTTCGTCGTGAGATCCCTCTTCCAGCAAGCCGGCGAACTGCTTCAGTCGGAGCAGGGGGTTCTCTGTCGTAGCCATCACGAATCCGTATCGAGAACGCCGCCAAGAGCAGCGCCAACACGTTCGGGCAGCGATTGTGCGAGGACGTTCATCGGCCCTGCTCCGGGAGACTCGCAGCGGCTGCGAGATAGCCGGTAGCGATTTCTCGCGCGACGACGTCGAAAACCCCGCGCAGCCGCGGATTGAGGTTGGCAATCACCTGCGCCACGTCGATCATTGCCGGAACACGCAAGCCCCGGTGCTCGGCCGCCCGGCCGATCGGCTGGTTGCCGATGCCGAGGTGATTGAGGTGGCGCGACAGCCGCGGCTCGACGAGAAGGAAGAGCGTGTCCAGCTGATGCCGTTCGGCAACGACGAAAACAGCCATGTACAGACCAACCAGCAAGTACGGGAAGCGCGGCTGCTCGGCAGTTCCGAAACTCGACTCGAGCAGGGTGCCGGGAGAAGCCTCCTCGCCACGCCGCCGACGATAGTCACGACCGATGGCGAGGCGCGAGACCTCGGCAACCCGCTGCCGATTGCCGGCAAGGCGATCGATCAGGGCGCGGTCCAGCGTCTCGGCGCAGGTCAGCTCGAACGGGAAAGGGTGACCCGGATCACCCGGACGGGCGAGAACCAGACGCACACAGCCAGCGAGGTTCCCGGACTGCTTGCTGCGAGCCAGGCAATGCAGCGAATGCGCGTCGTGCTCGTCGGTCTCCAGCGCATCGGTCCGCCGCTCCTCCCACCCGAGGTCCTCGCAATAGACCTGGTGGCGCAGGCGGTAGGTCTGCTCCTGCTGTTCCCGACCCAGCGCCGGCAGCATCTCGAAGTACCTGCTGAAGCCCGCGCCGGTATCCAGCGTGTCCGGCAAGCCGTTCATCGGCGATCGCCGCCGCAGAACACCGCTACCGGCAGAAGCAATGGAAGCAATCGCCGGGCGGCAAGCCGGCGAACGGCCGGCAGGGCTCCGTCGTGCCTGTGGTCACTACTCAAGGCCGTTCCCCTCGTTGATCCGGCGGCGTCTGTTCCGGCAGCAACCGGTCCGACAGCGCCTCCTGATCGTCGCCAACGAGGAAATAGCGATAGAGACTCCTGCCGGCCGCCGGATCGTTCTTTCTGCCGCCGTAAAGTGCGATCTGCCGGGCAGCCACCTCATAGTCGAGGCGCAGCAGCACCGCCGGTGCGTTAACTCGCGGGCAATGCCGCTCCTCGCCGATACAGACGAAGTTGGCTCGGCTGACGTAGTAATCCACATGCCGCGGATTCACCTCGATGATCGCATCGGTGTAGCCCTCGGCGGTGGCACAGGTGTAAAAGACGTTCATCAGCGCGGCGACGACCTTTCTCGAATCCACGAAGCCACGATCAATGGCCAGCCTGCTGTACTCGACAAGGCGCCGCCCTTCCTGCCGGAGCGCGCTCAGTTCGGCAGGATAAAGCTCGTCGGCCAGCAATCCTCCGGTGCCATCGAAACGCAGAGTCGCCGTACCGACCGGCTCGCCCTGATGCCCATAGACCAGACCGGTGATCGTCAGCGCTCCTTCGCGACGGGCCAAGGCAGCATCTCCGCTCAGCTTGTAGCCTCGCCAGCCATACATCTTCTCGACCAGGACCGTTGCCGAACGACGACGTTCCGGACTGGTGCCCGCCAGCCGCAACTTGAAGCGCTCGCGTTCGACTCGGGAAACGTGATCGGCGGCCAACGACGGACGTTCGAACGACATCGGCCGCGTCCGGTCCATCACCGAGAACTCCATGACCGTCTTCTGGATGTCGCTGGGCATGGGAGTGTCTGCAGACGCCTCGTGGCGGCCAATTCCCAACGTTTCACCCAGCCGTCGAAACCATTTCACGCCTTGCTGCCTCCTCCGGTCACGGGGATCGGATGTTCACCCGTCGGGACAGGTTTGCGGCGACCCTGGCAGGCGGCGGTCACGACCGCACGCCCCCCGGGCAACATCGTCCATAGGCAACCCGCACCGCGCAGCGCCTACAACACTGCGTGGTGGCGTCCCTGCCGCCGCTCAGGAACAACGGACCAACCACCCGGGAACGACTGTAGGACACCACGACAGGCCGTCAAAGGGACTTTGGCACAAAAAATCCCTGCAGACAAGCCCAATTCAGCGCCCCGCCGGTATGCGCCGCCTCGTCGCCGTCGACGACACCCGACAGGCCGCAGCGGCGGCTGACGAGCCGTGGCAGCAACCCCGCGTGACGACCTGCTCCGTGCGTTTGCCATCGCTTACGCCGGACTCCGATGGCGCTGAAAGTGTCGGATTTTTTTACACATCGATTTCCCGCCGCCCTCGCTCTCCTCGGGAAGTTTGATTTTTCTTCTTACAAACAATAACTTGTGAAATCTCCCTCTGGCTGGCACACATATTGCTCCTTCTCCGCTGCGCACCCAGGTGCGGGGAAACTTTGGGTCATTTTCTAAGAGGAGTATTAGTCATGAAAAAAACTGGCATCGCTCTTGCCATCGCCTTGGCCATGGGTGCGGGTGCGGCAAGCGCGGCAAACGTCAATGGCGTCACCTTTGCCGGCGGCGCTTATTTCGAGGTCGGCGACGTCTATGAGGGAAGTCTCAATTCCGACGGTACGGCGGCCATTCTGGCCCCGGGCGAGATCCTGGCAGGTGTCGGACGCATCGATACGATCAAGGATTCGCAGGGCAACGTCACTTGGTCGCGCGGCCAGAACGGTGTCTACCTGAGCTACTGGTTCGACAGCTACAAGACCCAGGCGATTAACTCCACTACTCCGGCCACCCCGCCGTTCAACGTCATCTTCTCCGGTGGTGCGATCCACTTCTACACTTCGGCAGCCGAATTCACTCCGACCGGCAGCTTCGCCGCCGACCAAGCGACCATCTCGGCCGGCAACCTCTGGCTCGACGCCACTGGTGCGACGACGCGCCTGTGCACCGCCGCCGACAACTGCGTCGATGGTGTCGGCACGCCGATCGCCCTCGATTCCTTCATCCTCAGCGGCAGCCTCGGCTCGATCGGCAGCGGCGCGGGTAACGGCCTGCTGAACTTCACCGGTGGTCCTGCGCAGGTCTACCTCGACACCAACGCCTTCCCGGGTGGTAGCGATGCGGCTCTCGGAAGCAGCTTCAACAGTGGGTCGGCGACCGCCGGCTACGCCGCCAGCGGCAGCATCGACATCCGTGGTGTCGCGCTCCCCGAGCCGGCAACGCTCAGCGTGATGGGCCTCGCACTTCTCGGCATGGCCGGAATCCGTCGCCGCAAGGCCTGAGCATCGGCAGAGACGGCGGGCCCCCAGCGCCCGCCGACGCAAAAGAAACCCCGCCTGGCTCCGCGCCACACGGGGTTTCTCTTTGCCTATCGCGAAGTGATGGTTCTCAGTGCGGCAATTTGCGGCGCAGGAGGGCGATCTTCAGCCTCTGGATCGGGCCACGCATCCCCCAGCGGTAGCGCGCCCGGCGAAAGCGACGCAGAAGGGCGTCGAACTGGATCAGTTCCGGCACGGCGATCTTGGGTTGCCGGCCGGTGAGCAGGTTCATCACCTCGGTGGCAATGACGCCGGCGATCATGAACGGCGCCGCGCCGACCGACGGCAGACGGTGGCCCGCCGGGTCGAGGCCCCCCTGTGTCTGGTACTGCATCAGCCAGGGCCGCGGTGCAATGCCGGCGATCAGCGAGACGCTCAGTTCAAACTCGCTCATCCCCTCCTTGAAGGCAAAGTAGTCCTCGAAGGACATTCCCTTCGGATCGAAGACCAGGAGCGTGTAGCCAAAGCCGAGCGGCGGCGAGGTGATGACCCAGATGCCCCGCTCGCGGGCACTGCGGTAGAGCAGGAAGCGCTCCTTGAAGCAATAGAAATCGAGCGAGTCGACCACCACATCGACCCCCTCAAGAAACTGCGCAATGTTCTCCGGATTGACGCCGGCCCCGAACAGACGGACATCCGCCTCGGGGTTGATCGAGTTCACGAGTTCCGCCATCACTGCCGTCTTGGTGCGCCCGATGGAGTTCATCGTCGCGCCGATCTGGCGATTGAAGTTGACCAGTTCGAAAACGTCCGGGTCAGCCAGATTGAACGCCCCGATTCCCATGCGGCAGAGCGCGTGCACCTGCGCGCCGCCGGTCCCTCCGAGGCCGGCAATCGCGACGCGCGCGTTGCGCAGCTTTTCCTGCTCCGCGCGGGTGAGAAAGCCAAGGTTGCGCTGGAAGGCGGTGAAATAATCGAAAGCGGGGCTTGGCGATTCCATTGGTTTCGGGGACCTTGGCACGTTCGTCAGTGTTTGTGGGCAACCAGCATGCCATGGTTGAGGGGCAGACCAGCAACCTCGTCGACACGCGTGAATCCTGCCTCCAGCATGGCTTGCTGGTAATCCTTGCGGGCGTGCAGCATTCCCTCGCCGGTGGCGATCGCCAGAAAATAGGGAGAACCGAGCGCGGTGCCGACCGGACCCGTATCGTCGTCGTCACCCATCATGTTGAACACCACCACTGCCCCGTCGTCCGGCAGTGCCCGCCAGCACTTGCGCAGCAGCTCGAGATTTCGCTGCATCGACCAGATGGTGAGGATGTGACAGAAGAGGATCGCATCGACCCCGGCCGGGAAGGGGTCCTGCAGGAAGTTGCCAACACAGGTGAAGACGCGATCACCCAAGCCCGCTGCGGCGATCTTCTCGCGTGCGATCTGGCACACCGACTCCGAGTCGTAGACCGTCACCTGCAGCGACGGGTAGCGCCGGGCCAGCGCGATGGCATTGGTGCCATCGCCGCCGCCAGCATCGACGACATGTGCGAAACTGCCAAAATCGAAGGCGTCGACGATGAGTCGGTTGGCCTGACGCGACAGCGCGCTCATCGCGTCCTGGAACACTTGTTCCAGCTCCGGATGGCTGACGAGACGCTCGTAGAGTGTCTCCCCTGCCCCGGGAAAACGACTCAGACCGAGATTCTGCCCCGCACGCAGCGATGGCAGGAAGTCCTGCAATCCCGGATAGACGATGTCCGCCTGCCACCCGAGAACCGGCGCCATCGAATCCGGCTTGTCGCGAACCAGCACCCGCTCGGCCACAGCCGAATTGCGGAATCGCTCATCGGCCTTGACGATCAGGCCGAGCGCGGCAAGCCCGATCAACAGCACGCGGCAGGGATAGGGCTGCAACTCCAGACTCTCGCAGAGCTGCTCGGCGGTGGCCCCGGGGTGCCGCGAAAGTGTGTCGAACAATCCCAGCTGAACGCCCGACCACAGCAACTGGAAAGCACTGTGACCCTGGGCAACCAGGAGAAACCCGTCCATGTCAATCTCTCTGACCTGACTCATGCTCCTCTCCTTATCATGGCGAAACCAACACCGAAAAGCTGCGCTCCAGCGGCAGGCGTCTGGACCGTACCGGAGCGGCGACGCGTGGCACCCCGACCCGCAGCAGCATGAAGACCGTCTCGTCGCGGGAGCCCAGCAGTTCGCCGACAGCAGCCTCGATGCGGCGAACCTTGTGCACGAACTCGGGCGCAACGCGCCCGGTCCGCAAACGGTGCAGCTGATCCGGGAGAACGAAATACGGATGGACAGCGATCCCCATCTCGTTCAACGCAATCCAGACCCGCTGCAGCAGCCTTCCGGCCGCGACCTCGACACCCGTGCCGGAAGCCGGCCCGATGACGGTGACGAGCGCCGCGCACTTCTTCAGCATCGCCGCTTCCAGAAGGGCGAACAGCTTGCAGCCACCGAAGCGGTTCAGTAACACCATTCGCCGCCAGTCCAGCGACAACCGGAGCAGCGATTCCCCACCGGGAGGCAACAGCAGGCTGGCGACATCGAGACCATCACCGCGCGCGACCTCTTCAGGCGTGAAGCGCAGGCTGTCGCCCAGCCAGCGGTGGATCTCCTCGTTCTGAAAGCGCAGTTCGGACGCCTCACGCACGAGGCCAGACCAGCGCTCGCGGGCCTGTGCTTCGCTGACGACGGCGACCCGCAGCGGCCCCTGCCGCATCACAGCCAGCTCGGCCAGCAGCCGCCGGTCCAGCGCCGTCGTCTCGAAGGGCCCGCGGTTGGTATGCCGCTGCTGCACACCCGCCGGCAGAGCGCCAGGTGGCGATTGCGGGTGCTCCCAGACGGCGCGCGCCATGCATCCGCTGCCACTCGCGTCACCCATCTGCAGGGTCTCGGCCGGCATTCCCAGCGCGCGCGCTGCCTGCGACAGATTCTCGATCACCGCGCCGAGCGCCATGAGGTTTGCCGGATGATCGGCTCCCAGTCCCCTCTTACCCCGCTCGTCGTGCATGAAGAGCTCCAGCGTCCGGCCATCCCAGACGAACTGCCAAGGCTGGGAGTTGTCGGCAGAAGGCGCGTGCAGACCGGCGCGCACCAAGTAGCTCACCCAGTCAGGAGTTCCCCGCAGACTCATCACGAACACCCTCGCGCCATCGATTCTCCCAACCAGCCCAACGCTCCCTGCTCCTAGTTTCCCACACTCGAAGCGGTAGCGGGAGAGGCGGTGCTCCTTTTTTTGCCGACCGCGAGCGCTTGTGCGGACGAATCGACAGACGACGAAGCCGTACGCTATCATTCGCGCGATGGTAAATGACCCCCTGATCGGCGAGCTGGCAATAGCATTCCGCAACGTCGTCCGCCAACGCCGGCGCTCGGCCCTGGCGGCTGTAGCGGTGGCTTTCGGCGTCATCTCGCTGCTCCTCGCCGGTGGCTTCATAGAGTGGATCTACCAGGCAATGCGCGAGGACACGATCCACTCACATCTCGGCCACATCCAGATCGTCAGACCGCGCTACCTCGATTCGGGAATCGCCGACCCGTTCGCCTACCTGTTGCCGGAAAAGGCGCCGGCAAGACAGCTTGCGGAGGAAGCCCCGCATGTCAGGCTGCTCGCACCGCGCCTGGGCTTCAGCGGCCTGATCAGTCGCGGCGATTCAACCATCTCGTTCGTCGCCGACGGGGTCGATCCCGAGAAAGAGGCGCTGCTGAGCAGAACGCTCCTGATTTCGGCGGGGGAAGGACTCTCGAGTGCCGAGCCAAAGGGAATCATTCTTGGCGACGGGCTGGCAGCGAATCTCGGCGCACAGGTCGGCGACACCGTGGTCCTCCTGGCGAACACCTCCTCGGGCGGGCTCAACGCCGTCGAATGCCGGGTGCGCGGCCTCTTCTCGACAGTGACCAAGGCCTACGACGATGCCGCCTTGCGCCTGCCGCTGCCCTTGGCGCAGGATCTCCTGCGCACCAGGGGCGCGCATCGCTGGCTTCTGCTGCTCGACGACACCTCGGCAACCGACGCCGTACTGACGCAACTGCGGCAGCAACTCCCCGAGAAGGAGCTCGAGGTGGTGCCGTGGTACGCGCTGGCCGATTTCTACAACAAGACCGTTGCCCTGTTCAAGAAGCAGGTCGGTGTGATGAAGCTGATCATTGCCGCGATCATCGTCCTCAGCATCTCCAACACGCTGACCATGAGCATCATGGAACGAACGGGCGAGATCGGAACGGCCATGGCGCTCGGCTTCAGGCGCCGCTCGATCCTGCGTGTGTTCGTCGGTGAAGCGGCGATCCTCGGCCTGATCGGTGGCCTGACCGGCCTCGCCGTCGGCCTCCTCCTGGCACAGGCGATTTCCCACGTCGGCATCCCGATGCCACCGCCACCCGGAATGGCTCGCGGCTTCACGGGCGAGATCCGGGTCACTGTCGCACTGGCGGCAGACGCTGTCGCACTGGCCGTGGTGACGACCCTCCTGGCCAGCCTGTATCCGGCCTGGAAGGCCTCCCGCATGGAGATCGTCAATGCCTTGCGTCACAACCGCTGAGGCCCCGCAGACCAGTCCCGGGAAACCCACCCATGCTTAGCCTCGCCTTGCGCAACATCCTCCGGCACAAGCTCAGAACGGGAATGACAGTCGGCGCGATCGTCTTCGGCGTGGTCGGCCTGATCGTCACCGGAGGATTCGTCCAGGACATTCTCTTCCAGCTCAGCGAAGCGACGATCCACTCGCAATCGGGCCACCTGCAGGTATACCGGAAGGGCTTTTACGAATTTGGCTCACGCTCCCCTGACAAGTACCTGATCGACGAGCCGCAAACGCTCAAGCAACGAATCGAAGCACTGCCGGCGACGGCGGACACGATGGCGCGCATCAGCTTTACCGGCCTGCTGAGCAACGGACGCAGCGACATCTCGATCGTCGGCGAGGGCGTCGAAGCCGACAAGGAAGCGCGCCTGGGGAGTTACCTGAAGATCAGCGCCGGGCGGCAGCTGAGAGACGGCGACCAGTACGGCATCCTGCTCGGCGATGGCGTGGCGACCAGCATGCAGCTCAAGCCAGGCGATCCGGTCACACTCTTGGTGTCGACGGCCGCCGGCGCGACGAACACGCTGGACTTCGAAGTGGTCGGAGCGTTTCAGACGTTTTCGAAGGAGTTCGACGCGCGGGCGGTGAGGATTTCGCTTGCCGCTTCGCAAGAACTCTTCGGCTCAAATGGCGCCAACAGCATCGTCGTCTCGCTTCGCAAGACTGATGAAACCGAGGCTACCGCAGCCACCCTCGGCACACAGCTCGATGCACAACAGTACGAGATCAGGACCTGGCGCGAGCTCAACGACTTCTATCAGAAGGCGGTCGATCTCTACGACCGCCAGTTCGGAGTGCTGCGGCTGATCGTCCTGCTGATGGTCCTGCTGACCGTCGCGAACACGGTCAACATGAGCGTCTTCGAGCGTATCGGCGAGTTTGGCACGCTGCTGGCCCTGGGCAATCGCAGCCGCGACATCTTCCGCCTGGTGATCCTCGAGAACGCGCTGATCGGGCTGATCGGAGCGCTCGTGGGCGCAGCGGCAGGCATTCTGGCGGCGTCCGCACTGACCGCCCTCGGTATCGAGATGCCGCCGCTGCCGAACGCCAATACCGGTTACGTGGCGTCGATAAGGGTCCTGCCATCGGCCGTCGTGTCAGCCTTTGCCATCGGGCTCGGCGCGACCGTGCTCGCCGCCATCCTGCCAGCCGTGCGCGTCAGCAGAAACCCCATCGCGGAATCACTGCGCCAGAACTACTGAGTGAGCCGCCGGCAGCCTGGCCGCAGGCCGCGCCGGCCCGCCGGCCATGATGCGGGTCGCCGAGCCTGCAAGACACGGTGCACACCCTGCACCCACCAATTTCAGGCACGGTTTCCGGCCGCTGCATCAACCGTGGTGATGCCTGACAACTGACCTATACTGTCGTTCCAACTTCCAGCCACATCCGTTCCGGCGGCAATGCCGCGTCGTCAGCCGACATCCTGCCGGCTCCTTTACCAAGAGACGCAACATGCGCAACAAGACGCACTTGATTTCTGCCGCGGCGGCACGCGACGCAGCGGCCCTGTTCGCGGCCACAGCGATGTTCGCCATGGGGCCTGCCGCTGCCCGCGCCGACGGTACGCCGCTCGGGCATTCGCCACTGTGCGAGGCATCGGCGGCTCTGATTGTCGATTGCCCCGGCGCAAGCGGCAGTTGTCTGCTGGTCGGCGACAATGAGGAGGAAGCATCGCTTTTCTGGTTCAGACTTGACGGCACGCCCCTTGAAAAAGCCAAGCAGCAACAGTCCAAGTTCAAGGGCGGCAAGATCGGCGACATCGAGGCACTGACGGCAGCAGGAGAAGGCAGGATCGCCGTCTTTGGTTCGCACAGCCGCAGCACGACATGCAGGGAGTCGAAGGAGCGATGGCGATTCGGCGTCATCGACGGGGTGAAGGACAAAGGCGTAAAGCTCGCGCTCACGGAGTCGAACGAATTCAACGCCAGTACCCTGTTCGGCAGGAATCTCCCGAAAGGTTCGCTGATCGAGGCCGCTTCCTTGGCCATCAAGACGGCCGAGGCAGGAGCCAGGAAGGCTGAGAATGATGCAGAGCAGTGCAATCAGGCGCCCGCCTACAACGCCGAGGGAGCGGTCAACGTCGCCAGTGCGGGCGCGCCCGATATCTGGATCGGGCTCCGTTCGCCGCTGTTGCCGCGCCCGACGCAAGCGAAA
The DNA here is from genome assembly GCA_002345025.1 of Candidatus Accumulibacter iunctus. GTDB lineage: Bacteria > Pseudomonadota > Gammaproteobacteria > Burkholderiales > Rhodocyclaceae > Accumulibacter > Accumulibacter iunctus. Next base: position 47,560 of record DDUX01000068.1, on the reverse strand, counting down.
GGCGGCAGGCATGGGCTGGCAGTGTTGATGCACCTGAAAGGACTCGACGCCTATTCGTTCGACAAGGTGGCCGCGCTCGATTTGGGCGGGCGTGGCATCCGTGAGCTTGCCTACGCCGATGGCTGGGTTCTGGTCATTGCCGGGCCGCCGCAGGACCTCAAGGAGGAGGACGATCTGAAGAAGTGGCCGGATGGAAAAGGGCCCTTCCGGCTGATGCGCTTCCGCGCCAAAGAACTGGAGGCGGAGCGGGTCATCGTGCCGGGAGAGGAACAGGCTGCCGATCTGCCGATCTCGTCGGAAGGGCTCGCCGTCTTCGGCGACGAGATCATCGTCCTCATCGACGGCAATCAGGCCAGCAAGAAGCAGCCGACGAAGTGCGCGACGCCCGCCGCTTTCGTCGTCCGGAAGATCGCTGATTTCGTCAGCAAATCGTCGCGCGAATGAATCATTCACGAAATCCGGGAGGGATGCTGCGACCGCGGTGATCCGCCTGACGGCTGTCCGGGGTCGCCAAGGGAGTGCAGGTGATTGCGCGCTGCCATGATCAATGACGCGAGGATGCGGCCGGTCGGCGGTCCTGACCGATTCCCTGCACAGCCTGTGCGCAACGCCTGATCTCCACGCTTCACTGCGCCTGCGGTCAATGCACGGTGTACAACCCCATGCACGGATCGAAGGAACGGACGACATGCTGCACGAGCAGCGGCACTTCGTCACCGTCGGCAACCGGCAGACCGGCCAGCGCCTGCTCGAGTCCCCCCGGCACGCCAGCCGCGTCGCGTGGCGAGAAATTCCAGGTCGTCGGAGCGATGATCGGGTAGCCGGCGATGCGCCCGTGCTCGATGCGCAACCAGTGGCCGAGCGCGCCGCGGGCGGCCTCGACGAGACCAACGGCGCGGCCGGCGTCGGGGAACTGCGCCTGCGCACAGAAGGCTTCACCAGGCCGCAGTGAGCCCACCCAGCGCTCCATCGCCGGGACGACCAGCGCCAGTTCGAGCAGTCGCGCGCTGACGCGCGCCAGCACGCTGCCGCCGGTCGCCGCCACCAAGGCCCGCAGCCGCGGCTGCCCGGCGACGATCTGACGGGCGAGCGCACCGGTCTCGGCGACGGCGCCGCCGTAGCGCGGCGCCTTGCACCAGGTGTAGGCGGCAGCCTTCTCGGCAAACTCGCCGGACAGCGGTCGCGTCTCCCCAACAGCCGGGTGCAGCGCCTGCTCGCCGAACAGCCACGCGTGCGTGACATTCTCGCTGATCAACTGCTCGACAAATGAGGTAGAAGTGGGTCAGATGGTCGGCCAGATTTTCGCAGGCGAGGATCAGGTTGCTCGCCAGGCGACCGTTCGCCGGCATCTCCAGTCCCGCAGCCTCAGCCAGGGCAGTCGCTGCGGCAGCCGACTGCGACACCGAACAGATGCCGCAGATGCGCGGCACGATGACCAGCGCGTCGCGCGGCTGCTTGCCGATCAGCACGTGCTCGAAGCCACGGTAGAGTGTGGAGCTGACCTGGGCCGAAACAACCCGGCCAGCGCTGACATCGAGCCATACTTCGAGGTCGCCCTCGACACGATTGAACGGGCCGATCGTCAGCCGCCAGCTCACGCGTCACCCCTGCGCCCTGTCCGCGGCACTATCCGACCTGCGGCCGCGAGCCACTTGTCGCCGGTGTGCGGCGCCCCTGCCGGCGCGCCGAGCATACGCGGCGTTCAGGCGCTCGGCAACAAGCTCGCCGGGCAGACCACGGGCGGTGTCGGCAGATCGTCCCAGGCTCGGTCACCGGCTCCCCTTCGCGCGCAGGCGGCTGACTGCTGAGCCTGCACTGTAGCAGACCGCGCGCAAGCAACTCCGCTGCCCGCCACCTGCGCCGTCCGCGCCGCGCCGTCCGATGCCGGGCTAGGCGACGCGGCGCTCGCGTACTGCCGACGCCGTTCTCGCCGCCGCTTGCTGACGCAGTTCGGCCAGCCGCAGGGCACCACACTGGCGCAGCAGCCGCAGGTGATCGGGACGCTTTCTGCCGTGGCTGACGGCAAGGCGGTCGACATGGTCGAGCCAGGCCTCTTCGCCCACACCTTCGCTCGGACCGGCTTCCCCGGGCAATCTGCCATGCCACACTTCATAGCAGTAGGCAAACCTGGCCCAGTCATACAGCGACTGGTGACACCTGCCGTCGGCACCGGCTGCCGGCGCTTCGCCGCCAGTACCGGCCAGAATGCGCAGCATCGCGTTCGGGTCGGCACCGGCGTCGAGCAAAATGCGCAACAGGCCGCTGTCCATGTTCACGCAGGCCTGGAACAGTGGGCTTGAACCATCCCGGCCGACGCTGCCCGGATCAGCACCAAGGCGCAACATCTCCCGGACCGCCTGGTAGCGGCACAGCGACGGGCACGCCTCGAGCGCACCGATCACGTGCTGCAGAACGGTGTCGCCAAGTGCATCGTAGCCATTGATGTCGAAGCCGCCGCTCACCTGTGCCCGCATCGCCGCAACATCGCCGACACGCGCGCTGGCCACGAAGGCCGCCAACGAATCCTGAAAACCAGGTAGCCCCTGTCTGCAATTCTTCATCCCGAACCCCTTCCCGCTCACTCGCCGGCGGCCCCCGTCCGGCAGCACGTGCGCCATTCGACGTGATCCGTCATGCGCGTCGTCCCAGCGGCCGCGCAACAGCCAGATCTCCCCGCTGCTGGAGAGCGCCGCAGCCGCCGCCCGGCTGTCCGCCTCGTTGCCTTGCCGACGACGAGGAACAGCGAACTGGCCGTCGTGCCGCTCTCGTGCAGCAGCCATTCCATGCCAGGATTCTCTTCCCCCCAGCCGACGGTCGACGGTGAGAAAAGTCACGAATGCCAGCAGATGATGCCATCGCCGTCGCTCCGCGCAGCGCGCCGACGACTGCCGTGCCGCCTGGGGACGCGGACGCCGATGCTCAACCCTGGCTCCCCGCCAGCGACAGGCGCTGGCTCGCCGGCACGCCGTACCGGCCGAAGTCGTGCACACAGGCCGCGAACCGTTCTGCCGGCAGCGGCTGACTGAACAGGTGGCCTTGTGCCTGGTCGCACCCCCGGCGGTGCAGAAAGACTCGCTGCGCCTCACTCTCGACACCGACGGCCACGGTCTGCAGACCCAACTCGTGCGCCAGACTGATCATCGCCGCAACGATCGCTGCGTCGCCCGGGTTCCCGGCCACGCCGGCGACGAACGAACCGTCGATCTTGAGCTGGTGCAAGCGCAAGCGCTGCAGGCACGCGAGCGACGAATGGCCCGTGCCAAAGCGGTCGATCGAGATCCGCACGCCCAGCGCGCGCAGCCTGTCGATGATGGCCAGCGCGGCCGTGGGCTGATCCATGGCCACGCTTTCGCCGATCTCGAGTTCCAGAAGCTCCGCCGGCACCCCCTCACGGGCGAGGATCCGTGCCACCAGATCGACCAGAGCTGCCTGCCGGAACTCGACTGCCGACAGATTGACCGCCATGCACAGCGGCGGCAGGCCCGCCTGCCGCCAGAGGCGCAGTTGCCGTACCGCAGTGCGCAGCACCCATTCACCGAGCGGCAGCATGAGGCCGCAGTCCTCGGCGACGGGAATGAATTCGCCGGGTGGCACGACGCCCAGCAAGGGATGCTGCCAGTACACGAGCGCCTCGGCTGCACTCAGGCTCCCGTCGCCGAGCACAATCCGGGGCTGGAAGTGCAGGCGCAGCTGACGCTGGTCGAGCGCCCGCCGCAGCGCGTTCGCGATCTGTCGTGTGCGCGCCGAACGGCGCTGCATCGCCGCCGTAAAAAAGCGATAGTCATGCTGCCCGCCCTGTTTGGCGCGGTACATCGCGGCATCCGCACACATCGACAGTCTCTCGAAAGTCGCTCCGTCCGCCGGATAAACGGCAATGCCGACCGACATCGTGCAGATCACTTCATGCCGCCCGATGCGATAGGCCGCTGCCGCCGTTTCCAGAAGCTTTGCTGCGACATGCGCTGCGCCGTCGGCATCGGTGTTCGGTAGAACGACGATGAATTCGTCGCCGCCAAGCCGGGCGACGGTATCCCCATCACGCATCGCGCGTTGCAGGCGCTGCGCCACTTGGACCAGCAGCGCGTCGCCCACCCGGTGACCCAGAGTGTCGTTGATGCCCTTGAAGCGATCGAGATCAATGAACATCACGGCCAGCGACTCGCGACCGCGATGCGCACGCGCGAGTTCATGCCTGACCCGCTCGTCCAGCAGGCTGCGGTTGGCCAGACCGGTCAGCGGATCGACGTGCGCCAGGCGCCGGACGCTCGCCTCCGCCTCCTTGTGCCCGCTGATGTCGACGAAGCTGGCGACATAGTGCGTCGGCATGCCTTCCGCGTCGACGCGGCTGATCGCCAGCCATTCCGGATACAGGCTACCGTCCCTGCGCCGGTTCCAGACCTCGCCCTGCCAGTACCCGAGTGCTTCGATCGACGACCAGACGCTCTGCTGAAGCTCGGCAGCGTCCTGCGCGGAGAAGAGGAGAGCGACCTCACAACCGAGCGCCTCGGCCGCGCTGTAGCCGGTAATCCGCGTAAAGGACTGGTTGGTCCGGACGATGCGCCAGCCGCTGTCGATGATCGCGATGCCCCTCGCCGCGTGCGCGAAGAGCCGTCCGGCAAGATCAAAGCCGGCGCCCGCCTGCACCGGCCTGCCCGGCGCGGCCGCAGGTTCCGGCAAGCCGCCTGGCACGAGCCGGCGAACTGCGATCGTGCGTGCGCCTGGCCAGACCGCGTCGCTCCGCTCCTTCGTGCGTAGGTAACCGTTGCCGCTCATCCGCTTCACCTCCGACCTTGGCCCAGGCGCATCCGCCCCAGCAAAGTGACCGACATCATTCGTTGCGCATGTTGGACCGCCGGCGGGACCGCGCCAAGAGGCAGGACTCCCGACCGGGTCGGGAAAGTTTCCCGGCCGTGGCAGCGACGGATGGCGCACCGGCAGCGATTCCGGCTCGATATTTCGCAACGTTTCGGCAATAATCGGCACATGACCCCGATCCCGCAGTCCGCCGGACTGTTTCCGGATTCCTCTGCCGACTCGATTGCCGTGCTCGACGGGCGCGGCGTGATCCTCAGCGTCAACCAGGCATGGCGAGACTTTGCCGAGCGCAACGGCGGCAGCACCGAACTGGCCGCCGGCCGTGGCATCGACTATCTCGCTGTCGTGCGGCAGGCGGCGGCCAGCGACGTGCTGGCCGCCGCCGCGCTGCAGGGGCTGCAAGAGGTGCTGGCCGGACGACAGACGCTGTTTGGCCTGGAGTACCCGTGCCACGCGCCCGACGGCGAACGCTGGTGCGAATTCCATGCTGCCCCGCGGCCGGGTTCCGCCCCTGGCGTGGTCGTCCGCCATCGTGAGATCCGCCGGCGCGAGCGGCCAGCGGCCGCAGTCGACCGGGACCATCGCCCGCAGCACGATCTGGCGGCGCTGCTCAACAGCCTGCCGTCGATGATCGGCTACTGGGACCGCAACTTGCGCAACCGCTTCGCGAACCATGCCTATCGCGACTGGTTCGGCCTCGATCCGGCGACGATCCCCGGCAGGCACATCCGGGACGTCATCGGCGAGGAACGATACCGCCTCAACCTGCGCTATATCGAGGCGGCTCTGCGCGGCAGTGCACAGCAGTTCGAACGCGCCATCCCGTCGCCCGACGGCGGCTCGCTGCGCCACGCCCTGGCTCGTTACATTCCCGATGTGGTCGATGGCGAGGTGCAGGGCTTCTTTGTCGAGGTCACCGACGTGACGCCGGTCAAGGCCAGCGAGCAGGCCTTGCAGCGTGCCCAGGAGGTCGGCCGGCTGGGCAGCTACACGGTCGACCTGGGTTCGGGGCAGTGGCTTGGCAGCCAGATGCTCGAGCGGATACTTGGCATCGGACCCGAGCATGAGCACACCACCGAGGCCTGGCTGCAGTTGCTGCATCCCGACGATCGCCAGCAGGTCGTCGATCACGTCCGGCTCGCCGTCGGCGCAGCGGGCGTGTTCGACTGCGAGTACCGCATCGTGCGCCCGAGTGACCGTGCCGTCCGCTGGATGCATGGCCTCGGTGAAGTCGAGTGTTCAGCGGACGGCCAGCCGCGACGCTTGATCGGCACAGTGCAGGACATTACCGAACGGAAGTCCTCGGAACGGGCAACCCAGGCACTCCTCGACGAAAACACGCGCCTGGTGAGGCGACTGATCGCGCTGCAGGAGCGCGAGCGAGCCGATCTGGCGCGCGAGCTGCACGATGAACTGTCGCAGCACCTGACGGCAATCCGCGCCTTTGCCGGTGCGCTGCAGCGCAACGACCGTTGCGACCCCGAGTGGATCAGGAACACCGCCACGGCAATCGACGCTTCGGCACGCGAGATCTACGAGGTGTCGCACCGGCTGATGGAGGGTCTGCACCCGAGTATCCTCGACGCGGCCGGCATTGCCGAGGCGCTGGCCGGGCTGCTCGAGAGCTGGGGGCTGCAGCATCCGGAGGTCGAGTGGCAGGCCTCGCTTCCTCGCTGCCTGGTCTGCGGCGGGACAGCGCTCAGGGTGACCCTCTATCGCATCGTCCAGGAGTGCCTGAGCAACGTCGCCCGCCATGCGCAGGCCCGCCGCCTGCGGCTGATCCTTGGCAGCAGGCAGTCAGCGCGGGGCGAGTTGCTGCGCCTGGTGATCCGCGACGATGGCGTGGGCATGGAGGTGGACGCTGCGCACGCCGGCTTTGGTCTGCTCGGAATGCGCGAACGCGTCCTGGGTCTCGGCGGAACGCTGCAGATCAGCAGCCGCAAGGGCTGCGGCACACGCATACGGGTGATCCTGCCCAACGTCTGAACAGGTCGCGGCGCGCGACGGGCGGCGGCAGACACTTCCGGTTGCGCCGCCACGGCCACCTGCAGGGCGCTGATCGCCTGCGGGTAACGTCGCAGACGGAACTGCACCAGACCGAGGTCGTACCAGGCAACGGCCAGCACCGACCCGCTGCGGCGTGCCGCCCGCAGACACTGCAGCGAAGCACGGAGACGGCGCTCCGCGGGCGGCGCCGATCGCAGGGCTCGTGCGACGCCGTCGGCGGCGGCAAACGCCTGCCGGGCGTCGTCGCGGCGCCCGGTCCGATAAAGAACGAGGCCGAGGAACTGCAGGGCAACGGCGGCATCGGGCACCGCCTGCATGATCTTCAGCGCGACCTGCTCGGCGCTGGCGAGATTTCCTCGCTGGTAGAACACGGCGAACAACTCGAAGAGCGCATCGATCATCGACTTCCCCCGGCGACGGGTGATCGGCTGCGTGGCAGCAGGCGGCAAGCATGGGACAGGGACTCCATGCACCGATTCTGGCGTGCCGCCGGGTGCACGACCAGCGGCATCAGTCCCGATCGGTACGGGAAATTTTCCCTGCTGCCAGGGGCAGCCGCGGCCTCCTCGGTGCGCCGCCCCGTTCAGGGTTCGACGAGACCCTGCCGGATCGCCAGTCGCGCCATCTCTGCCGGACTCGAGACGCCGAGCTTGGCCTTGATCTGGGTTAAATGGTTGCTCACCGTCTTGCTGCTCAGGTGCAGGATGCGCGCGCAATCGGCCAGCGAATGACCTTCGCTGAGCAGCTTGAAGACCTGAAACTCGCGCTGGGTCAGCCTGCCGAAGCGGCCGGACTCCGGCGAGTGCTGCCGCTGGATGAGGATCGGCACCATGTCGGGGCTGACGAAGGACTCACCCCGAGCCACCGTGCGAATGCCCTGCAACAGGCTATCGACGTGGCTGCCCTTGGTGACGAAACCGACGGCTCCCGCCTCGATCGCCCGCTCGAGAAGCACTCGCGAATTGTGCACGCTGTACACCAGGATCGCCGCCTGCGGGTCCACGCTCCGGATCCGTCGAATGGCCTCGATGCCGCCGAAGCCGTCCATGCTCAGATCCATGACGACGACGTCGGGGCGCAGCGTCCGGTACTCGCCGTAAGCCGCCTCGCCACTCTCGAGGTCCCGCACCACGCGCAGACCGGTGTCGGATTCGATCAGGCTGCGCAGACCGGCCCGCAGTGCCGGATGATCGTCAACGACCATCACCGAGACCACGCCGGCCACGGCAGCGAACGACGCACCTCTGCCACCGCTCACCATCATCCTTCCCTCCACGCGGTGCCACCGCAACGAGCGACCATTGCCTCGAACTGCCAGGCCGGCAACGGCCGGCTGAACAGATAGCCCTGCGCCTGATCGCAACCCCGGGAGCGCAGGAACTCGAGCTGCGCCTCGCTTTCGACGCCCTCGGCGATCGTCTGCAGACCGAGGCTGTGCGCCAGGCTGATCGTCGCGACGACGATCGCTTCATCGTCCGGATCGGAGGCAAGATCGGCGACGAACGAGCGGTCGATCTTCAGCTTGTGCACCCGAAAGCGCTTGAGATAGCTCATCGACGAATAGCCGGTCCCGAAATCGTCGATCGACATCCGGACACCGAGAGTGCGCAGCCTGTCCATGGTGGCAATCGCCGCCAGCGGCTGGTCCATCGCCACGCTCTCGGTGAGTTCGAGTTCGAGGAACTGCGCCGGCAGAGCTTCATCCTCGAGAATCCGCGCCACGAGGTCGGTCAGACCGGCCTGGCGGAACTGTACTGCCGACAGATTGACCGCCACGCTCAGTGCCGGCAGGCCGCACCCATGCCAGATGCGCATCTGCCGCACGGCGGTGCGCAGTGCCCATTCGCCAATCGGCAGGATCAGGCCGCAGTCCTCGGCAATCGGGATGAAGTCCGCCGGTGGGACCATCCCCAGTTCGGGATGCTGCCAGCGCAACAGCGCCTCGGCTCCGAGCAGGCGCCCATCGCCCAGCGCGAACTGCGGTTGGAAGTGCAGACTCAGCTGACCGAGTTCGACCGCCCGCCGTAGCTCGTTCTCGATCTGCAGGGTGCGTGCCGAACGCGCCTGCATCTCGGCGGTGAAAAAACAGTAGGCATTGCGGCCCACCTGCTTCGCGCGATACATCGCCGTGTCGGCACACATCGACAGGCTCTCGAAACTGTCACCGTCTGCCGGGTACATCGCGATGCCGGCCGACACCGTGCAGCTCAGTTCGTGCTGCTCGACGCGATATGCAGGCGTCGTCACCTCGAGCAGCTTGGCCGCCACATGCGCGGCACCGTCGGCATCGGTGTTCGGCAGGACGACGATGAACTCGTCACCACCGAGCCGGGCGACCGTGTCCTCGTCGCGCACGGTTCCCTGCAGCCGCCGCGCCACCTGCAGCAACAGTTCGTCACCAACCCGGTGACCCAGCGAGTCATTGACGTTCTTGAAGCGGTCGAGGTCGAGGAACATCAGGGCAAGCGGCTCCCGCCCGCGATGCGCACGCGCGAGGTCATGCCGGACCCGCTCGGCGAGCAGGCTGCGGTTCGGCAGACCGGTCAGCGGGTCGTAATGGGCCAGCCGCTGGATGCTCGCCTCCGCCTCCTTGTGCCGAGTGATGTCGATGAATGTTCCGAGATAGTGTGTCGTCACGCCTTCGCTCTCGACACGGCTGATCGACAGCCATTCCGGATACACACTGCCATCCTTGCGCCGGTTCCACATCTCGCCCTGCCAGCTTCCCTCCGTCTCGATCGCCAGCCACATGCCGCGAAAGAAGGCGGCATCGTGCCGCCCCGAGGCGAGCATGCTGGGGTTGCGGCCAAGCACGTCGTCGGCGCTGTAGCCGGTGATGCGGCTGAACGCCTGGTTGATCATCACCATGCGGCAGGCAGCGTCGGTGATGGCGATCCCCTCGCCGCCCTGTTCGAAAACCTTGGCCGCCAGATTGCGCTCGGCAGCGGCCCGCTTTTCGGCGCTGACGTCTACGATCGTCCCGAGGTAGCCCTTGAGCTGCCCATCCTCGTCGCGCATGACGGTGACCACCAGGCGAACGGTGATGCGACGCCCGTCCTTGCGAATGCAGCTCATCTCGCGCTCGTCGGCCTCGCCGCTGAGACGCGCCCTGACGACCAGCGCATCGAAGCCTGGCTCGACGCTGATGCCGAGCGCCGCGCTGAGCGTGACCGCGGCAGCCGCCACCTCGTCGGCATCATGGAACAGCATCGGCGTCGCCCGGCCCAGCAGTTCTTCCGCGCGGTAGCCGAAAATCGCTTCGGCACCCGGGTTGAAGAGCGTGATCAGCCCCTGCGGGTCGGTCGCAACGATGCCGCAGGCGGCGCTGGCAAGCACCAGCGCCTGCAGCGCCTCGCTCTCGCGCAATGCCAGTTCCGCCCGCCGGCGCTCCGCCAGCAGGGCGGTATTTTCCAGCGCCACCGCGGCGCTCGCCGCCAGACCCTGCAACACGCGGGAATCAGCGGCGTCGAAACCGCCGGGCTTGTTGTGAATCTCGAAGCAGCCAAAGAGTTCGCCGTCGCGCCCGATGATCGGCATGTTCAGCAGGTTGTCGAAAGCGATCGCCTGCCGGACCTCGGCGATGACCCAGGGATCGTTCGCGGCATCGTTGCTGAGGTAGGACTGACGCGTCTGCATGACCCGCCCCGGGACGCCGTGACCGGCAGGGAAACGGTAGTCGATCGGCATCCATTCGCTGCCCCGGCAGTACTCGCTGAACACCATCTGCCCGTCCTGCAGCCGTGCCGCGGCACCGCCGGTGGCACCGACAAGTCGGAGCGCGGCGACGACGAGTTCGCGCAGGATCACCGGCATGTCGAGCCGGCTGTTGATCTCCTGGCTGACGCCCGACATCAGCGCGAGCTGCTCGCTGCGTCGCAACAGAGCCGCCTCGGCCCGCTTGCGCGCGCTGACGTCGCGCACGAGGACGATGAAGCGCGGCTCGCGGCCGCCATCTTCCGCCTTGCGCGCAACCGACAGCTCGAACCAGAAACGGCCCTGCGGCAAATCCAGCGAGATCAGGTGGCCTGCCGAGTAGCCGCCTGCATGTGCCTCGCGCAGCGCGTCGAGACAGATGGCGGCGGCGGCGGGATCGAGTATTTCCGCGACCCGCTTGCCGACGAGGTCGGCCGAGCGGGCGGGCAGCAGTCCGGCGCGCAGCGTGTGCGCTTCATGACAGGTACCGTCGAGTCCAAGCTCGAACATCGGGTCGGGAACGGCGTTCAGCGTCGCGGCGAGCTTTGCCGTCCGCTGGCGAACGACCCGCCGCAGGGTGATCACCCAGATCAGGAGCACGCCCCCCACCAGCGAACCGACCAGCAGGGCATAGCCCAGGTAGCGTGCGCCCGGCGAGACGAGGAACGGAGTCCCCATCCACTTCGCCCGCAGCGCCCGCTCTTCCGCCGGAGTGATGGCGGCGAAACCGCGCTGCAACAGCGCCAGGCTGGCGGCGTCTCCCTTCTGCACCGCCCGGTGAAAATCGCCCGCATAGAGGGTGAAAGCCCTGTTGAAGAGTTGCTCGGCGTTGTTGCGGTAAAGCAGGTAGTTTGCCGGTGGATCGTCGAGACAGAAGACACGCACCCTGCCGGCGATCGCCGCCTGCACCAGCGCCTCGTAGCTGGCAAAGGGCTGCACGTCGACGATGCCGGCCGCCGCCAGGTGCTCGGCACAGGCATCGCCATCCTTGACGCCGACCCGGAAGCCCTGCAGCGTCGTCGTGTCGGCGATGCCACCGATGCTGCGGTGCGTGTAGATCGCTACCTGGACCGTCTCGTAGGGTGGCGAGAAATCCAGGCTCCGCTCGCGCTCCGGAGTCCTGAAGGCAGTATCGAGAACCTCGGCCTGGCCAGCAGCCATTCGCTGCTGCGCGGTCGCCCAGTCGCTCGCCTGCAGCTCAACCGGGACACCGGACTTGCTCCCCCACAACCGCCAGAGGTCGACCAGAAAACCGGTGAGCGTGCCGTCGGCATCACGAAAGACGTAGGGTGGGTAGTTGTCGTCGATCAACACCCGCAGTGCGGCCGGCTGCCGCGAACCGACATCGGCATCCGCCACGACGTCGCGAGCGGCGCCGCAGGCAGCCAGGAGCAGACACAGCAGCCAGCAGGTGCGCAAGTGGTTCATCAGGGCGGGTCGTCTAGCCGGGCATCGCCGAGCAATGATCGTCATCATACTCGCGGCACCACGCATGCGGCAGGGACAAGCGACCGCCACCGGCCAGCGCTACCCGCTCAACCGCCGATCGGCCGCCGATCGGCGAGCGCGAGCCAGCCACGGATGACACGATAGGCGACCCAGACCCCCAGGACGACGATCAGCAGCCAGGCGAACGGGATGCCGATGATGGTGATGACCAGTAGTCCGTACACCAGCAGCCACAGCAGGGTGAACCAGAAGGTCCGGATCTGCCAGCGGTAGTGACTGTCGAGCCAGCTGCCCCGGACCTCGCCGTGCTTGATGTAGTTGAGCACGACGGCAAGCAGCGACGGCACGCCGAAAACGAAAGCGCCGGCGATGCTCGCAGCACCGGTGACCCCGACCAGCACCGCCAGCGCGTGCAGTCCGTAGATGACATGGCACCATGCCCGCGGACCGTCGAGGTCGGCATGCGGAATCAGTTCACTGCTCAAGGCGTTCTCCAGAATGGCCGGCGGCGTCCAGCGGCAACGCCGGTATGGTCGGATCGGATCGGCATGCCCGTGCGCCCCCTCAAAGACCGAGTTGATCCCACAGTTCATCGACGCGCCGCTTGACCGCCGCCTCCATGGCGATCGGTCTGCCCCATTCGCGGCCGGTCTCGCCCGGCCACTTGTTGGTGGCGTCGATTCCCATCTTGCTGCCGAGACCGGCAACCGGACTGGCGAAATCCAGATAGTCGATCGGCGTATTCTCGGCGATCAGCGTGTCGCGTGCCGCATCAACGCGTGTCGTCATCGCCCAGATCACTTCCTTCCAGTCACGGATGTCAACGTCGTCGTCGACGACGATGATGAATTTCGTATACATGAACTGGCGCAGGAAGCTCCAGATTCCGAACATGACCCGCTTGGCGTGCCCCGGATACTGCTTGCGCAGACTCACCGTCGCCAGCCGGTACGAACAACCCTCGGGCGGCAGGTAGAAGTCGACGATCTCCGGGAACTGTTTCTGCAGCAGCGGAACGAACACTTCGTTGAGCGCGACACCGAGCATCGCCGGCTCGTCGGGTGGCTTGCCGGTATAGGTGCTGTGGTAGATCGGCTGCTGCCGCATGCTCAGGCGCTCGACGGTGAATACCGGGAAGCGCGCCTGCTCGTTGTAGTAGCCGGTATGGTCGCCGTAAGGCCCCTCGAGCGCGGTCTCCTGCGGGTCGATGAAGCCCTCGAGAACGATCTCGGCCGAGGCAGGCACCTGCAGATCCGAACCGAGACATTTCACCACTTCGGTCTTGCTGCCGCGCAACAGGCCGGCGAACTGGTACTCGGACAGGCTGTCGGGGACCGGCGTCACCGCTGCGAGGATCGTCGCCGGGTCGGCCCCGAGGGCGACGGCGAGCGGGAACGGCTGGCCTGGATGCTGCAGGCAATGCTCGCGGAAGTCGAGCGCGCCACCACGATGCGCCAGCCAGCGCATGATCAGCTTGTTCGGCCCCAGCACCTGCTGGCGGTAGATGCCGAGGTTCTGACGCGCCTTGTGCGGCCCGCGCGTCACCGTCAGGCCCCAGGTGATCAACGGCGCCACATCGCCCGGCCAGCACCACTGGATCGGCAGGCACCCCAGATCGACATCGCCGCTCTCGCTGACGATCTCCTGACACGGCGCAGAGGAACGCAGGCGTGGCGCCATGTTGAGCACCTGCCGCAGCACCGGCAGCTTGTCCCAGGCGTCCCTGAGCCCCCGCGGCGGTTCCGGCTCCTTGAGATAGGCGAGCAGCTTGCCCACTTCGCGCAGCGCCAGCACCGACTCCTGTCCCATTCCCAGCGCCACCCGCCGCGGCGTACCGAAGAGGTTGGCCAGCACCGGCATGTGATGGCCGGTCGGCTGCTCGAAGAGCAACGCCGGCCCACCGGCACGCAGCACGCGATCGCAGACCTCGGTGATCTCGAGACGGGGGTCGACGGGCACAGCGATCCGCCTGAGTTCGCCCATCTTCTCAAGTTGCGCAATGAAGTCGCGCAGGTCGTGATACTTCATCGGCAGCAGGTCCGTCCGTCGTCGAGCGCTCGATTATAGCTGCCGCGGCCGCCGGACACGCGATCGCCTCGGCGCACAGCAGTTGTCGTTCGTCGGCGAGCCCGGTGACGAACTCGGCCGCTGCCCGGCCGCCGGCACCGACCGTGGTCGCCAGGCTTCAACTGCCGGCGCCGGCTGCCGGCTTGCCGCCTTCGCGGGCAGCCTTCCGGGCAGCGCGCTCGGCATCGTCACGCGCCCGCTCGTCGAGTCTGGCCTGCCGGCGCGCCTGCTCTGCAGCGGCCTTCTGCCGGCCCTCGGCAGCCTGCCGCTGCTTGTCCGCCAGCTTCCGCTCGCGCGCCGCCGCTTTCTCCGCCTGCTCGGCCCGATGACGTTCGCTGCTCTGCAGTTGCTCGGCCTCACGTTGCGACTGCTCGGCCCGCCGCTGCCCTTCCTTCTCATCGACCTCGTGGCGGCGCGCCGTGAGCTCGAAGTCGCGTGCCGGCTGGTCAAGGGCGCGTGACTCGATGATCGCTGCCGTGCGACGCTTCTTCGCCTGCTCGAGGCAATCGCTGACGAGGAACTTGGAATAGCAGCGATCCTGCTCGGCCTTGTAGTCGCGCTCCGCCTGTTCGCGCATCGCCTCGGCCCGCCGCCTCTGCTGCTGCGCCTCGTCGAGGGTCTGCGGCACGGGCACTGTCGCCTCCGGCGACACGGCGCCGGCAGCGGCGGGCAGCAGCAGCGACAACAGCAGCGGGCAAACAACAAGCTTCATCTTCTTCCTCCTGCGACCTGGTACTCGGGATTTGCGGCGACTCGCCGAATCGCTGGCGGCCAGCCTGCCGGCTCCTCTGCCGCCGCATGCGAGCCGACACTATAAACCGGGACGCCAGCACACGCCGCGCCGGCAGCGCTGCCCCGCCGGGCTGCAACGCCCCGGAAACGGCCGTCGCGCCTGGCCGGAGCCCTGTGTCGGCGGATTTGGTAGAATCGCGCCTTCATTCAACCCGTGGTCCCCTGGGAGCCTGCCGTGCACATCGTCTGTCTCGATCTCGAAGGCGTCCTCGTCCCCGAAATATGGATCGAGTTCGCAACCCGCACCGGCATTCCCGAACTGCGTCGCACAACTCGCGACGAGCCGGACTACGACAAGCTGATGAAGTACCGGCTCGCCATCCTCGCCGAGCACCACCTCGGCCTGCCCGACATCCAGCGAGTGATCGCCGCCATGGGTCCGCTCGAAGGCGCACGGGCCTTTGTCGACGGGCTGCGCGAGGACTATCAGCTGATCATCCTGTCCGACACCTTCTATGAGTTCGCGCACCCGCTGATGCGGCAACTGGGCTGGCCGACGCTCTTCTGCCACAGTCTCGAGGCCGACGCGAACGGGATGCTGGTGCGCTACCACCTGCGCATGCCCGACCAGAAGCGCGAGGCGGTACGCCGGCTCAAGGAGCTGCACTTCACCGTGGTCGCCGCCGGCGACTCGTACAATGACACGGCGATGCTCGGCGAAGCGCATGCCGGCATCCTCTTTCACCCACCGGAGAACGTCATTCGCGAGTTCCCGCAGTTCCCCGTCACCCGTTCCTTCACCGAGCTGCGCAGCGAGATCGACAAGGCCTTCAGCGCCCGCGGCACACGCCGGCAGGACTGACCGGCAATGTCCTCGCGGCGCTTCTACACCCTGTCCGGCTCGTGCCCCGATCAGGTCGGCATCATTGCGCGCGTTTCCGGTTTCATCGCCCAGCACTCGGGCTGGATTCTCGAATCGAGTTACCACGCCGACGACGGCAGCGGCGAGAACGACAGCCGCTACTTCATGCGCATGGAAGTGAAGGCCGATTCGCTGCCCTTTCACCTCGCCGAGTTCCGGGAACGCTTCCGGCCGCTTGCCGAGGAACTGGCAATGGCCTGGAAGATCAGCGATTCTGCCGTCAAGCGGCGCGTCGTGATCATGGTCAGCAAGCAGGAACACTGCCTGTACGACCTCCTCTCGCGCTGGCAGTCCCGTGAACTCGACATCGAGATTCCCTGCATCATCTCGAACCACGACGCCTTCAAGGCCTTCGTCGAATGGCACGGCATCCCCTTCCACTACGTGCCCGTCAACGCCGACAACCGGCAGGCCGCGAATGCCGAGATCCGACGCATCTACGAAGAGGTCCGCGCCGACACGATGGTCCTCGCCCGCTACATGCAGATCCTGCCGGCCGACCTCTGCGAAAGCTATCCCGGACAGATCATCAACATCCATCACTCGTTCCTGCCGAGCTTCGTCGGCGCCCGTCCCTACCATCAGGCCTACCAGCGTGGCGTCAAGCTGATCGGTGCCACCTGCCATTACGTCACCAGGGATCTCGATCAGGGCCCGATCATCGAGCAGGACGTCATCCGCATCGACCACTCGGACTCGGTCGAGGACATGGTGCGTTACGGCAAGGACATCGAGAAGGCGGTGCTGGCACGCGGACTGCGTTACCACCTCGAGGACCGCGTGCTGGCACACGGCAACAAGACGGTGATCTTCCGTTGATGGCAGCGGCCACCAGCACGCGGCCGACAACCGCCAACCGCGCCGCACGATGATCACGCTCAGGAACCTGGGCCTGCGCCGCGGCAGCAAGGTCCTTTTCGACAACGCCTCGGTGACGATCAGTCCGGGCGAGCGGGTCGGCCTCGTCGGCCGCAACGGCGCCGGCAAGTCGAGCCTCTTCGCACTCCTCGACGGCACGCTGCACGAGGACAGTGGAGAACTCCTGCTGCCCCCGGGCTGGCGCCTGGCGCAGGTGGCGCAGGAGATGCCGGCGAGCAGAGAGAGCGCCACCGACTTTGTCGTCGCGGGTGACAGCCGACTGCTCGCCGCCCGACGCGAGTTGCAGCTGGCGGAAGCCGATGGCAGCGGCGAGCGGCTGGCGCACGCCTACATGGCTTGGCACGATGCCGGCGCGAACGACGCACAGGCGCGCGCGCAGGCACTGATCCTCGGGCTGGGCTTTCGCACGAGCGAAGTCGAGCAGCCGGTCGACGGCTTCTCGGGTGGCTGGCGGATGCGCCTGCAACTGGCACGAGCCCTGATGTGCCCGTCCGACCTCCTGTTGCTCGACGAACCCACCAACCACCTCGATCTCGACGCCCTGGTCTGGCTCGAGAGCTGGCTCAAGCGTTACGAAGGCACGATGCTGGTGATCAGCCACGACCGCGACTTTCTCGACGCCGTGACGACCGCCACGCTGCATCTGGACAACGGCCGGCTGACGCGCTACGGCGGCAACTACAGTACCTTCGAGGAAACCCGCGCCCTGCAGATCGAGCTGCAGCAGAACGCCTACCTCAGACAGCAGGAAAGGATCGCCCACCTGCAGAGCTTCATCTCCCGCTTCAAGGCCAAGGCAACCAAGGCCCGGCAGGCACAAAGCCGGATCAAGGCCCTCGAGAGGATGGAGCGTCTGGCCCCAGTACTGACCAGCGGCGACTTCGCTTTCGAGTTCGGCGAACCCGCCAGCCTGCCGAACCCGATGCTGGTCATGACGAATGCCAGCTTCGGCTACCCGCCGCCGGCCAGCGCACCCGCCGGCACGCCGGCGAGCGTGATCGTCAGCCAGGTCAGCCGCTCGGTCATGGCCGGCCAGCGGATCGGCATCCTCGGAGCCAACGGACAGGGCAAGTCGACGCTGGTGAAGACCATCGCCCACGTCCTCGACTGCGTCAGCGGCAGCGTCAACGCTGGCCGAGGTCTCAACATCGGCTACTTCGCGCAGCAGGAACTGGATGTGCTTCGGCTTGGCGAGACGCCCCTGCAGCACATGGTCCGCCTGACCAGGGAAAGCCAGAGCGCCGGCCAGAGCGACCGCGAGCAGGACCTGCGCAGTTTCCTGGGCACCTTCAACTTCGCTGGCGAAATGGTCAACCAGCCCGTGGGTACCCTCAGTGGTGGCGAGAAGGCGCGCCTGCTGCTGTGCATGCTTGTCTGGCAGCGACCCAACCTGCTCCTGCTCGACGAGCCGACCAACCACCTCGATCTGGCCACCCGCGAAGCATTGGCGCTCGCTCTCAACGAGTTCGAGGGGACGGTGATGCTGGTCAGCCACGATCGCTCGCTGTTGCGCTCGGTTTGCGACGAGTTCTGGCTGGTCGCTCGCGGCACCCTGACGGACTTCGCCGGCGACCTCGACGACTACCAGCGCTACCTGCTCGACGAAGCCAGGAAGCG
The DNA here is from genome assembly GCA_002345025.1 of Candidatus Accumulibacter iunctus. Classification (GTDB taxonomy): domain Bacteria; phylum Pseudomonadota; class Gammaproteobacteria; order Burkholderiales; family Rhodocyclaceae; genus Accumulibacter; species Accumulibacter iunctus. The sequence continues at coordinate 29,379 of DDUX01000068.1, read as the reverse complement.
GCGTGACAGCCTCAGGGAGAGCGGCAGAGAGGCCCGGGAAAGGTTGGGCCGCGCACCCTCCCCCGGCAATTCGGGGAAAAAGGCCGCCGCCGACCTGAAGGCGCTGCAGCGCGAACTGGAGCGGGTCGAGCAGCAGTTGCTCGTCCTGCAGGATGAACAGCGCGCGCTGGAAGCGAGCCTCTGCGTACCGGCCACAGCAAGGGAGCTGGCAGAATTCGGCCAGCGGCTGAACCAGATCGCGGGCGAACTGTCTCCCCTTGAGGACCGGTGGCTCAGCCTCAGCGAACGGATCGACAGCGCGAGCCGCGCGCCGGCCTCGTGATCATTCTCGGGAATTCTCGTGTGGATGGAGCAGAACAATGACTTTTGAGTTGGCCGAATGGTCGCCGAAGATCGAGGTGGGATTGCCGATGATCGATTCGCAGCACCGGCAGTTGTTCGATCTTGCCGCCACGTTCACCGGTGATGGTGACCAGATCAGAATCCTGAAGTCGCTGGCGATGCTCACCGACTACGTCAAGGTCCATTTCCGGGAGGAGGAGGAAATGATGGCGGCCTGCCACTACCCCGGGCTCGAAGCGCATCGACGGCTGCACGGCGAATTTCGCCGCATGCTTTTCGATCTGCTCGAGAACGCCAAGCAGATGACGCTCGACGAGATCGCCGATGAGGTCAAGTACCTGATCAACGGCTGGTTCTACAACCATATCCTGGTCGCCGACTTCCAGTACGTCCCGAGCGTCAAGGCTGCCATCGTGTCCCAGGGCGAGTGAGCGACCCTGCGGAGATGAACAGTTCGTCGCGCGCAGCCGACAAGGAGGGCGTGCGCAAGCGATCGACACCGGCTTCCTGGCTGCTGGCGTGACATCCTTCACCGCCGGCGTTCGCCGCGGGTCGTAGCATGCTCGCGATCAAGCTCCGCCAAACCCGGCAGAGCGGACGCGAAGGAGCACGATTGCAGTCTCCCCCATTGCTCGCCAGCCGCCGATCGCCTGCTTCGCATCCTGCCGCCGACGGCAAGCGTCGATGAAGCTGCTGCAATTCCTGTCACTGCGCCAGATGCTGACGCTGCCGTACGTGCTCCTCGTGCTGCTGCTGGCGGCGACCATCGGCGCCCTCTCCTACGCCGCCGGTCGGGTCGCCGTCGATACGCTGTCAAAGCAGTTGCTGTCGGAGATGGTGTATCGGATTGCGCAGGCCGCCGAGCGGCATGTGTTCGGCTCGAGCGCCGTCCTCGAAACCGCGTTCCCGACCGACGTCGCCGCCCCCGCGAACGTCGCCGACGACCTCGACAATCTGCGGACGCGCTTCTGGCTCGCCACCTCGGTGCATCGCGAGCCCAACAACTACGCCTACTATGGTGATCGCAACGGTCAGTTCTTCGGACTCTGGCGACACTCGGCGAGCGAAGCGGAACTTCGTCTGCGCACGAGCGGTGAGGGTCCGCGAACGGTCCATCGCTTCACCGGCATCAGCGGCAAGCTGCGCGACCCGGTGCGCGAGGCGCGCATCTTCGAGCCGCGCGAACGCCCCTGGTTCAAGTCGGGCCAGAACGCGCCCCTGCACACATGGACCTCCGTCTACATCGATTTCAAGACCGAGGAACTGGTCGCGACGCGCGCCCGCCGGGTCAGCAACGCGCACGGCGAGTTCCAGGGCGTCGTCGCCACCGATCTCTCGTTGCAGCACGTCAACGACTTCCTGCGCTCGCTGAAGCTGAGCGCGCATGGCATCGCCTACGTCGTCGAGACCGATGGCAATCTGATCGGCACTTCGCGTGGGCCACACCTGCGAAAAGACGCGAGCGGCGGCAATGCACGGCTCAACGCCCGGGACAGCGACGACCCGCTGATCGTCGCGACGCATCGCGAGATCGACAAGCTGGTGCGCGATGCCGGCGACGGCGCGCAGCCGCGCACCGCTGTCTTCGAGGCTGCCGACGGGCAGCAGGTCGAGGCAGCGTACGCCCGCATCCGGGACACCGCCGGCCTCGACTGGATCGTCGTCACCGCCGTGCCACGGTCCGATTTCCTTGGCGAGGTGACGAAGAACTTCGAACGTACCGTCATCGTTGCCCTGTTCGCCTCGCTGCTCACCGTCGTCATCGGCTTCATGGTTCTCTCGGTCGTTGCCCACGACCTCAGGCAGTTGGCCGTCGCGGCACGACGCGTCGGCGACGGCGATCTCAACGCCGCTTTCGACGTCGCCCGCAGCGACGAGATCGGTGATCTGGCGAAGAGCTTCCGCCTGATGCAGACGAAACTGCTGAGCGACCGCCTCACCGGCCTGGCCAACCGCGATGCCTTCATGCGCCGCGTCGATGAACGGCTGGCGCGACAGAAGGAGCGGCCCGAACCACGCCCCTTCGCCATCCTCTTTGTCGATCTCAATGACTTCAAGCACATCAACGACCGCTTCGGGCACGATGTCGGCGACAAGGTGCTGCAGGAGATGGCGCAGCGCATGCGTAGCGGGCTGCGCAGTCGCGATCTCGTCGGACGCTACGCCGGCGACGAGTTCGTCGTCATGCTCGATGCGGTGCACAATCGCGACGACGCCGAAAGCGCCCGTGCCCACCTCGAGCACCTGCTTGGCGCGCCACTGCTGGCCGTGGACCCGACGGCGCCGGCACGCGGCGCCGGGGCCTCGGTCGGGCTGGCGATGTATCCGGATGACGGCCGGGACGTCGAGTCGCTCGTCCAGCATTCGGACGCCGACATGTACCGCCGCAAGCAGGCCCGCCAGCAGACGACTCCGACTCCGGCAAGCCGTTCGTCACGGTGATCGCTGGCGCGTGGGCGGGCGGCCCCGGCGACCGAGGACGGGCGCTGTTGCGGCCCGTCGAGCTTTCCGGCGTCGCTGGGCATGGTCTGCGCCTTGACCGGACGCGCCTGTTGAATCTATAGTCTGGCCCATGCTGAATGAACTCAACGCCCTCGAGAGCAAGGTGGCGCAACTGATTGCGCTCTGTCGCAACCTGCGCAGCGAGAACGATCAGTTGCGCGAGCAGCTCAGCGCGGCGGAGAACGAGAGAAGCCGCCTCGCCGAACGGATGGCGAGCGCCTCTGCCCGCCTTGAGCAGATCGCCGCGCAACTGCCCGAAAGCAAGAGCTGAGAGGCCCGGACCGATGCCCAACGACGCCAATTTTCTCGACATTATCCTGCTCGGCAAGGAGTACCGGGTCGCCTGCCCACCTGACCAGCATGCCGCGCTGCTGAACGCCGCCAGCCATGTCGACGGCAAGATGCGTGACATCGCCGAGAAGACGAGGAACAACATTGCCGAGAGGATCGCCGTCATGGCCGCCCTCAACATCGCCCATGAGCACCTTGGCCTCGATCAGGGAGTCGCAGTCGAGCATCAGAAAATTGAATCTGAAATAGGACTGGACATGGAAGCGCTTAGGCGTAGAATTTCTTCCATGGAGGCTGACATCGATGCAGTCCTGAAGTCGGAGTGACTGCCGACCCGGGCCTCCAGCAGAGTTCCCTGCGGTGTTCGTTAAGGTCATAGATTCCTTGAACCAATGCAAATTGGCATTGGTCGCAGACCATAGAAACCGCTGTTGTGTGCGCCCCAAATGTCGGGCGTACCTGATGCGGAAGGGAAGTGACCTAACTGAACCCAGGTTCAGGATGCCGGCCTGACGGCACTCGCGGGGACAACGTTGGACAGCGCGGAACCATCGGTTCCGCGTTTTTTTTGCTCCGCGCTGGCGAGCGCGGAGGCCCATCCGGGTGCAAAGGGGTGGTCGCCGGCTTCCGACCGGGGCCAACGAGGAGCGTTTCACGAGGGCCGCTGTCGTAGCGTGGAGGCAGGAATGCGGCGGGTCGACAGGTTCAGTGTGCCGACACCCCAAGTCAGCGCGGAGAATGCCGCTCGGGGACGCTGGCTGAGGCCATTCCGCTGGCCCGCAGCCAGCGTCCCCGAGTGCGATTGGCCAGCACGCCGACACCGCTGCCGCCCGCCGGCGGCCCCGCTTCGCTGCCTGGCCACCACTTTCGGCTGTCGGGAGAACGTGAAATGATCGTCGGACCATCGAAACGTCGCCGCGACTGGGCCAGCTTCTTTGCCGCGCGGCACTGGCAGCCGGAAGAGTTTGCCCGCCTCGTTGAAGGTGACGAGATCGGGTCGGCGTTCTTCGAAATCGAGACGCAGATCAACGGCCTCTACCGCGCCCGGCAGCTGGCGCACGCCAGCCAGCGCCAGCCCGGGCCACCGGTCGACGGCCAACACCTGGGAGAAGGGGCGGTCAAGGCGCGCTGGCTGACCGCTTCTTTCGAGCCGTTTCGCGCTGCACTGGGTTCCCAGCAGAGGGATCTCGACCTCGGGCTGATGCGCTGGATCCGCCGTGCATCCTGCCTGTCGGTGGTCATCGGCGCCGGGGCGACGATGGACGCCGGCGGACCTTCCTGGGCGGAGCTGGTGCGGCGGCTGCTGGCGCGCCTCACGGAGCATGGCCGGGAGATCTGCGAAATGCGGCTGACCCCGGAAAGCACGCCGGACAACCAGGAATACCGACGCGTAGTTACGCGTCGCGAGCGTTTGCCGGCAAACGCGGAGTCGCGCGCTCGGGCAGTTCTCGCCCTGATCGACGCCGGCACGGCGGACGTCGAAACGCTCATGGCGGGCGCACAGATCTGCCACGAGTTCCTCGGTCAGGAGCTCTTCACCGACCTGACCGGGATTCTCTACGAGGGGCAGCGCCGCCCCGGTGCCATCCATCGGGCCATTGCCGAGCTCGCCGCACCGATCGAGGTGGCCGACCGAGGCGGCCTGTTTCCGGGCTGGGACGCGATCATCACCTACAATTTCGACGACCTGATGGGCGAAGCCCTGGATGCGGCCGGCGTGGCGCGTGCCGCCTACGCCATGCGCGGCGATCAGATGGCCGGCGACCCCAATGAACTCGCACGCGAAAGGGGACCGCATGGCCTGCACCAGCCGATCTATCACTTGCACGGCTACACGCCGCGCCGGCTGTTCCTGATCACCAGAGTACAGTTCGTCTTCGCCACCGCGCAGTACACCACGGCGTATGGCGGCAGCCCGGCAGGGATCGTCCGCGAGGTTTTCGCCAGGTGCCTGGCCAATCCCGTCCGTCACGCGCTGTACGTTGGCTGTTCTTTCGATGACGAAGCGATGAACGAACTGCTGCGCCAGGCTGCGCTTGCACTGCCGGGCCGCTACCATTACGCGCTCCTGCGCTGGCCCGGCGACGGTCGGTTTGACGCCGCCGCCGCCGAAGAGGTCGCTCTCGAATCGGCGAGGTACGTGTCGATCGGCGTACGCCCCATCTGGTTCGACGACTTCAGCGAAATCCCGGGCCTGATCCGCTGCCTGGCGTAGTCGCTCGACGGCTGGGCAGCGCGGGCACAACCCGACGTGCCGCCGCGCACGCCTGCCACCGGCGCGCCGACAGCCGAGCAGAGGTCGTGAACCAATCTGCGGCGGACCGACATGTTGCGGTGCCCGGTCGCCCACTCGTCGCCCATCCACCTGCAGTGTCTCGTCGTTCGCGTCATCGCGCCGCTCACCTCGGCCGGCGCGCGACGATTTCCTCACAATCGCTCAGGCGAAGCGTGCCGACAGGCCGCCATCGACCAAGATCTCGGTGGCGGTGATGTACTTCGCCTCGTCCGAGGCGAGAAACAGTGCCGCGTAAGCGGTATCCCAGGCGTCGCCCATGCGACCCAGCGGACACTGCGCGTCGCGCCGGCGAATCAGGTTGTCGATGTCGCCTTCCTCGCCATAGACCCGGGTCAGCGCCGCATGCACCAGCGGCGTGTTCATCAGGCCGGGCAGGACGCAGTTGGCACGAATGCCGTCCGGCGCATGGCGGATCGCCATCGTGCGCGTCATTGCCACCATCGCCCCCTTGCTCGCCGCATAGAAGCCGTAATTGACGCCGGCCCAGCCGCGCACCGCAACCGATGCATTGTTGACGATCGCCCCGGCGTGCTGCCGGATCATCACCGGCAGGACGTGGTGGCAGGTGAGGTAGGCGCTCTTGATGTTCACCGCCATCACCCGATCCCAGGTAGCCTCGTCGAGTTCGGCCGGTCCACCGACGACGGCAATGCCGACGTTGTTGACGAGGATGTCGATCCGCCCGTAGGCCGCCAGCGCCGTCGCCACCAGCCGCTCGACGTCGAACCCCGAGGTCACGTCGGCGACGACGGAAATCGCCTGCCCGCCCTCACCGTCGATGATGTCCTGCGTTGCCGCCGCCGCCGCGGCGTCGATATCGACGCCCACCACGCGTGCCCCTTCGCGGGCGAACAGCACCGACATCGCCTTGCCATTGCCCCAACCCGGTCCCACCGAGCCGCTGCCGGTGACGATCGCCACCTTGTCCTGCAGCCGACCACCCATCGTCAGTTCTCCCCTCGATCCTCGCATTGCCGCCGCAACTCGCTCTTCAGCACCTTGCCGTAGTGGTTCTTCGGCAATTCGGCGACGAAAAAGTACTCCCGCGGCCGCTTGAAACGGGCGATCGACTGCAGGCACAGCCGATCGAGCTGCCCGCTCGGCGCCGACGCGTCCGGCCGGCAGACGACGAAGGCAACGACCTCCTCTCCCCACTCCGCGCTCGGCCGTCCCACCACCGCCACCTCGGCGACGCCCGGGTGCTGCAGCAGCACCTCCTCGACCTCGCGCGGGTAGATGTTGGCGCCGCCGCTGATGATGACGTCCTTGCTGCGATCGCGCAGCGTCAGGAAACCATCGCTGTCGAGGCTGCCGACATCGCCGGTATGCAACCAGCCACCGTGCAGCGTCGCCGCCGTCGCCTCCGCGTTGCGCCAGTAACCCTGCATCACCGTCTCGCCGCGGACCAGGATCTCGCCGAGCTCGCCGGCCAGCAGCGACCGGCCGGCGGCATCGGCGACGATCACCTCGACGACACTGTGGGCGACGCCGACCGAAGCCAGTCGCTCGATATGGCGCGGATGGGCGCGATCGGCGTGGTGCTGGCGCGACAGGGCGGTGATCGTCATCGGGCTCTCGCCCTGGCCGTAGATCTGCACCAGCCGGTTGCCGAGTACCGCGAGCGCGCGCTGGATGTCGGCGAGGTACATCGGCCCGCCACCATAGACGATGGTCTTGATGCCGTCGCCGTCACCGCCGTGCGCCGCCGCCTGGTCAACCAGGCGGCGGACCATCGTCGGCGCGGCGAACATCGATACCTGCCGCAGGCTGCGCGCCAGCGCGAGGATCTCGGCCGCGTCGAAGCCGCCCGACTCGGGCACGACATGGCGCGCGCCGACCAGCACATGGATGAAGCTGTACATGCCGGCACCATGCGACATCGGCGCCGCGTAGAGGATGCTGTCAGCGTGCTCGGCCTGATCGACATCGGCGAGGTACGAAAGCGTCATCGCCAGCAGGTTGCGATGCGAGAGCATCACCCCCTTCGGCCGGCCGGTCGTGCCGGACGTGTAGAACAGCCAGGCGAGGTCGTCAGGCGCGGCGGCGCTCGGGGTCAGCGGCTGGTTTTCGGCGAGGCGCCGGTAATCGTCATCATCGACGGCGACGATGCGCAGTCGCGGCACGGCGGCACTCCACATCTGCGTTGCCGCCGGCGATGCCGCTGCATCACCACTGCCGGCGATGAAGAGCAGCGAGGTCAGCGAGTTCTCGAGGATGAAAGCCACCTCGCGCGCGTGCAGCTTGCCATTGATCGGCACGGCCACCAGGCCGGCATGCCAGATCGCGTAGAGGAGTTCGAGGTATTGCGGGCAATTGCCGAGCAGCAGCGCGACACGCGCGCCCGGCTGCAGGCCGAGCCGGCCGCGCAGCGCGCCGGCGATCGCAGCCACGCGTCGCCCGAGCACGCAATAGGAGCAGATGACGCACGTTCCGACGAGCAGTGCCGGCCGCTCGGGGAAGACACGTGCGGTGCGCGCCAGCAGCTGCGCCAGGTTCATCTTCGGCAGCGCGCGCAGCACGCGGCTGCGCGCTGCATCCTGCTCAGCCCGGGTCGGCGAGCAGAAAGTCCTGGACGATCCGCACCTGCAGTTCGTCGAGGAACATCGGCGCATGCCCGACGCCCGCCACTTCGACCAACTGCGCCCGCGGCCCGCGCGTCGTCATCTCGGCTGCCGTGTCATGCAGCAGGATGTCCGACTGGGCACCGCGCAAGACCATGGTCGGACAGCGGATGGCATCGTACAGCGGCCACAGGTTGATGTCCTTGGCCTCGAGATAGGCCTTCTGGTAAGGCTGCGCAATCGCCCGATCGTAGTTCATCTCGAGGCTGCCGTCGGCCTTGCGCCGCGTTCCGACGGCCGCCATGTAGCGCCACTGGGCGTCCGTCAGATTGCCGAAGGGCGCGCAGACGACGCGCACATAGGCTTCGGCCGCGGCGAGGTCGGGAAAATCTGGCGCCTTGCCGAGGTATTCGCCGATCCGCTGCAGGGCATCCATGGCGATCACCGGACCGACGTCGTTGAGTACCATGCGCCTGATCGGCGAGCCCGGCAGGCTTGACAGGAACATGCCGATCAGACCGCCCATCGAGGTCCCGAGCCAGTGCACCGCATCGACGCCAAGGCGCGCGATCAGCGTCATGATGTCGTTGGCGTACACCGGCAGGGCATAGTCGTCGGCGAAAGGCAGACGATCGCTGCGCCCACGGCCGACGATGTCGGGACAGACGACGCGGTAGTCGCTGGCCAGCGCGTTCGCCAGGACGTCGAAATCGCGGCCATTGCGTGTCAGGCCGTGAACGCAGATGAGGACGCGCGGATTGGCGGCATCGCCCCACTCGCTATAGGCCATGCGGTGCAGACCGTGCGGACCGAGGCACTGCACCGAGCCCTCGCGCATCTCGTTGACGACCCCGGCCACCTGCCCGGGCCGCGAACTGACCAGCAGTTCGCCGAATTCCTTCAGTATTGCCATGATCCCACCCCGACGTCGTTGAGAAAGCCAGCTTTGCTGACGAGAGTATCCTCGCATCCGGCGAACGAAGTCAATCGCCGCCTGCCGGCTGCCGACCGGCGGCCATGCACCTGGCACCGAGGCCGCCGCAGGGACTTGT
>DDUX01000068.1:255-20010 GCA_002345025.1 Candidatus Accumulibacter iunctus | reverse complement strand
CAGGTTTTCGCGATGCAGCAGGCTCTCCCAGACGACGCCGAGAAGATGCCCGGCAATCAGCAGCAGAGTCAGGTCGGTGGCGATTTCGTGCGTCTCCTTGACGCCATCGATGAACGACTCGCTGCTGTCGACAAAAAGGGAGGCCAGCGGCCCGAGGCCCTTGTCGGCGGCATAGAGGACGAGACCGCTGACGACGATCGCCAGCAGACCGAGCAGCATCGCGACGATCATCGCGCCGCCGGCAGGGTTGTGGCCAAGGTAACGGCGCGCACGTAGCCTCGACACATCGCGCAGGTAGGCAAGAACGGCACGCGGACCGAAAACGAAGTCGGCGAAGCGCGCATGTCGGGGACCGACGAAGCCCCACAACAGACGCCACAACAGCAGGCCGGCGATGGCGTAGCCAGCCCAGGCATGCAGCAGCTGCATCAGCTCGCCGTCAAAGCGGTCGGCGAGGGATTCGAAGACCTCGCCCTCGGAAAACCAGGCGAGGCAGAAGCTGAACAGCAGGATCCAGTGGAAGAGACGCAACAACGGATCCCAGACGGGAACACTGTCGGCATCGGTGGCGGCCATGGACATTCTCCGAAAGTGCTTCCCTGTCCGCGAGCGGACAGGGAAGCCGGCGCCCGCAACAGGCGGCAGGCAGGACGGGAATTACTTGCCTTCCTCGGAGACCAGCGCACCGGTCTTGATTTCGTAGTGCACTTCCCACTTCTTGCCGTCGGTGCCGTTGATCTTCACTTCCCAGGTCTGCTTGCCCTTCTTGCTGTCCTGGTAGGCCTTGGTGACTTCGCCCGGATGTGCCTTGAGGGCCATCTCGACGGCCTGCTCCTTGGTGATTTCACGTGCCGGCGCGGCAGCCGCGGGCGCCGCCGGAGCAGCGGCGGCAGCAGCCGGCTTGCTGTCGTAGGCGAGCGTGCTGCCACTCAAGCTGGCGGCAATGATCAGGAGGGCGGCGGAGCAGTATGCGGCAGGCTTGTTCATTCGATGGGTCTCTCTGTCGAGTTGATGATGGGGGAGGAATCGCGGCTCGCCGTGCCGCCCGCATCGCGGACAGTCAGTCACTGCAAGCACGGATGCGACTGTACGGCGGCTTCCTTAAACCACGCTTAGGGCAGGCCACGCCGACCCCGCGCCCGACCGCAATCCCTCAACCCCGGCTCGACTCCCCGGCGCGCTCCCGGCGAAGCGGCGTGGCCGCTGCCGGCTTCCCATGGGCGCGCCGCTCAGCGCGCGGCAGCGGCGCGGGCGCGCAGCTCGTCGAGTTCCTCGAGCAGATCGGCCATCAGCGCGGCGAGTTCGGGCACCGCATCGAAGTCCCGTTCGAGCTGCCGCATGCGACGTGCGCGCCGCAGACTGGTGCTCGAAAAGCACCAGACACCGGCAACGCTCTCGGCATGCGGAAACAACCCCTCCTCGATGTGACGCAGCAGCCAACGCGGGTCGACGGTGCAGGCGGCAGCCACCTGCTCGAGAGTCAGCCAGCTGTTCTCCATCAGGCTGCCGACGAAGACTTCATCTTCATGCATGGCTCAAACCCTCCCTTCCTGGCGCGGGTCGAAAGCCAGTTCACGCGCCATTCGTTCGTAGAACTGCCGCGCCTGCGGCGTATTCGCCGGCGGCAGGACGACCTGGATGTCGAGCAGCAGGTCACCGGCGGATCCGGTCTGCGCCGCCGGAATTCCCTTGCCGCGCACACGCAGTTGGCGGCCACTCTGCGCCCCCTCCGGAATCCGCAGCTTGACGCTGCCACCCGGCAGCTCGACGCTGACGACAGCACCCAGCGCAGCTTCCCACGGCGCCACCGGCAGCGTCAGGTGGAGGTCGCGGCCGTGCGCGCGCAGGCGCGGATGCGGGCGGAACTGGACCTCGAGCAGCAGGTCGCCGGCGGCAGCGCCGCCGATCCCCGGCGCGCCCTGGCCGGCAAGGCGGATCACCTGCCCGGCGTGTACCCCCTGCGGAATCTTCACGCTCAGCGTGCGCTGCAGCAGCGTCACCCGCCCCTGCGCGTCGCTGCGCGGGGCGCGCAGGCTGATCTGACGGGTGGCGCCGGTGAAGGCGTCTTCGATGTCGAGCAGCACCTTGGCGTGATGATCCTCGCCGCGCGTCTCGAAACGCGTCCGCTGTGCGCCGCCGAAGCCCTGCCGCGGCCCCATGCGGCCGAACAGCTCGGCGAAGAAATCGGAGAAGTCCGCCGCTTCGCCGGGCGCAAAGCCGCGGCCGGAAAACTCGAAACCGGCATCCCAGTCGGGTGGCGGCCGAAACTCCTGCCCCGGCTGATAACCGCGGCCCAACTGGTCGTAGGCGGCCCGCTTCTCGGGATCCGAGAGCACCGCGTTGGCCTCGTTGAGTTCCTTCATGCGCGCTTCGGCATCTGCTTCCTTCGAAACGTCCGGGTGATACCTGCGCGCCAGCTTGCGGAACGCCTTCTTGATGTCATCCGCCGTCGCGTCACGCGCGACGCCCAGTATCTGATAGTAGTCCTTGAATTCCATGCACCATCCTCGAGTGAGCCAGCGGCAGGAGCCGCTGCCGAATAAATAGTCCTGTTCGCCGCGGAAATCAAGATATTGAAGTTTCCGCCGCCGCCCCAAACTTGTTCAACAAGCGCCGCTCCCGGCGTTCCCGCCCAACCGATGGAGGATTCAAGATGATCTATCGCTCCCTTTTCCCCCGCGACGTCATGTCCGAACTGGACCGGCTGCAACGTGAGCTGCAGCAGACGTTCCATTTCTCGCCGAGCATTCGCGGCATCGCCCGCGGCGGCTTCCCGGCGATGAACGTCGGCGGCACGCCGCAATCCGTCGAGATCTACGCCTTCGCACCCGGCATCGACCCGGCAACGCTCGAGGTACAGATCGAGAAGGGTGTGCTCACCGTCGCCGGCGAACGCAAGCTGCCGTCAGCCGCCGAAGCCGCGACGGTGCACATCGACGAACGCTTTGCCGGTCGCTTCCGGCGCGTCGTGACGCTGCCCGACGATGTCGACGCCAATGCCGTAGACGCCAGGTATCGCGATGGTGTCCTGCGCATCAGCATTGCCCGCAAGCAGTCGGCGCAGCCTCGCCGCATCAACATTCAGTAAGGAGAATCGAACATGTCAGACAACGCTCCTGTCAAGAAACAGGCCACCCGTGACGAAGCCGCGCTGCTGCCGCCAGTGGACGTCATCGAGGATGCTTCGGGAATCACCCTCTATGCCGATCTGCCCGGTGTTCCCAAGGACGGGCTGCACCTGCAGGTCGAGGCCGACACGCTGACGATCGAGGGCGAAATCGACCTTGAAATGCCCGGCGGCATGGAGGCGAGCCACGCCGAAGTCAGCCTGCCGCGTTACCGGCGTGTCTTCACGCTGTCGAAGGAACTCGACGCCGGCAAGGTCACTGCCGAGTTCAGCGAGGGCGTGCTCAGGCTGTCGATCCCGAAAGCCGAGCACGCGCAGCCACGCAAGATCGAGGTCCGGGTCACCTGATCACCCGACCGGCGGGCGGCGTCTGCTTCGAGGTGGGCGCCGCCCGCCGGCTGACAGCCGGGTGGACGGCCACCGCCGGGCAGGCGGATAAGCGGTGGCAGCATGAGCACAGAGCCGCCAGATCTGCCAGACCACAGCGAAAGACGGCAGCGCGCAGAGCAAATCCGTGTCTTCCGTGACGAACTCGAACGGCTGCGACGCGCCGGCGCACTCAGCCTCGACGAAGCCCAGCAACAGGCGCTTGCGGCCTACCACCGATTGCTTCTGGCCGGCGACGCCAATCGCTGCGACAGCGACCATGAGCGGCACGACCGGCAGCTCTCGCTCGGCATGCGCATCGCGTCGTTTCTCGGCGCACTGGCGCTGGCAGCCAGCGTCTTCTTCCACTTCCACCAGTTCCGCGGCCTCTTCGCCGAAACGGCGCAGGTCGCCATCCTGATCGCCTCGGCGCTCGCCAGCCTCGGTCTGACGGCGGCGTTGCAGCAACGTGACCGCAGCGCCTACTTCTGCAAACTGGCGGCGCTGCTGAGCTTCGCCTGCTCCGTCCTCAACCTCTCCTTGCTGGCTCAGATCTACAAGGTCACGCCGTCCGACCGGGTGCTGCTGCCGTGGGCAGGCCTCGCCCTGCTCCTTGCCTATGCCTGCGACCTGCGCCTGCTGCTGGTCGGAATCCTCTGTCTGATCGGCTTTCTCGCAGCCCGCGCCGGCATCTGGGGTGGCGTCTACTGGCTCTACGCCGGCCAGCGACCGGAGAACTTCTTCGTCGCCGCAGCGCTGCTGCTGGCCGTGCCACGACTCGTCGACCATCGCACCACGCCGGCTTTGCCGCCACCTACCGCCTGTGCGGCCTGCTCGCCTTCTTCATTCCGGTGCCGATCCTCGCCCATTGAGGCGGGGGCAGCCATCTCGAAGCGTGGATCGAAGCCGTCGAGCTGCTGCCGCAATGAGCCTGTGGTCCCCGCCCGGCGCGGCGCACGACAGCCCTGGAACCGTCCGCAACGCCGCTGCGGGCCGAGTTTGATAACTATGGAGATTTTCCCTTCTGCAAGCATTGCGCCGCTTGTTCCGAATTCGGTATGATCGGAGCCAGAGCCGTTCCGCGAACTTTCCACCAAACCACTCCTATGGAGCTCGATCATGGCAAAAGCCGAAAAAGTCAAGAAAGCGAAAGCAGTCGAACAGGCAGTAGAAACAGAAGCCGTTGTCACCCCGGAATTCGTCAAGATCACCAAGGTTGTCGGTCGCCAGATTCTCGATTCACGCGGCAACCCGACCGTCGAAGTTGACATCACGCTCGACAACGGTTTCCTCGCCCGCGCCGCCGTTCCCTCGGGCGCTTCGACCGGCGAGTTCGAAGCCTGCGAACTGCGTGACGGCGACAAGAAGGTCTATCTCGGCAAGGGCGTGCTGAAAGCCGTCGACGCCGTCAACAAGAGCATCGCCAAGCTCCTCAAGGGCAAGAACCCGCTCAATCAGCGCGAACTCGACGAGGCGATGATCGCCCTCGACGGCACGCCCAACAAGTCGAACCTCGGCGCCAATGCGATCCTCGGTGCCTCGATGGCAATCACCATGGCCGGCGCCAATGTCAGCAACATGCCGCTGTGGAAGTACATCGGCAAGATCCACAAAAACCGCAGCTTCGTCCTGCCGACGCCGATGGCCAACATCATCAACGGCGGCAAGCATGCCGACAACCTGATCGACTTCCAGGAGTTCATGATCATGCCGGTCGGTGCCGAGAGCTTCTCGCAGGGCCTGCAGTGGATCACCGAAGTCTTCCACGCACTGAAGACGATCCTGAAGAAGGGTGGCCACGTCACCGCGGTCGGCGACGAAGGCGGCTTCGCTCCCAACCTGTCGAACGACGAAGCGCTCGAGGTCGTCATGCAGGCGATCACCGCCGCCGGCTACAAGCCCGGCAAGCAGATCGCCATCGCCCTCGACTGCGCGTCGTCCGAGCTCTTCGACGAGGGCGGCCGGCAGGGCTACAAGTTCTGGAAGTCGAATCCGGAGAAGCTGTTCACCGACGACGACATGATCGCCAAGTACACCGAGTGGTGCAAGAAGTACCCCATCGTCTCGATCGAGGACGGTCTCGACCAGAGCGACTGGGAAGGCTACGTCAAGTTCACCAAGGCCCTCGGCGACAAGGTGCAGATCGTTGGCGACGACTTCTTCGTCACCAACCCGACGCGCCTGAAGCAGGGTATCGACATGAAGGCGGCGAACGCCATCCTGATCAAGGTGAACCAGATCGGCACCGTCACCGAAACCCTCGACGCCATCCGCATGGCGCAGAAGGCTGGCTACGGCGTGATCTCCTCGCATCGTTCCGGCGAGACCGAGGATTCGTTCATCGCCGACCTCGCCGTCGGCACCGGCGCCGGGCAGATCAAGACCGGCTCGCTGTCGCGCACCGACCGCGTCTGCAAGTACAACCAGTTGCTGCGCATCGAGGAGCAACTCGGCAGCAAGGCGGTGTACAAGGGTCTGAAGTCGATCCGGGGCGCCGGCTTCTAGGCTGCTCGCCGAAGGCAAGTCAAAGGCACCGCCACGGCGGTGCCTTTTTTTTCTCGCTACGTGCTTCTCGAGCCGCCAGATGCGCCCTGCCGCAGCGGGTCGGCTGGCGCGCCAGCTCAGGGCTCACGGATGTATGGCACATCCATCTGGCGAGCCGTAGCCGCAGCCAGCGCATCACCTGCGAAACGGACCACGAGATGAAGGCTCATGTCGATGCCGGCAGCGATGCCCGCTGACGAGACGACCGCTCCTTCATCAACCCAGCGCTTGCCTGCGATGACCTGGACGTCTGGAAAGGCGAGGCGAAGGTCGGCAAGGTCTTCCCAGTGCGTGGTGGCCGTACGCCCGGCCAGCAATCCTGCCTTCGCCAAAATGAATGCGCCCGTGCACACCGATGCCGTGACGGCGGCAGATTTCGAGGCGTGAGCGACCCAATCGACCACCTGGGGTTTGGCAAGTTCGGCCTCCACCACACCGCCGGGGATCAGCAGGATGCCCGGTTGCGGGCACGTGGCGAGGATGTGGTCGGGTAGCACGCGAAGTCCCGCACGAGCCAAGACCGGGCCAGACGTCTGTGCGACCGTGAACACCTGCGGCGCCAAAGACCGCCAGAAGCTGTCGGTGACTCGATTGAATCCGGTCAATGTGCTCAGCTAACGTTGTCCGTAGATGAAACTCTGTTTCGAGCTTCACCACTTCGGGCCGTCACCATTGCCAGACCGTAGGCCTGGTTGGCCGGGCTGTAGCCGGTGATCGCCTTGAGCGCCAGGAAGGCATCTTCATCGGCCTGCTTTGTTTCCTGCGGCAGACGGACTGTTTCGTTCTTTGCCATATCACTCCTCCACGATTATGAAGTCACCCAGAGACGGATTGCCCCTCTGCGAAAATGGTAGGTTGTCGCAGGCAGTCGTGCCAACGCGCCGCCCGGCTGACGACCGCGACACCGATTCCGAGGCTTTGGGAAGGGATCCCGACCGCCCGGGGAAGCATCCTGACGCATCAGGGAAGCATCCTGACGCCTCAGGCGGCCGTTCGGCCCGGGTCACACGCCGCCGCTGTCGCTCTTCCCGTGTTCCTTTCCTTTCCCGTACGAGCCGCGCCGGCGCTCGCTGCGCAGCTCGACCCCGGCGAGCTAGAGCAGCTCGGTGTCGGTGTGCGCATACGCCGGCGAGCAGCAGCACAGCAGGATCAGCGGGCCGCTGGCCGATGCGCTGACGCGGTGCGGGGTTCGTGGCGCGATGCAGATGGTGTCGCCGCGGCGGATCGGGAACGACTCCGCGCCGAGGGTCATCTCGCCGTCGCCGGCGGTGACGTGGTAGATCTCTTCGCTCAGCAGGTGCCGGTGCAGCCGGGTGCTGGCGCCGGCGGCAACGGTCGCTTCGGCCAGGCTCTGCCGGCGGTTGCCATGAATGGTCGGATGCATCAGCTCGCGGATCAGTGAGCCATCGACGGTGACGTAGGCTTCGACGCCGGCGTACGGCTGCCGCAGCGGCCGGGCGAGAAAGGCATTCTCGACCTCCTCGATCGCCATTCGGCCAAGAAGGGGCAACTTCCACAACTCGCCGCTGCGATGACAGGCGATGACCTCCTCGACGGTCGTCAGACCGTTGACCAGCAGGAGCCGGCGAACGCGCGGGCTGATCTGGTCGAAAGGCTCGCTGGCGTCAGGCTGCATGCTGGGCTCCCGGTTGTCGACTGGATCGATGAGGCACTGACGATACCTGAAATCCCCACCGCCGACACCTCGCCGTCGCAAGACGACGCGGCGCAGCGTTGCTCCTTCTCCGCCGGCGAATCCCGCTCCGGCAGCCGCAGCCTGCTTGCTCTACTGTCCAGGCGACGGTCAGCCTGCGCTTCTACGCCGAACTCACGGATTTCGCTTGGAGCGTTCGTGCGTGCCCGTCGCCGGCGGCCGGGCACACACGCTTGGTCCGAGGGGGCGTTCGCCGCCCTCGTCGCGCGGCATCAGGCGCGCAGCGCGAGGACCAATCCGGCGAGGGGTGGCACGGTGATGGTCAATGAATACGGGCGGTTCATCCACGGCACTTCCTCGGCAACGAGTTGCCGATCGCTGTTGCCGACGTCGCCGCCGCCATAAAAATGCGAATCCGAGTTGAGCATCTCGCGATAGGCGCCCGCTTGCGGCACGCCAATACGGTAGTCCATCCGCGGGACCGGCGTGAAATTGATGATCACCACGACGAACTCATCGCCGGCCTTGCGGACAAAGCTCAGGATGGACTGTTGCGAGTCGTGGCAATCGATCCACTCGAATCCCTGCCACTCGAACTCGTTTCCATGCAGGGCCGACGAGCCGCGATAGAGGTGATTGAGGTCCTTCACCAGCGTCTGCATGCCGGCATGCAGGGGATACTCCAGGATGTACCAGTCGAGGACCCCGGCGCTGTTCCACTCGAGACCCTGACCGAACTCGGTGCCCATGAACAGGAGCTTCTTGCCCGGATGGGTGAACATGTAGGTGTAGAGCAGTCGGAGATTGGCGAAACGCTGCCATTCGTCGCCGGGCATGCGATTGATCATCGAGCCCTTGCCATGCACCACTTCGTCATGCGAGAAAGGCAGCATGAAGTTCTCTGAAAACGCGTAGAGCATGCTGAAGGTGAGCAGGTCATGATGGTACTGGCGGTAGATCGGTTCCTGTCCCATGTAGCGCAGGGTGTCGTTCATCCAGCCCATGTTCCACTTGACGTCGAAACCCAGCCCGCCAATGTAGGTCGGGCGCGTCACCTGCGGCCAGGACGTCGATTCCTCCGCGATGACCAGCGTGCCGGGAGCTTCCGTGTGCGTGGTGGCGTTGAGCTGGCGGAGGAACTCGATCGCTTCGATGTTCTCCCGGCCGCCGTATTGATTGGGCACCCATTCGGTGCGCGAATAATCGAGGTAGAGCATGGAAGCGACGGCATCGACGCGCAAACCGTCGATATGGAACTCCTCCAGCCAGTAAACGGCACTGGAAATCAGGAAGTTCTTCACCTCGTTGCGGCCGAAATTGAAGATCAGCGTCGACCAGTCCAGATGTTCGCCCTTGCGTGGATCCTCGTGCTCGTAGAGCGCCGTGCCGTCGAAGCGCGCCAGCGCATGGGCATCCTTGGGGAAATGCGCGGGAACCCAGTCGAGAAGCACGCCGATATCGTTCTGGTGGCAAAGATCGACGAAGTAGCGAAAGTCGTCCGGTGTGCCGAAACGGCTGGTCGGCGCGAAATAGCCCGTGACCTGGTAGCCCCACGACTGATCGAAGGGATGCTCGGTGATCGGCAGGAGTTCGATATGCGTGAAGCCCATCCGGGTCACATATTCGACCAGTTGTCTTGCCAACTCGCGGTAGTTGAGGAATTCCCCTTCGTAGCCGCGCTGCCAGGAGCCGAGATGGACCTCGTAGGTGGACATCGGCGCATGCTGCCAGTCGGCCGCGGCGCGCCGCTCCATCCAGGCGGCGTCTTGCCAGACGTAGGTCGAGCGCGGCGTGACGATCGAGGCATTGCCCGGCCGCATCTCGAAGCGCTGGCCGTAGGGGTCGGACTTGGTGAGCACCTCGCCGCTGTTCCGGTTCCTGATCTCGAAGCGATAGAAGATGCCCGGGGCGATGTCGGGAATGAACAGCTCCCATACCCCGCTCCCCGGACGCACGCGCATTGGGTGGCGACGACCGTCCCAGTGATTGAAATCGCCCAGAACGCTCACACGCTCGGCGTTCGGTGCCCACACGGCGAACAGGATGCCGGCGACGCCGTCAATCTCTCGTTCGTTTGCCCCCAGGAAGTTGTAGGCGTGGCTGTGCCTGCCCTCGCCGAACAGGTGCAGATCGAAATCCGCCAGCTGCGGCAGGTAGGTGTAGGGATCGTGGGCAATGTGGTCGTGGTGCGAGGTATCGCGCCAGATCAGGCGATAGTGTTCCGGCAGCTTCTTGCCGGAACCCCGCCACTCGAAGAAGTCGGAATCCGGGACCCGTTCCAGCGGCAGATTGCCTTCAGCGATGGAAACTTCCGTCGCGTGCGGGATGTAGGCCCGTACCACGACGCCTTCAGCACATGGATGCCTTCCCAGCACGGCAAACGGATCGTGGTGGCGAGCTTCGGCGATGCGGATCATTTCGTCATTCAACTTGGTTTCCATCATGATTCTTCCTTCCCTCGGTCAGGGTCAATCGGTTGTGACATGCGCACCATGTCACCGGAATGGGCTGGCGTAACTGGCATCAAGCGGCACTCTGCAGAAACCACACGACCGACCATGGCAGCAGCCGCCCCTGCGTCAGCGCATGATCGGCTTCGCCTGGTTCGGCCCAGAGGACGGTACCGGCCGGCCGTTGCAGTCCTTCCAGCTGAACGCCGCTATAGTTGCCCAAAAGGGTCAATACTGAGTCGTCGCCGAGCGTCCACCGGATCGACAAGCCTCGCCCGCCGATCACGGTATGCCGAACGGCTTCCTCATGCATGCCAGCCAGCCGCGGACAGATTTCCCGGCGGCGAACGGCCAGCAGGCGGCGATGGAAATCCAGCCAGTCAGCATGCGGTGACTGGCGCAGGCTGTTCCAGTCCAGTTTGCAGCGCTGGAAAGTGGCCGGCTGCGTGGGATCTGGAATGCGCGCCCGCGTCCTGGTCGTGCGAAACCCCTGCAGATGGGCAAAGGACTTGCGCCGGTTGGCTGCAACGTTCTTGACCAGATCCGGGTTGAAGTCGCAAAAGTACAGGAACGGCTGCGCGGCGGCGAACTCCTCGCCCATGAATAGCGCCGGCGGCATGGGCGCCAACAGAGAGGTCGCCACCAGCGCGCCCAGCGGCCGCGCTGGGGTCAACTGGTGGAGACGTTCGCCGAGCGCCCGGTCGCCGATGCACGCGTAGTCCTGCAGGAAGTTTACGAAAGCCGTGGGCAACAGGCGACCTGAGCCACCGTCGGCAAACCCCCGGCTCAGGCAGGCGCCCAGCTGGTCGAGCGACCGGGCGGTAGCGGCCGCGCCTGCCGCTGCGCCGGTCAACAGTTCCTGCATCGCCTGCTGGGCGGCGTCATTCCAGACGGCTTCATAGCGGCGCGGAGCGCTGTGATCATGCCAGTGGAGATAGCGTGCAGCCCGCTGATCATGGCCCAGCAGCAGGTAACAATGGCGATGCTTGCCGGGACCCTCACGGACAGCGTCGGCGAGCGCGTCGAGCAGATCGAGCTCACCCGAGCTTTCCTGCAGCAGAGCCGCGTTCACGCGCAGACCATCGAGATGGAACTCCTCCAACCAGTACAGCGCATTGTGGATGAGGAATTCGCCGGCGACCGCCAGCGTGACATCGATGCTCCTGCCGGCGAGATCGGTCGTGCGTGGGACGAAGAACGTCGGCGCGTAGGCGGACAGGTAATTGCCTTCGGGCCCGAAGTAGTGACAGGCGAGATCAAGCAGGACCATCAGTCCCTTTTGGTGGGCGGTCTGAACCAGTTCCTTCAGCTCGTCTGGATGGCCATAGCTGGCGGCGGGGGCGAATGGCAGCACGCCGTCGTAACCCCAGTCATGCGCCCCGGCAAAGGCACCAACCGGCAGCAGTTGAATCGCCGTGACGCCCAGTTCCACCAGATGATCCAGTCGTTCCCTGACTGCCGCGAAGGTCCCCTGCGCGGTGAACGCGCCGACATGCAGCTGATAGATGATCGCCTCCTCCCAGGGCCGGCCCCGCCAGTTGCGGTCGGTCCAGGCGAACCGACCCGGCTCGATCACCTGGCTGGCACCATGTACGCCCTGGGGATTGTAACGGGAGGCTGGATCGGGCACCTCGCAAGAACCATCGATCCGATAGCGATAGAGGTCGTCCACCGTCGCCTCATCGCTGCTCAGTTCGTACCACCCCGCTTCCCTCGATTCCATCTGCAGGAGGACGGTGCGCGCCCCCGGCTTCTGCAGCGACACCTCCACGCGCTCGGCAGCCGGCGCCCACAGGCGAAAGCGGACCCGCCCACCTTCCAGCACCTGCGCACCGAAGGGCATGAAATAGCGCCGGCGCAGTAACGGCTCCGCCACTCGGCCAGCCGGACGCCGTTGCGTCAGCAGCGCCAGCGAACGGCCCTCCAGGCGATAGGCCTGGTCGCTCACCTGCCGCAGCTCGCCGCATTCGGCCAGAGCGGTATCGAGCACCAAGTCGCAGCTCCCCTTCCACGGCAGGCTGAAGCAAATCGGCTCATGATGGCCATTCAGCAGCACCAGGAAATCATCGTCCTTCGCCCACTGGCCGCGTTCATCCTGCTCTTCCAGAGCCTCGCCGATCAGGTAGAGGCCGAAGCAACGGGCATGATGATGATCCCAGTCCTGATCGCTGATCTCGGCTGCGTCCGGATGCAGCCAAATGATGTCCCTGACGCCTGCGCCGCGGATGCGCTGCCCCTGGAAGAAGTGCCGCCGCCTCAGAGCCGGATGCTTCCTGCGCAGTTCGATCAGGCGGACGGCAAATTCGAAAAGCTGCTGGTTCTCCGGCATCGCGGCGAGATCCCAATCGACCCAGCTCAGTTCATTGTCCTGACAATAGGCGTTGTTGTTGCCGCGCTGGGTGCGTCCCATTTCATCGCCCGCCAGCAGCATCGGCACGCCTTGCGAGAGCAGCAGTGTCGCCAACAGATTGCGTCGCTGCCGCTGCCGCAGCCGGAGCACTTCGGGGTCCGTCGTCGCGCCTTCGGCGCCGCAGTTCCAGCTGCGGTTGTGCGACTCGCCATCGCGGTTCTCTTCGCCGTTGGCCGCGTTGCGCTTGTCGTTGTGGCTGACCAGGTCGTGCAGCGTGAAGCCATCATGGGCGGTGATGAAGTTGATGCTGGCATAGGGTCGGCGGCCACTGTGCTGGTACAGATCGCTGGAGCCGGTGAGACGGTAGGCGAGTTGCCCCATCATGCCGCCCTCACCGCGCCAGTAATCGCGCACGACGTCCCGGTACTTGCCATTCCACTCGGTCCAGCCGACCGGAAAGTTGCCCACCTGATAGCCACCGTCCCCGAGGTCCCAGGGCTCGGCAATCAGCTTCACCTGCGACAGGACCGGGTCCTGGTGAATGATGTCCATGAAGGCGCCGAGCTGATCCACTTCGTGCAGTTCCCTGGCCAGCGCGGCTGCCAGATCGAAGCGAAAACCATCGACGTGCATCTCGATGACCCAATACCGCAGGCTGTCCATGATCAGCTGCAATACCCGCGGATGCATCATGTTCAAGGTATTGCCGCAGCCGGTGTAGTCCATGTAGTAGCGGGGAGCGCCCGCCACCAGGCGATAATAGGCGGCATTGTCGATACCGCGAAAACTCAGCGTCGGCCCCAGATGGTTGCCTTCGGCGGTGTGGTTGTAGACCACATCCATGATGACTTCGATACCGGCGGCGTGCAGAGTCTTGACCAGATGCTTGAATTCGTCGAGACGACCGCTGGCGGAATAGCGTGGATCGGGGGCAAAGTAGCCGATGGAATTGTAGCCCCAGTAGTTCTTCAGCCCCCGTTCCAGCAGATGGCGGTCGTCGACAAAGGTCTGTAGCGGCAGGAACTCCACCGCGGTAATGCCCAGGCGCTTGAGATGGTCGATGACCGGCGGGGTGCTCAGCCCGGCATAGGTGCCGCGCAGTTCGGGCGGCACCTGCGGGTGCAGGCGGGTGAAGCCCTTGACGTGCAGCTCGTAGATGACGCTTTGATGCCAGGGAACATTCGGGCGGCGGTCCCCGTCCCAGTCGAAAGCGGGATCGATCACCTGGCACTTGGACATGCGCGGCCCGCTATCGCGGCGGCTGAAGCTCAAATCCTCGTGGGGACTGCCGATGCGGTAACCGAACTGGGCATCGCTCCACTCGATGGCGCCGACAATCGCTTTGGCGTAGGGGTCGAGCAGCAGCTTGTGCGGATTGAAGCGGTGCCCTTCCTCAGGCCGATAAGGACCATGGACCCGGTAGCCGTACAGTTGCCCGGGGCGCACTTCGGGCAGATACGCATGCCAGATTTGATCGGTCTTCTCGGCCAGCTCGATACGCTGGCGTTCCTGCCGCCCGCTGTCGTCGAACAGGCACAACTCGACCTTGTCCGCGTGCTCCGCGAACAGGGCGAAATTGACCCCTTCGCCATCCCAGGTAGCGCCCAACGGATAGGGCTTGCCCGGCCAGACTGCCGTCAGCGCCTCAGACATGGCCGCAGACGCCATCAGCCGGCGAAGCCGGAACGAGGCGGGCGGTGCCCCGCAGGCAGTTCCCGACGATCCACCGCGATGTGTTTCCCCGGTCGTCCTGCCGTCGCCGGGCCTGCGACTGAAGCTCTTGCGGGCGCAGGCCAAGGGGGCGACTGCATTCCAGGTCACCGGTATGGCGATGGCAGTCTACCGGGCTCATCCATACCGCTCTCGGGAGTGCGGCCTCTCCACGCAGGAGCCGCCGATGCAGGAACACGCAAGCAAGTCCCTGACCAACATTCCGAGCAACTCCAGCGCGAGCCCCCCGCGCTCTCGACACTCTTTCCATCACCTTCCGAGCCAGTTCCCGCTGCGTCGACGCCAACGCGCGGTGCGGTTCTACCGAGCAGCCTGGTAGTTTGTTCTGCGAGCCAACCTGAACCAAGGCTCGCTGCCAACACAAGTCTGCGCGCCAGAAACGCAACGAAGACGAAGACCCTTGTGCCAGTAGGCGAGATTGTACCAGCGCACGGCCCCGTTGCACACGGTGGCGGAGGGCAATGACACCAAGGCCATCGTCGTGCGTCCGCGATGATGAGCGCTTCAATCCTCGCTCACGGTCGCGGGGGAGCGTGCCCGGAATGATGCGAGGCGATGCACAGTGACAGAATCTCGGCCACGCACGACGATTCCGGGCTTCCGCCGTGGGAAAGCATGCGCCAGATCCACTGCGCGCCGGCCGTCGAGTGATCGACTCGCCTTCGCGCCCGCCGGGCGTTGAAAAAGTCGTCGGCGTCCTAGTCGATCAGGCCGCAGGCGGATTTCAGCGAACGGTCATGACTTTCGACACACCCCTGATGATGACGGTCATGACCGTTTCCCTCATCCCCGGCCCTTCTCCCGCGCACGGGAGAAGGGAGATTCGCGAGTCGCTGACGCGACTTTCACATTAATGTTGGAATTCCTGGCTGTACTTGCCGAGATCATGGAGCAATCCCAACATTTCGCCGGCGCCTTGCAGCTCAGCCGGGCATCGGCCGTTCCCTGTACACAGCCGGAGCTTCGATGCATGCCTGGCGGCGAGCCGTCCAACGCCGAGCAGGTGCTCGTGCAGGAGCTGGATTTCGCCATCTGCCGCGCGCCGATGCGCGATCGCGACGTCGGCCACGTCAGTCCCCGGCGATCACAGTCCTGCCTTGAGCAGCCGGCTGATGAACGCGGAACGACGGCCATTTGCCTGACGCAACGCCTCGATTCTCCGACGGAAGTCACCGCCGGCGCCGCGGCGATCGAGATCCCGCAGGTCAATCAGGATCTGCACCGCCTGATCGTAGCCTGCTGCCTTGCTCGTTGCGACGAGGGTCTCGGCCTCACTCCACAAGCGGTTTTCGTGACCGACGAGGCTGTCGAGGTGCTGCTTTCGGGCCTCGGCTGCCTCCTTCTCACGCTGCTCTCTTGCGGCGGCCTGCTCCCGGGCCTCGCGCTGTTTTCGCTGCTTCGCGTACGCCTTGGCTGCCGCGAGCAGTTGCGCGACAGTCCTTTTCCTGATCACCGGGTCACTCTCGGCGGATCGGCGCTCGCTGAGGAAGCGCTGCAGCAGTTCGGTGACGCGGGCATGGTCGGAATCGACGATCAGCCTGGTGATCAGATCGTCCTTCTGCTCGCCCGGAAGTCCGCCCACCCACCGGCGAAGGTCTTCGCGCTCGATCGTCAGCTCCGGCAGCGGCGGACTCGCCTGCGCCGCGGCATGCAGCAGGTCGCGGTCAATGCGCAGGAAATCGGCCAGACTGTCGAGTGCGGCGCTGGGCTGGCCGAGACCGGGCGGCACTGGCGGCTCCACGTCGTCATCGAGCAGCTCACCGGCTTGCACCCGAAGAAGCCAGCCGAGGTACAGGGCCCGTCGGTCGCCGCGAGCCAGCTCGGCGCGCACCGAGATCAATGAAGAAAGCTGGCCTTCGCCATCGACCCATTCGCCACCGTACTCGTCGTCAGAGCGAAACGAAAGGATCACCTGGCCAGACTTCACGTTGACGGAGGCGCTGTCGCTACCGAGATACGCCAAGGCTGTGGCCGGGCTGAGAAGCCGCGGCGGCAGGCGGAGCTTGAGGACATGCGTTCCCCAATTGGCGAGGTAGAGGAAAGCGTCGAAATAACGTTCCATCCACAGGTCGGGGTTGCCGCGGAAGTCGCCCCACGAATACTCGTTGACGAAGCTTGTCGGTGTGACCCGCCCGCGCGTCGAAACCGACCGCAGCTCGCTCATTTCGGCTGCAGTGAGTGGACGGTCGATTGCCTGGAACTCGTAGTACTGATACTCGCTCATGCTGATGGCTCCGCAGGATTCCACTCTGCCTCGGAAGCAGAGCCCAAACCGCCATTTTATGGGCTATCGGCGGCAACCTGTCGATTCACACCCCTTCGCGGGGATGCCGAGCGGAGCCGTGAGCGCACGATCCCGGGATCGTGCGCTCGCGCCGATCAATCGCCGAGGTCGCCGAGCTTGATCGGCTTCGTCCGCGGGCCGGGGTTGCGCGGCAGCAGCAGTGACAGCAGGCCGGCGACCAGGAGGAATGCCGCGGACGCCCAGAGGCAGGCGATCAGCCCGTCGCTCGGCCCGCTCTGCAGGCCCCACTGGTAGAGCGCGCCGGACAGTACCGTGCCGGCGAGGCGACCGGCAGCGTTTGCCATGTAGTAGAAGCCGACGTTCATCGCCACCTTGTCGCTGTCGGTGTAGGCGAGAATCAGGTACGAATGCACCGCCGAGTTGAGCGCAAAGACGGCGCCGAAGACGATCAGTCCGGCGACGACGACCACTGCCGGAGCGATGCCGGCAGTCAGCGCCAGCGCGATCGCTGCCGGCAGTGCAGCGAGAACGAAAGCGAGGATCGTCGCCGTCCGCCCATCGGGTTCGCGCTGCTCCTCGACGCGGCTGCGCAACAGGCCGGGCGTGCTCGCCTGGACGATGCCGTAGCCGATCACCCACACCGCGAGGAAGCCGCCGGACTGCCAGAAGGTCCAGCCGAGAACACTGGACAGGAAGACCGGCAGGCCGACGACGAACCATACGTCGCGCGCGCCGAACAGGAAGATGCGCGCCGCTGCCAGCTTGTTGACGGCGCCGTTGCGCGAGAACATCTGGCCGAATTTGGCCTTCCTGTTCGCCTCGCCAAGGCCGCCGCGCATCAGCAGCGCGGCAGCGATCAGGGTCGTCGCGACCAGTGCCGCGAGAAGCTGCAGCGCCGTCTGGAAGCCGAGCAGCGACAGCAGCAGGCCGCCGAGGAAGAAGCCGACCCCCTTGAGCGCGTTCTTCGATCCGGTGAGGATCGACACCCAGCGGTACAGGGTTGCCGACGCGTCCTCCGGGACGATCAGCTTGACGGCACTCTTCGAGCTCATCTTGGTCATGTCCTTGGCAATGCCACTCAACGCCTGCGAGGCCATCACCCAGGCGACGACGAGCCACGCCTGCGGCGCGAAGGCCAGCATCGACAGCGCCGCGAGCTGCGTCCCCAGGCCGATGAACAGCGTCGTCTTGAGGCCGAAGCGGGCGCCGATGTAGCCGCCGAAGAGGTTGGTCAGGATGCCGAAGACCTCATAGAAAATGAACAGCGAAGCGACGGCGAACGGCGTGTAGCCGAGTCCGTAGAAGTAGAACAGCACCAGCATGCGCACCGCGCCGTCGGTGACCGTGTCCGCCCAGTAGGCGCCGGTGACGAGCACGTAGTTGCGCAGACCGGCGCGTGCCGTGTCGCTCTTGCCTGCCGCTGGGTCACTCATCGTGCCTCTCCCGTCTGGCGCCGTCGCAGCGGCGCGTTCGCCCGTGCACGGGCCTCGCTGCCGCCACCGGCGCGACAGCTTCGATCACCAGGCGTCTACAGCGACGCCGCCACCTTCGCCGCCAGTTCGACATAGCGGTTGGCATAGCCCCACTCGTTGTCGTACCAGGCGTAAATCTTCACCAGTGTGCCGTTGATCACCAGGGTGTGCGCCGCATCGATGATCGACGAACGCGGATCGGTCGCGTAGTCCATCGATACCAGCGGTCGCTCCTCGTAGCCGAGAATCCCCTTCAGCGCGCCGTTCGCCGCCGCCTTGAGCAGGCCATTGACCTCATCGACCGTCGTCGGCCGCCGCATCTCGAAGACGCAGTCGGTGAGCGAGGCGTTGAGCAGCGGCACGCGGACCGCATGGCCGTCGAGCTTGCCCTTGAGTTCCGGAAAGATCAGCGCGATCGCCGTCGCCGAACCGGTCGTCGTCGGTACCAGCGACAGGCTGGAAGCGCGCGCGCGGCGCAGGTCCTTGTGCATCTGATCGTGCACGCTCTGCGTGTTGGTCGAACTGTGGATGGTGGTGATCATTCCGTGCGAGATGCCAATCGCTTCATGCACGACCTTGACCACCGGCGCGAGGCAGTTCGTCGTGCAGGAAGCGGCCGTGACGATTTGGTCCTTCGCCGGATCGTAGAGATGATCGTTGATCCCCATGACGATGTTGAGGACGTCACCATCCTTGACCGGCGCGGCGACGATCACCTTCTTCACACCGGCCGCCAGATAGGGTGAGAGCTGCTCGACCGTGCGCCACTTGCCGCTCGCCTCGAGGACGATGTCGACGCCCGCCTCACGCCAGGGACCGCCGGCGACATCCTTTGCCGTGCTGTAACCAATCGACCTGCCCTCGACCACGATGCGGCCGTTGCTGACGCCCACCTCGTGTTGCCAGCGGCGATGCACCGAGTCGAACTCGAGCAGGTGGGCAGCGGCTTCGACCGGCCCGTTCGCCTCGTTGATATGGACGAACTCGAGATCCGGATTGTTCCACGCGGCGCGTAGAGCCAGCCTGCCGATGCGACCGAAACCATTGATGCCAACCTTGACCGTCATTGCTCGTTCCTCCGATGGGTAGATGATGCTCGACTGGGCCCCAGCGAGCCGAAAGACTGACCGCCGCGCGCGGCGGTCACCGCCAATACGTTTCTATATTGCTGGAATTTTCGAAACATGTAAAGCCCGCTTTGCAGCGCGGCGGCGTCGCTCACGAAGCCGCTGGCAGCGGCCGGGACGCGAACCGCACAAACGGCTGCCGCCCCGGATTTTCTTTGCGGAGCGGCGGGTATTTCGGTATCGTTGGAACGATGAACAATTCCGATGCCGTCACCACGCTGGCTGCGCTGGCTCAGGAGAGTCGCCTCGCCGTCTTCCGCCTGCTGGTTCGCCATGCGCCGACGGGGCTGACCGTCGGCGTCATCGCCGAGCAACTCGATCTGCCAGCACCAACGCTATCGTTTCACCTCAAGACGCTGGCCCATGCCGGTCTGGTGAACACGACCCAGGAGGGCCGCTTCGTGCGCGTCCATGCCTGCGTCGAGCGAATCGACGGACTGGTCGGCTTCCTGACCGAAAGCTGCTGCAACGGGCACCCGGAGATCTGCCGGCCACGCATGCAGCCGACCCTCGATTCGGCCGGCTGACGGTCCTGCGGGTGCGCCCCCGCCAGGACGCGGGCAGCGCCCGAACCTGAACCAGCCCGCCATCGCTTGAGCGGGCTTCTCCTTCCTTCAGGCAGCCGATCCGCAGCACCCGGCTGCAGGCGGCAGCCTCGGTCCTCCGCCTGTGTTAGTGGCTGCGAAGAA
>DDUX01000068.1:0-148 GCA_002345025.1 Candidatus Accumulibacter iunctus | reverse complement strand
CGCCCCCGCCAGGACGCGGGCAGCGCCCGAACCTGAACCAGCCCGCCATCGCTTGAGCGGGCTTCTCCTTCTTTCAGGCAGCCGATCCGCAGCACCCGGCTGCAGGCGGCAGCCTCGGTCCTCCGCCTGATCTCCTCCTGCGAGAAAC
>DDUX01000077.1 GCA_002345025.1 Candidatus Accumulibacter iunctus | reverse complement strand
CCTGCGACGCCTGCAGCGCCAGCGGTGGCGGCGGGCGTCGCAGGCGTCGCAGGCGTCGGCCGGGATGTTGCGTACCAGCCGCCGGCAGCCGTCAGGAGCAGGGCGCCGGCCAGCATCGTCGCGATGGCCAGCGAGCCTCGCCGACGCCGCCGGCGGGCGCTGTCGGCTGTCGCCGAGGTCGGCGCAGGCGGGACCAATGGGCGTCGTGTCGGCGGGGGGACGCCGAGCGCGCACAGATCATCGACCAGCCGCTGCACGTCGTTCTGCCAGTCGTAGGCGCGTAGCTGCCGCCAGCTGAACTCGTCGAGGCGGTCGAACGGCGGCGGCAGGCTGGCAAAATCGGGAGGCGCCGGCAGATCGTCGCAGAGCAGCGGAATGATCGGCGCGCCGACGGCGAGCGCTGCTTCGACCTCCCGCCGTACCGGGTCGTCGGCAGCGCTGATGCGCAATGCCCCGTCGTCGCCGGTGGCGGCCAGCAACTGCGGCGTCAGCAGCAGCAGGAGCACCGGCCCGTCGGCGATCGCCTGGCCGATCGCCGCGCGCCAGCGGACGCCGCCGCGCAGGTCGTCCTTGTCGAGGAACACCTGTTGGTCGCCGTACAGCTCGCCGAGGTCGCGCGCCAGCGCCGTCGCCTTGTCGCGCCCGTCCACCGTGCGGTAGCTGATGAACAGCCGTGCCACTCGCCCGCCTAGTTCGGCTGCCGGTCGGGAGCGAAGGCTGCGGCAGCAGCGGCGCTAGACATCCTTCGCCGGCCGGTGTTTCTTCGCCTGCCGCGCCTTCTTCGGCGACACCGCCTTGTCGGCAGCGGCGGCCGACCTGCTGCCTGTCGGTCCGGCGTCGGCCGCCGCTGCGATCGAGCTGGCTGCAGCAGACCGCGGAGCGGCCGCTGCAGCGATGAATGAGTTGCTCACCCAGCCCTCGACCTCGGCGTTGCTGACGACCTCGACCAGGCTCCAGCGGTCACGGGCTTCGAGGAGGAAGACGTCGGTGCCTTTCTTGAGCGCCGCCGCCACCGGCTCGAAGCTGGCGTCCGGGCCCTTGCGGATGTTGAGGTTGCTGGCGGTGACGACGTAGCGCGGTGGCGAATCGTCTTCGCGACCGAGGACACGACTCTTCAGCGCGGAGAGCGGAAAGGCTGGGCCGGGATCGCTCTTGCGGCCGGGGGCGATGTCCTCGTGGCCGAGAACGTCCTTCAGTCCGTAATGCTCGACGAGCAGGTCGGCGAGTTCGATCGCCCGCTCGATCTGCACTTCGCTGTAGGTGTGCCAGGGAGAAACCGGGCCACCGTTGCGATGCGCTGCCAGCAGGACTTCATCCTCCGGGTACGCCTTGCCGAACCAGGCCTGGTACTGGCTGCCGATCCGCTTCAGCAAGCCGGCGTTGTCCATCTCGACGCCGATCGAGTGGCTGTTGAGGCCGACCAGTCCGGCCCACTGGCTGACGCCGGCATGCCAGGTGACGATGTTGAAGGGAGCGAGCTGGACGATGCGTCCGTCCCGCCCGAGGACGATGTGCGCCGAAGCGTTGCCCTGCGGTTTCCGGGTGCACAGCGATTCGACCGAGCTTTCGAGCGAGCGGCCGGCGGTGTAGTGCAGGACCAGATAGCTGGGGCTCATGGCGCCACCCCGGTTCGGGGTGTCGCGATGGCTGACCTGGTCGCCGACCAGTTTGTGGTTTTCGATTCTCAGGGTCATGGTTGTCTCCTCGCCAGTTTGTGTGGTCCGCGATGCCGGGCATCACGGGAATGCCCGCGGGACGACAGGCGGGCTGCGGGCAATGCTAGCACCAATGTCGCCGCGAGCCCGCATTCGCGCAGGGCGGTGTCCGGCGAACACTTGGCGATCGCCGCCCCTGCGGCCCCGAAACCACCTGCATCGGACCGCTGACATCGTCGCGCCAGCCGCTCACGTTGATCCGGACCGGGCCCGAATGGCCCGTGGCGAACAAGGCAGAGTGCCATCCGAACAAGCGCTCTCGGGTGACCACAGCGCTGCAGTTGGCGGTGGCGTCGAGCGCCATCTCGACCACGCCTTTGACGTGGCGGTCCACCCGGGCCAGGGCACCGATGTTTTGTTTGACTATGTACGTTGTTTTGCCGTACATTGAAAGGAGGAGGTTTGCCCATGTCTACTGAAGTTCCTCGCACATCCCGCCTGGAAACGCGTATCGCGCCCGAGGTCTTGGCGGTCGTTCGCCGCGCCGCTGAAATGCAAGGGCGCAGTGTCAGCGATTTCGTCGTTTCAGCGGCCCAGGAAGCGGCGTACCGAGCGATCTCCGATGCCCAGCTCGTTCGCTTGTCTCTTGCCGATCAAGAGCGTTTTGCGGCCGCCTTGCTCGATCCGCCGGCCTTGCCGGCCGGTCTGGGGCGGGCAGCGCAGGCGCATGCTCGACTGGTGAGCAAGGAGTCGTGACCCGTTTTTCCATCATGTCGCTATCCGACGAGCACGACCGAAGCTCCTTTGAAAGCCCCTCTCCGATCCTCGATCGGTATTTTCGTGAGCAGGCAACTCAGGACGTGCGCCGATTGGTGACCGCCTGCTACGTGGCTACGCCTTTGGATACCGTCCTTGTCGCGGGCTTCTATACTCTGGCGGCAGGCAGTGTCGTGCTCTCGGATTTGCCCGAGGCCATGGCGAAGAAGCTGCCACGCTACCCCGCCGTGCCCGTCGCTCGCTTGGGCCGATTGGCCGTCGATCGGCGCTTCACCGGCCAGCAACTTGGCGCGGCTCTTCTCTGGGATGCCGCGCAGCGTGCCCTTGCTTCCTCCCTGGCCGCCTTTGCCTTGGTGGTCGATGCCAAGGACGACGGTGCCGCCGCGTTTTACCGTCATCACGGATTTGTCCCTTGCGCTGACCAGCCGCTGCAGCTCTTCTTGCCCCTGGCCAGCTTCCGTTCCCGTATCTGAGGTTTTCCCGTGCTTCGCCCGCGATGATCCTCGATCCGTGCTCCTGGATCCTCCATGAACGGAGCGGGGGGAAAACGTTCTGGCGGCAAGGCGCATAAACTGCCAAGCCGATAGGATGACAGATGTTTATACGGAGAGGGCAATAGATGCCAAACGAAGAGGCCACCCGTCTGACCGTTACGCTTTCGCGAGAGACTGATCTTGCCTTGCGGGCTTTTGCGCCGCCGTCGGCGATAATGCGCGCGCCGCCGGCTTCGCGGGCGCGGCCGCAATCGCCGGGCGTCGGCGGTGCGTCGTGACCGGGCCCGCGCGGCAGCCGATTCCTCTGCACCTGGAGCTGCAATGGACCCATTGACGCATGCCCTGCTCGGCGCGACCGCGGCGCAGGCGATCCTCGGTCGTCGCCTCGGTCGTCAGGCCTGGCTACCGGGCGCCCTTGGCGGCATCCTGCCCGACGCCGACATCCTCATCCGCAGCACGGCCGATCCGTTGCTGGCGATCGAGTATCACCGCCACTTCACGCACGCCTTCGCCTTCATACCGGTCGGCGGTGTCGTCGCCGCGTCACCCTGGCTCGTGCAGCGGCGCTACCGTGCCGACTGGCGGCCGCTGCTTGCCGCGGCGACCATCGGTTGCGCGACGCACGGGCTGCTCGACGCCTGCACGAACTACGGGACACACCTGCTCTGGCCGTTCTCGCCGCTGCGCGTCGCCTGGCACTGGCTGACGACGATCGGGCCCCTGCTGACGCTGGCGCTGCTCGCCGGGTTGCTCGTCGCTGTCCGCCGCCAGTCGCGCCTGCCGGCAGTGCTGTCCTTGTTGTTCGCTCTCGGCTATGTCGGCGTCGCGGCCTGGCAGCGCGAGCGTGCGCTTGACCTGCAGGCGCTGATCGCCGGAGCGCGCGGCCACCCGGTGGCGCGCGCCGAGATGTTTCCGAGCGTCGGCAATCCGGTCGTCTGGCGATCGGTCTATCAGTCGGGGACGACGCTGCACAGCGACCGGCTGCGCGTTCTCGGCAGCGCGGGCAGCCTGTGGAAACCCGGCAGCAAGCTGGAACTGCTATTGGCCGCCGATCTGCCACCAGCGGCAGCGGCCGATCCGCGCGTGCGGCGTGACTTCGCCCGCTTCAGCTATTTTTCCAGCGGCTGGACCGCGCTTTCCGACAGCGATGCGAGCGTGATCGGTGACGCGCGCTACTCGCTCTCCCGCGATTCCTTCGAGCCGATCTGGGGAATCCGTTTCCATCCAGGCACGGCGACACCGACCGAGTGGGTCGACCAGACGGCGCGCAATCGCGTGCCGGTCGGCGAGCTGTGGCGGGAGATCAGCGGCACCGCCGCCGGTTATCGACGCCTGCCGACGCCGGGTACGGCGGAGGCCGGGCCCGCTGTACGCAACGGCAGCGCTTCAGAGCTCGCGGCCGGGTAGCGCTTCAACGTTCGCCAGCCGCTCGTCGGCTTGGCAGCCGCGCTCAATCCCGACTGTCGTCGCGTTCGTACAGCGGCAGCAGCTCGCTGTCGACCGTCTGCCTCCGTTCGCGCAGTGCGGCGCGGGCGAGGACGTGCGAGGCAACCGGCAGGGTCAGCCAGACGATGGCGACGATGGCGAGCGCGCGGCCGATCCAGGCGATGTCGCCGCCCACCACGGCGGCGCCGAGGACGATGCAGGCGACTGCCAGTGAACCCGCCTTGGTTGCCGCGTGCTGCCGCGACAGGGCGTCGCGCAGCGTGAACAGGCCGACACTGGCGAGCAGCAGCAACAACGCGCCGACGCCGAGCAGCAGGCTGCCGACGAGGTTCATGGCTCGGCGTCCGCAGGCGGATTGCCGGCACGACCGCGGGCGATCAGACGTGCCCAGGCGAGCGTGGCGACGAAGCCGATCAGGGCGACGCCGATGGCGACATCGAGAAAGAGCACGTGGCCGCTGTACAACGCCGCCAGGGCACAGAGTGCGATTGCCGCCGCGAACAGGATGTCGAGGGCGATCAGACGATCGGCGTCGCTCGGGCCGCGCACGAAGCGCAGCACGGCGAGGGCGACGGCGAGGAGCACGACGGCGACCAACAGGTCGATCGACAAGCTGCTCATCGCCGCCCACCGGCCGGAAAGAGCGCCGCGACATCGGGCTCGAAGTCGCGCCGGATGCCAGCGACGGTGGCGTCGGCACTGTCGAGGTCGAGCAGATGCACGAGCATCTCGCGGCGCTCGGGATCGATGTCGATGACGCTGCTGCCGGGCGTCAGGCTGACCAAGGCAGCGAGGACCGCGGCGCCGGTTTCGCTCATCGGCGCGGTGCGCAGGCGTACCAGCCCGGCGCGCGCCGGCCGGTGGCGCAGGATGATGCGTGCGGTCGCCATTCCCGACAGCACGCAGTGGGCAATGAAACGCAGCGACAGGCGGACGAGTGCGGCAGGATGGAGCATCAGCTTCTTCC
The DNA here is from genome assembly GCA_002345025.1 of Candidatus Accumulibacter iunctus. Lineage (GTDB taxonomy): Bacteria > Pseudomonadota > Gammaproteobacteria > Burkholderiales > Rhodocyclaceae > Accumulibacter > Accumulibacter iunctus. The sequence goes on along the minus strand of DDUX01000077.1, from coordinate 5,877 downwards.
GCGCAGGCTGTCGGCGGCTGCCATGACGTAGGCGATCAGCGACTCCGGCAACAGCCCGAAGGAAAGGATCAGGACCACCAGTCCGCCGAGCGCGGCGTGCGCCGGCAGTAGCCGGTGGCGCGCCGGGGCCTGCCACGACTCGTCCGGGTGCGGTTTCCAGAACGCTTCGAGCCAGATTTTGAGCATCGAATAGAGGGTCACCGCGCCCACGCCGAGAGCCGCCGCCGCCCACAGATACTCGCCCTGGACCAGGCTCTGGCGAACGACAAGAAACTTGCTCCAGAAGCCGCTCGAGGGCGGAATGCCGACCAGCGACAGCGCCAGCAGCAGGAACACCAGGCTCAGCCAGGGTCTGCCGGCGTAGAGGCCGCCGATGCGCCGCAGATCGTAGTGGCCGCAGGCGTGGAAGATGAGCGCTGCGGTCAGGATCAGCGCTGCCTTGACCAGACTGTGATGCAACATGAACAGGATGGCAGCGGCGTCGCCGGCAGGCGATGCGAGCGCGATGGCGAGCAGGATGTAACCGATCTGGCTGATGCTGTGAAAAGCCAGGATGCGCCGCAGGTCCCAGTGGTAGGCGGCGCCGAGGGCGCCGCTGATCATCGACAGGACGGCAATCCAGCCGAGCACGTTGAACAGTAGGTCCGGCGCCGGATGGAAGACATCGCTCAGGCAGCGGATCAGCGCGTAGATGCCGATCTTCGCCAGCAGCGCCGAGAACAGTGCCAGCACCGGAGCTGGCAGGCTGTGATAGGAAGCGGGCAGCCAGGCGAAGAAAGGAAAAGCCGCTGCCTTGATCAGGAAGGCAAGCGACAGCAGGGTCAGCAGCGGCAGCGCGATGGACGCCGGCAGTTGCGCCGTTGCCGCGCCCAGTGCGCGGAAGTTGAGCTGGCCGGTAGCCGCGTAGAGCAGCGCGACGGCAGCGAGCAGCAGCAGGGTTCCGACGACGTTGAGGACGAAATACTTGAGTGTCGCGTCGAGCTGGCGCAGGCCGCCGCCCAGGGCAAGCAGCCCGAGCGCGCAGATCAGGGTCAGCTCGAACCAGACATAGAGGTTGAACAGGTCGGCGGTGACGAAAGCGGCACCCGCGCCGGCCACCAGACCGTGCAGCAGTGGCTGCAGGGTTGCCGCAGCGGGTGCCGCGTCGGCGCTGCCGCCGACCTGCCAGAGCAGGACGACGTTCAGCATCAGTGCGGCGATCAGGACCAGCGCGGCGCTCAGGCGGTCGGCGGCGAACTCGATGCCGAAGGGCAGCGGCCAGCCACCGGCGACGACCGTCAGCGGGCCGTTGCCGACGACCTGGCTGGCGAGCGCGAGGGCGCAGAGCAGCAGCAACAGCGCGCCCGCCAGGCTGACGCGCTGTTGCCAGCCGGGCGGCACCAGCAGGCAGAGCAGCGCGGTGGCGAGTGGTACCAGGAGCGGCGTCAGGACGAGCATCAGGCCGCTTCCTCGAGTGCCGGTTTGACGGCGTCGACGGCCGCTGGCTCGGCCGCTCGCAGCTGCGCGGTGTCGGCGCTGCCGGCGAGCTGCAGCAGGCGCACCGCGAGGACCAGAGAGAAGCAGAGGAAGATGAAGCTGATGACGATCGCCGTCAGCACCAGCGCCTGCGGCACGGGATTCGCCGCGACCGCGAGCTGCTGCGCGCCGGCGGCAACGAACGGCGGCATCTGGCTGAGCAGGCGACCGCTGGAGAAGACCAGCAGATTGATGCCGTTGCCGACCAGTGCGAGACCGATCAGGCAGCGCAGCAGGTCGCGTGACAGCGCCAGGTAGGTGCCGGCGGCGATCACCGTCGCGAGGGCGAGAGCAACGGCCCAGATCATTGCTGCTCCTCGACCGTCGCCAGCAGCGACAGGCAGTAGCCGCCAACGGCACCCCAGACGGCGAGGTAGACGCCGAGATCGAAAAGCATCACCGTCGACAGCGGCAGTTCGGTGACCGCCAGCGGCACGGTGACCCACAGGTGCGTCAGGAAGGGCTGCCCGGCGAACACGCCCGGCAGGCCGCTGAGGAGAGCGATCAACACCCCGAGCGCGGTCAGCCGGGGCGGCGGCAGCGGCAGCCGTTGGCGGGCTTCGGCGGTGGTGAGGGTGAGTGCCATCGCAGCGCTCGCTGCCACCGCCAGCAGGCCGCCGACGAAGCCGCCGCCGGGCTCGTTGTGACCGCGCAGCAGGATCCAGAGCGAGGCCAGCAGCAGCACCGGATGGAGGATGCGCAGCAGGACTTCGGCAAGCAGCGCTCGCGGGCTCACGAGCTCCTCCGACGCGACAGCTTGAGCAGGGGCAGCGCGGCGACGAGCGCCAGGGCGACGACGGCGATCTCGCCGAGGGTGTCGAGGGCGCGGAAGTCGACGATGATCACATTCACCACGTTGCGGCCGTGCGCCGCCGGCACGCTCTGCGCCGAGAAGAAGTCCGACAGCTGCGGGTCGAACGGCTGGGCTGCCGCCAGCAGCAGCAAGGTACTCAGCACGCTGCCAAGGGCAATCGAGACGGCCAGCGCCAGCGGCCGCCAGCGCGCTTCGCTGACTGCCACCTGCAGCGGCGGTGGCAGCTGGCGCAGCCGGCGCAGGACCGTGGCGGCGACGACGACGAAGACGGTCTCCACCGCGAACTGGGTGAAGGCCAGGTCGGGGGCGCCGGTGAACAGGAACAGCAGCGCACTGCCGTAACCGACGAGCCCGCTGACCAGCAGCAGGACCAGGTGATCGCGCACCAGCAGGGTGGCCAGCGCGCCGGTGGCGATGAGCAGCGCACTGCCGACTACGGGCAAGGGCAGGGTTTCGGCCGACGGCAGCTCGAGGCTCGGTCTGCCGACGAGCAGCGCCGCCAGCAGGGCGAGGGTCACGGCGCCGGCCAGCGTCAGCAGGTAGCCCGGCAACACTCCGTGCTGCAGACGCCGCGTCAGCCAGGCCGCCAACTTGGGCACGAACTTCAGCTTGCGCCAGTACCAGCTCTCCGGCCCGATCTCATCGAGTTCCCTCGCCCGGTCGAGCAGCGTGCGCAGGCGATCCCAGCCGAGGTAGATGAGAAGGCCGAAGCCGAAGGTGGCCAGGCTCGCCTCGGCAACCGGCCAGGCGTCGTAGGACGAGTCGACCTGCAGTGGGTCGAAGCCCGGTGCCATCGCCTGTGCCGCGACGCCGAGCAGGGGGTCGACGAGGGTCGGCTGCAACCCGAACAGGACGGCGAGGGCGACCAGCAGCAGCGGTGGCAGCAGCATCGTCACCGGTGCCTCGTGCGGATGCGCGTCGCGACCGACGTTGTCACGGCCCCAGAAGATGTGAATCGCCGCCACCGCCGCCACCGCCACCGAGATGCTGCCGACGAACAGCGTCGCATGACTGACCAGCGCGAAGACGCCCGCTTCGACCTTGGCAAGCGTCATCGCGTCCTTGGCGACGAAGCCGAAGGACAGCGGCAGGCCGGCCATCGACAGCGCGGCGAGCAGCGCTGCAGTGGCGGTCCATGGCAGGTGGCGGCGCATCCCGGTCAGCCGGTCGATGTCGCGCGTGCCGGCGCCGTGGTCGAGATTGCCGGCGACGAAGAACAGGGGCGCCTTGTACAGCGCGTGGGCAAAGAACAGCGCCGCGACGGCGAGTGCAGCGCCATGGCCGGGCAGCCCGACGAGCATCGTCAGGGTACCCAGGGTGGCCACCGTCGACCAGGCCAGGATACGCTTCAGATCGCGCTCGCGAACGGTCTGCACGGCGGCGATGACGGCGGTGAGGGTGCCGATGCCGACGAGCGAATACTCCCAGAACAGCAGATCGCTGAAGGCCGCATCGAGCCGCGCCAGCAGATAGACGCCGAGTTTCACGAGAGTCGCCGAATGCAGGTAGGCGCTGACGGGTGTCGGCGCCGCCATCGCGTTCGGCAGCCAGAAGTGGAAGGGGAACTGCGCCGACTTGCTGAACGCACCGACGAAGAGCAGCGTCAGCGCCGCGGGCAGGCGCGCATCGTCGGTCATTGCCGGTGCCGCGGCGATCAGTTGTCGCAGCGAATAGCTGCCACCGATCTCGGCCAGCAGGATGCTCCCGGCGAGCAGGAACAAACCGCCGGTGCCGGTGATCAGCAGCGCCTGCTGCGCCGATTTGCGGCTGCTCTCGCGCGCGTGATCGAAGCCGACGAGCAGGAACGAGAGGACGCTGGTCAGTTCCCAGAAGAGGAAGAGCAGGAGCAGATGATCGCTGCAGACGGCGCCGATCATTGCCAGCATGAACAGCAGCAGCAGCGCGAAGACGCGCCAGCGCCGCGCATCGCCGGCAAGATAGCCGGCACCGTACACAGCGACCAGGGTACCGATGCCGGTGATGAGCAACAGGAACTGCGCCGACAGTCCGTCCACGTAGAGCGCGAAATCGACGCCCAGCACCGGAATCCAGGGCCACGACACGCTCCACGGCAGCGGCACGCTGATCAGGCTCAGGACCAGCAGGGCAAAGAGGGTTGCCGGAACGAGCGCGAGCGGCAGCGCCGTTGCATGCATTGCCCGCGAGCCCGCGGTGGCCGCCCTCATATCGTCATGGTGCGCCGCGGCGCGCCAGCCATTCACGCCAAGCGACGACCGCCAGCGTCACTGCCGTCAGCGGCAGGGCGAAGCCGAGCATCACGCTGCCGTAGGTGGCGGTCGCCGCATGCTGTTGCGCCGCGAGCAGCAGCCACGCGGTGTAGGCAGCATAGTAAGCGAGGAAGAGCGTACCTTCCCAGCGCGCGATCAGGTGGCCGCTGAAGAAGATCGGCAGGCAGGCGAGTGCGACGGCGATCATCACCGGCAGGTCGAAGGTGATCATTGCCGCGCCAACCGGCAGCCCGGCCGGTGCCAGCAGGCCGGAAAGACCGAGGACGCCGAGCAGGTTGAAGGTGTTGCTGCCGATGACGTTGCCGACGGCGATGTCCCGTTGGCCGCGCAGTGTGGCGACGATCGAGGTGGCGACTTCGGGCAGCGAGGTGCCGGCGGCGACGATGGTCAGGCCGATGACCACCTCGCTCAGGCCGAGGATGCGGGCGAAGCTCACCGCCGCATCGACCAGCCAGTTGGCGCCAACGACCAGCAGCGCCAGTCCGCCGGCGATCAGCAGCAGCTGTACGCTCCAGTGGCGGTCCCAGTCGGACGGGTCGGCGGCGACCGTCTGCTCGCCGTAGCCCGCCTGCGTCTCGCGGCTCTCGCGGCGACTCTGCAGCACCAGGAACACCGTGTAGCCCAGCAGCAAGGCGAAGAGCAGCGCGCCGTCGAGGCGCCCGATGGCGCCGTCGAGCGCCAGCGCGAAGACCAGCAGCGAGGCGCCGATCATGATCGGTACCTCCTGCCGGATCAGTTGCGGTGCGACCACCAGCGGTGCGATCAGCGCCGACACGCCGAGGATGAAGAGGACGTTGAAGATGTTGCTGCCGACGACATTGCCGAGGGCAATGTCCACCTGGCCGGCGAAGGACGAGCGCAGCGAGACGGCGAACTCCGGGGCGCTGGTGCCGAAAGCGACGACCGTGAGGCCGACGACGAGCGGCGAGATGCCGAAGGATAGCGCCAGTTTCGAGGCGCCGCGCACCAGAACCTGGGCGCCCGCCACCAGTGCCACCAGGCCGAGGACGAAGAGCAGTAGCATCATGCGCGGATTTCCATTTCCTTCTCGAGTTTTCAGTTGGCCAAGTGGCCGCAAGCATCTCCGGCTTTGCCGGGGTCGGATCGGGGGAGGGCGCCGCCTCTTCTCGCCGAAGGCCGCATGGTACCCGCACTGACGACAGCAGTGAACAAAGGTTCCTGGCGCCGGTCGGTGCCAACTTCGCCCGCAGCAGCATCGCCGCGGGTGACACGCCAGCGGGTGCCCGCGCAAGCCCCTTCCGCCCTTGCCGCATGGCTGCCGCTGGCGAGATCGGAAGA
>DDUX01000033.1:636-6856 GCA_002345025.1 Candidatus Accumulibacter iunctus | reverse complement strand
GACTGGCTGCACGCCAACAGGACGGCACGGCACATCGTTCTCGGCGCCGACAGCCGCTGGCGCGACCCGCTGCACTGCGCGGCCGCAGTGATCCAGGGCGATCCACTGGCGGTCTGCGAGGACTGGCTGGCGACGCCGCTGCGGCCGGCAGCGCCGCGCTGGCGCGAGATGTTCGCGCAGGCCGAGCGGCGTGTCGCAGCGCTCGCTGCCGACTGGCGTTCGCGGGAAGATTTCGAAGGCGCGCTGATCCCGGCGCTGCTCGATGAGCTGCCTGCCGGCCACCGCCTCTTTTGCGGCAACTCGCTGCCGATTCGCGACCTCGATGCCTTCTCGGGGAGCGGCGACAAGTCGTTGCGCTTTTTTGCCAATCGTGGTGCCAGCGGCATCGACGGCAATCTGTCCACCGCTCTCGGAATCGCCAGCGAAGGCCCGTGCGTCGCGCTGCTCGGCGACCTGACGGTGCAGCATGACCTGACGGCGCTGGCCGCTGCCGCTGCGCGCGACATCGTCGTCGTCGTCATCAACAATGGTGGCGGCGGCATCTTCGAGTATCTGCCGGTGGCGACGCTGCCCGAATTCGAGCGCGCCTGGCTGACGCCGCAGGCGGTCGATCTCGTTGCCGCAGCGGCTGCCTTCGGTGTTGCCGGCGAGCGCTGCGCGTCGCTCGACGGGTTCACCACCGCGCTGCGGCGCGCACTGCAGCGCGGTGGTTCGACGCTGCTGGAAGTGCCGATCGACCGCCGGCGCAGTGTCGTGCAGCATCGGGCTTTCTGGCAGCAGGCGGCGGTCGTCGCCGGCAGCGTGCCGGCGACGCCCTGAGCGGGTCGCCGCAGGCGCTGCCGAAGTCGATTGCCGGCGTTTCGTGACAATGCACCGGCAATTCTGGTCCAGCCGCGGGGCCGGCCTCAAATGGGTCCCGCCACGGCCCACGCTGGCGGCGGCGCTGATCCCCGTTCGGCTGCTCGTCCGGCGCAGCGGCGGCGATGCCGGTGAGGCGATCACCGCCGGCATCGCCAGCCATCGCCGGCGCACTGCACGCATCCGCAGTTTCAGGCCGGGTATACTCCGCCATTCGGCGTTCGCATTGAGGAGAAGTCATGGGCCTGGCACTTCGCGATGATCGCTACCACACGTACGCCGATTACCTCGCGTGGCCGGAAGACCGTCGTTACGAGCTGATCGACGGTGCGGCCTACTTGATGGCGCCCGTACCGACGCTGGAACATCAGGACGTGGTCGGCGAAATCTACTTCCAGATCCGGCAGGCGCTGGAAGGCAAATCCTGCCGCGCCTTCGTCGCGCCGGTCGATGTCCGCCTGCCCAAGGCCGACGAGGCCGACGACTAGGTCGATACGGTCTTGCAGCCGGACGTACTGGTGGTCTGCGACCCGTCTCGCCTCGACCGTCGCGGCGTGCGCGGAGCGCCGGATCTGGTGGTGGAAGTGCTGTCGTCGTCTACCGCCAGCCACGATCACGTGTGGAAGCGGCGGGTCTACGAACGCTCCGGTGTGCGGGAATACTGGCTGGTACGTCCGATCGACCGAATGATTACGGTCTATCGCTTGCGGGATGGAGAGTACGGCAAGCCGGAAGTCCTCGAGTTGCTCGGAGAAACCGCGGTCGGCGTGTTGCCTGGGGTTTCCGTCAGCTGGGACGAGCTGGTCCACAGGTTGCCGAAAGCGGAGTATTGGGCAGCCGGCAGGCACTTCGGCCCGGAGCGGGGTCTGAAGTGTGTACCTGCGTGGCTACCTCAAGCGGCAGCAGGCCGAGTACTACCGGCGCTTGTCCGCCATCCGCAGCGATGGCGACTGGGAGGGTTGGGGATCCTTCTTCCTTGAGGGAGTCGCCTCTGCAGCCGCGGATGCGGAGCGCAGCATCAGTCATGCACCGCAGGGAAACTGGTTGCGCCGGGGCAGACCACGCGCCACCTGTCGCTGACAGGCAAAAAAAAAGCCTGCCCCTCGCGGGGCAGGCCGCGCCGACCAGTGGCCGGCGCTCTGCTGCGCTGGCTCAGGCTTTCGTGCCGAGCGCGCGCTGCAGTTGCTCAAGGGCGGCCGGGTCCTCGATCGTCGTCAGGTCGCCCGGATCGCGGCCTTCGGCCAGCGCCTGGATCGAGCGCCGCAGCAACTTGCCGGAGCGGGTCTTCGGCAGCACGGTGAGGAAGTGCACACGGCTCGGGCGCGCGATGGCGCCGAGGCTGTCGTCGACCTGCTTCATCACCGCTTTCTCGAGCGCTGCTGTCAGTTCGGGAGTGGCGACGCTGTCGGCGTTCTTGACGACGGCGAAGGCCATCGGCATCTGCCCCTTGAGCTGGTCGGCGACGCCGACGACGGCGACTTCGGCGATCGCCGGGTGGCCCTGGATGGCTTCCTCGATCTCGCGCGTGCCGAGGCGGTGGCCGGCGACATTGATGACGTCGTCGGTACGGCCGAGGATGTAGTGGTAGCCGTCCTTGTCCTTGATGCCCCAGTCGAACGACGAGTACACCTGCGGCTCACGGAAGAGCGTGAAGTAGGTCGAGACGAAGCGCGCGTCGTCACCCCAGACGGTCGACAGGCAGCCCGGCGGCAGCGGCGGCAGGATGCCGACGATGCCTTTTTCATCCGGATCGCAGACGGTGCCGTCTTCGCGGAAGATCTTCAGGTTGTAGCCGTATACCGGGAAGCTCGGCGTGCCGAAGCGGATTTCGGTCTTCTCGACGCCGGGCATTGCGGACAGGATCGGCCAGCCGGTCTCGGTCTGCCAGTAGTTGTCGATCACCGGCAGGCCGAGTTCGCCCATGATCCATTCGTGCGTCGGCTGATCGAGCGGTTCGCCGGCGAGGAACAGGTGCCGCAGGCTCGACAGGTCGTACTTGTGCATGTACGCCGGGTCGTGCTTCTTGAGGACGCGCGCCGCGGTCGGCGCCGAGAACATGACGCTGACCTTGTACTTCTCGACGATCTGCCACCAGATGCCGGGGTCGGGCCGCAGCGGTGTTCCCTCGTACATGATCGTTGCCATGCCGGCGATCAGCGGCCCATAGACGATGTACGAGTGGCCGACGACCCAGCCGATGTCGGAGGTCGCGAAGTAGGTTTCCCCTTCTGCGCCGCAGTAGATGTTCTTGATCGACGAGGCGAGCGCGACGGCGTAACCGCCGGTGTCGCGCTGCACGCCCTTCGGCTTGCCGGTGGTGCCCGAGGTGTAGAGGATGTACGACGGCTCGGAGGATTCGAGCCAGGTGACCGGCACCTCGGCATCCATGAACTGCGCGCGCAGCGTGGCGTAGTCAACGTCGCGACCTTCAACCTTGTTGAAGTTCTTGTCGAGACCGCGATCGATCATCAGGACCTTGGCCGGCTTGTGCTGCGCCAGCGAGATCGCTTCGTCGAGCAGGTCCTTGTAGGGCACTGCCTTGCCGCCGCGCATGCCAGCATCGGAGGAGACGATGAGCTTGGGCGCCGCATCGTCGATGCGCGTTGCCAGCGAACCGGAGGCAAAACCACCGAAGACGACCGAGTGGATGGCGCCGATCCGCGCGCAGGCGAGCATCGCGAACAGCGCTTCGGCGACCATCGGCATGTAGATCAGGACGCGATCACCCTTGCCGACGCCGAGGCTCTGCATGATCGCCGCCGTGCGCATGACTTCCTTCTTGAGCTCAGCGAAGCTGTAGACGACTTCCTGGTCGGTCTCGGTCGAGATGAAGACGAGGGCGCGGTCATTCGGACGCTTTTCGGCGTGCCGGTCGACGGCGTTGTAGCAGAGGTTGGTTTCGCCGCCGACGAACCACTTGGCAAACGGCGGCCGTGAAAAATCGAGCACCTTGGTGAACGGCTTGTGCCACGAGACCAGCTTCGCCTGCTCACCCCAGAACTCTTCCGGATTTTCGATCGACTGCTTGTGAAATTCCTTGACTGTCGTCATGTGACTCCCTCTTCAAAAAGATGTACCACCTGCACCAATGGTGTTCATGCCTGCCGGGTGTCTTGGAACTCGTGCTCCCGGTCCAGCATCCGTTCACGAATGTCTGCCAGAGGCAGACCCAACTTCCACTCCCTTTCCAGCAACTCGAGAAAGGGGAGTATTTCCCTGCTCAGGTGCGCCAGATGCGGAATCACCGCCGCGGCGTGCCCAGCACGGATGAGGTCGATCGCGTGCCCGAGGCGGGGCACCGGTACCTCTGGCTGCGCCTGGTCGACGCAGGCCAGGACGCGGTTGCCCCCCGCCTGCCGGGCCGTTTTCAGTCGCTCGCCGGCAAGCGCGAGCAGCGAGGTTGCCGATGCCGCCCGATCGACCGGCGTGTTGGCGACTCCGACGCTGACGGAGAGGGCCAGGCGCTGCCCGTGGACCGCGATGTGCGCGACGGCAAAGGCTTCGCGCAGGCGATTGGCGAAAGCCTCGCAGGCAGGGTAGGGAGTGCCCGGCGAAACGACCGCCAGCTCGCTGTCCGAATAGTGGCCGAGCGTATCTTCCTTGCGCACCTTCTGCGCCAGGATGCTGGCCAGCTTCTGCTGCAGCTTGCCCGCCAGATCGTCTCCGTGCTCGGCGCGCAAGGCGTCGAAGCGGTCGAAACCCATGACCAGGATGCTCGCCGGCGCCTCGAGCCGAAGCGACTGCGCGAGGGCGTTCGCTGTCTGCAACTCGATGTGCTGCCGCGTCGGCAGACCGGTCAGCGCGTGCTGCGCGGGGCTCGCCGCCTGCTCGGCAAGCTCGCTCTCCACCTGCGCAAGATCGATCAGCGTGGCGATGCGGGCGAGCAGCTCGCTGCTCTCGATGCTGCGGCTGACCAGATCCGATGCCCCGAGCTGGCGCGCCCGCTGGTTGGCCTCCTGATTGTCGCCGGCGATCATCAGCACCGGCATCTGCCGCAGGCGTGCCAGCCTTGAGGCGCGTACCCGGACCAGCAGACCGTCCCCGTCGAGCAGCGGCAGCGACAGCGAGCAGATCACCAGCTGGATCGAGTGGTCGAGCACCAGCGCCTGCCAGGCCGACTCGCCATTGACTTCCTCGCGAAAGCTGTAGTGTTCGCGAACACGCTTGATCAGCGCCGCCCGCGCCATGCGCGATTCGTCGACGATCAGGATGCGCGGTCGCTCGGTCGGCTCTGCCATCGCGCCCTGTGCCCTGATCGCCCCGCTGCGCCTCAGGCGCCAGCGATGGTGACGACGACCCGGCCGTGTGCACGACCACCGATGTACTCGTCAAAGATCTGTGGCAGGTCGTCGAAGGCGATGCTGCGCGTCATCGCCTGCAGGTGCTGCGGCCGCAGGTCGGTTGCCAGGCGCTGCCAGACGCCGTTGCGGTAGGGCTCGCCAATGTAGCCGGAATCGATGCCGAGCAGACAGGCTCCGCGCAGGATGAAGGGCATCACCGTCGTCTTCAGCTCGTGACTGGCGGCAAGACCGATGCTGGCGATCGTTCCGCCCTGACGCATCGTGCTGACCATCCAGGCGAGGACGTCGCCGCCGAGATTGTCCACTGCGCCCGCCCAGAGCGCCGTGTCGAGCGGGCGGATGCGCGTCGTGGCGAGTTGCGAGCGAAACATCACCTCGCTGGCGCCGAGGCCCAGCAGATAATCACGCTCGCTCTCCTTGCCGGTGAGGGCGGTCACGCGGTAGCCGCGGGCGGCGAGCATGTCGACCGCCAGGCTGCCGACCCCGCCGGTGGCACCGCTGACGATGACCGGACCCCGGTCGGGCCGCAGGCCATTCTCTTCCATCCGCACGACGCCGAGCGCGGCGGTGAAGCCGGCCGTACCGAGGGCCATGGCGTCGTACAGCGACAGGCCGGCCGGCAGTGGCACCACCCACGGCGCGGGAATCCGCGCGTACTCGGCGTAGCCCCCGTGATGCGCGACGCCGATGTCGAAGCTGGTGGCGATGACTTCGTCGCCCGGACGGAAGCGCGCATCGCTGCTTTCGGTGACGGTACCGGACAGGTCGATGCCGCCGACACAGGGGTAGCGACGGATGATCCGACCCGTGCCGGTCGCGGCCAGAGCGTCCTTGTAATTGACGCTGGAGTAGGCGACGCGGATCGTCACTTCGCCCGCATCGAGCTGCGCCGGATTCATATCGACCAGGCCGGCGTGTGTCCGTCCCTCACGGTCCTCGATCAGAAAAGCCTTGAAGGGGCTCATGCGCACTCCATGCAGTGGATCAGATTGAGACAATGTCGGTGCCGACGGGCCGTCGAAGCGGCGAACGAGCGGCGATTATAAACACAAACCACGGTG
>DDUX01000033.1:402-530 GCA_002345025.1 Candidatus Accumulibacter iunctus | reverse complement strand
GCCCGCATCGAGCTGCGCCGGATTCATCTCGACCAGGCCGGCGTGTGTCCGTCCCTCACGGTCCTCGATCAGAAAAGCCTTGAAGGGGCTCATGCGCACTCCCTGCAGTGGATCAGATTGAGACAATG
>DDUX01000033.1:0-370 GCA_002345025.1 Candidatus Accumulibacter iunctus | reverse complement strand
GATTATAAACACAAACCACGGTGCGTTCCCGCATCGAGCGCCGCCGTCGCTGCGCTGCGCCGCAGGCCGGGCGACGAAACAGGCTGCGGCATCGGCGCTGGATGCCGCAGCCGCGGCATCGCCGCTTGCCTGCGAAGGCTCCCGCGGGCAGCCCGCACGACGCTTTCCGCAGTCAAGTGACGGCTCGGCCGAGTATCGTCGAGGTGCTCCGGCAGGCCGGCATTTGACCAAAGGGGGTTTACAGTGTGACTTTTTTCACATAAATTCCGGTCCATGCTCAGAAAACACTTCCTCCGCCCCCTCTTGAGCGCCGCCCTGATCAGCATCACCTGGGTCGGCTCCGCCCACGCCAGCGAACCGCAAGGAGTCC
>DDUX01000035.1:7063-52501 GCA_002345025.1 Candidatus Accumulibacter iunctus | reverse complement strand
GAGAATGGTCACTACCGGCGGGCGGGGGTTTAGCTGAGCCTTCTCCTCCCCCGCGGTCATCTGACGCCCAAACGGCACCTCCCCCCGTTCCTCGGCCGCGGCTTTCTCCCCCCCCCCCCCCCGGGCACCCGCCCCCCCCCGCCCCCCTACCCCCCCCCCCCCCGGGGGGGGGGGAGGAAAAAAAAACCCAGCGCACCCCCACGGCCCCCCGCCCCCCCCCCCCCGGCTCGTCGCCGACGCACAACGGCGACGAGGAGCCGACGCTGCGCTGGCGGGCCGAACGTGCGGTCGATGAGACGCGATTCTTTCCCAGTTGGGGACGCGCGCGTCTCGAGGCGATGATGCGCACCCGCCCGGACTGGTGCGTCTCGCGCCAGCGCAACTGGGGCGTGCCGCTGCCTTTCTTCCTGCATCGCGAGAGTGGCACCCTGCATCCGCGCACGCCCGAGCTGATCGAAGCCGTCGCGCAGCGGGTCGAGAAAGCCGGCATCGAAGCCTGGTTTGCCCTCGACCCGGCCGAACTGCTGGGCAGCGAAGCCGGGCACTACGACAGGATGAGCGACACGCTCGACGTCTGGTTCGACTCCGGATCGACGCACGCCAGCGTCCTGCGCGGCTCGCACCGGGACGAACTCGCCTATCCGGCCGACCTCTATCTCGAAGGCTCCGACCAGCACCGCGGCTGGTTCCAGAGTTCGCTGCTGATCGGCTGCGCAACCGACGGCCGCGCCCCCTACAAGGCACTGCTGACGCACGGCTTCGTCGTCGATGGCAAGGGCCTCAAGATGTCGAAGTCGAAGGGCAACGTCATCGCACCGCAGAAGATCGCCGATACGCTCGGCGCCGAGATCCTGCGCCTGTGGGTAGCGGCGACCGACTATTCCGGCGAGTTGTCGATCTCCGACGAAATCCTCAAGCGCGTCGTCGAAAGCTACCGCCGCATCCGCAACACGCTGCGCTTCCTGCTCGCCAACACGGCCGACTTCGACCCCGCGCGCGACATGCCGGCGATCGAACGGTGGCTGGAAATCGACCGCTACGCGCTGGCGATGACGCGGCAGCTGCAGGCACAGTGCGAAGCCGACTACGACCGCTTCGAGTTCCATCGCGTCGTGCAGGCATTGCAGACCTTCTGCTCCGAGGATCTCGGCGGCTTCTACCTCGACGTCCTCAAGGACCGCCTGTACACCATGGCCGCCGGATCGCACGCCCGCCGTTCGGCGCAGGGCGCCCTGTGGCACATCCTGCAGTGTCTGCTCAAGCTGATGGCGCCGGTCCTCTGCTTCACTGCCGAGGAAATCTGGCAACTGCAGACCGGTGACCGCACGGATTCCGTGATGCTGCACACCTGGCAACCGCTGCCGGCACCCGCCGCCGAAACTGAACTGGTCGACAAGTGGCGCCGACTCCGTGGCTACCGTGGCGAGGTCATGCGCGCCCTCGAGGAACTGCGCATCGCCGGCCGCATCGGCTCATCGCTGCAGGCCGAAGTGCGCATCCACTGCGACGGCGAGAAGTACGACACCCTGGCCGCACTCGGCGACGACCTGCGCTTCGTCCTCATCTGCTCGCAGACGACACTCGTTCGCGACAGCCGGGACGAGCTGAGCTGCGCGCCTCTGTCGCACGCCAAGTGCGAACGCTGCTGGCACGTCCGTGCCGACGTCGGCACGCATCCCGATCATCCGGGGCTCTGCGGCCGCTGTATCGAGAACCTCTTCGGTGGGGGCGAAGAACGTGCCTTCGCGTAAGGTCGACCGCTGGTTGTGGCTGGCCGCGCTCGTCGTCGTCCTCGACCAGCTCAGCAAGTGGCTGGTCCTCGGCTGGCTGCGGCCCGGCGACAGCGTGTACGTCGCCCCCTTCTTCAACTGGGTACTGGTCTTCAACCCGGGCGCCGCGTTCAGTTTCCTTTCCGATGCCGGCGGCTGGCAACGCTGGTTCTTCACCGCGCTGGCGATTGGCATCGCCGCCTGGATCGTCAGCATCCTGCCGCGCCACAGTGGCGAGTTCCGGCTCTCGCTGGCGTTCACCATGATTCTTGGCGGTGCCGTCGGCAACGTCATCGACCGCCTGCGCTTCGGCGCCGTCGTCGACTTCATCCAGTGGCACGCGGCCGGCTTCTACTGGCCGGCTTTCAACCTCGCCGACGCGGCGATCTGCCTCGGGGCAGCGCTGATGATCTGGGACCAGTTCGCCGGCGGCAGCGCCAGGCGCGACGGCAGCGGGCCCTAGCAGCCAGCCGCCAGGCACAGCAGCAGTCTCATCGCCAACACGCACAGGAAGCGCATGCAGCCAACCGCCACACCCCCAGCCGCCAGCGTCGGTCGCGACAGCTACCTGACGCTGCACTACAGCCTCGCCGATCTCGATGGCAACGAGTACGTCAGCACCTTCGGACTGTCGCCCGCCACCCTGCAGATGGGTAGCGGCGAGCTTGCCGAGACCCTCGAGGACTGCCTGCTCGGTCTCGGCAGCGGCGAACGTCACGTCTTCGAACTACCGGCGAGCGAGGCTTTCGGCGAGCACAATCCGCGTCTGCTCGAACGCATTGCGCGCCGTGCGCTGCCGCCGGAAATTGAACTCAGGCCGAACTCGCTGATCGAATTCAGCGCGGTCGATGGCGGCTCGAGCTTTGCCGGCTTCCTCCGCGAGTTCGACGACAGCAGCGCGCTCTTCGACTTCAACCATCCCCTCGCCGGCAAGCCGATCCGCTTCGAGGTCGAGATCATCGCCATCCTCTGAGGTGCACAGCATGCAGATCCTGCTCGCCAACCCCCGCGGTTTCTGCGCCGGTGTCGATCGTGCCATCGCCATCGTCGAACGTGCGATCGAGAAGTTCGGCGCACCGATCTACGTCCGCCACGAAGTGGTCCACAACCGCTTCGTCTGCGACAGCCTGCGCGCCAAGGGTGCCGTCTTCGTCGACCACCTGGCCAGCGTACCCGCCGGCAGCATCGTCATCTTCAGCGCCCACGGCGTCTCGAAGGCGGTCATCGAGGAAGCTGCGGAGCGTGGCCTCAGGGTCTTCGACGCCACCTGCCCGCTGGTCACCAAGGTCCACCTCGAGGTCGCAAGAATGCGTCGCGACGGACGCGAGATCGTCATGATCGGCCACCGGGGACACCCCGAGGTCGAGGGAACGATGGGCCAGAGTGCCGACGGCATGTACCTCGTCGAAACCGTTGCCGACGTGCACGAACTCGCCGTCCAGACCCCTGCCCGTCTCGCCTACGTCACGCAGACGACGCTCTCGGTCGACGACGCCGCGCAGGTCGTCGCCGCGCTCAGGGAGCGCTTCCCGGAGATCATCGGCCCGAAGAAGGACGACATCTGCTACGCGACGCAGAACCGTCAGGATGCCGTCAAGCAACTGGCACGGGAAAGCGAGCTGGTTCTCGTCGTCGGCAGCCCATCGAGCTCCAACTCGAACCGGCTGCGCGAGGTCGCCGAACTCGTCGGCGCCCGCGCCTACCTCGTTGATCAGGCCGAGCAGATCGATCCCGACTGGCTCGCTGGCGCCAGTCGCGTCGGCGTCACCGCCGGCGCCTCGGCGCCGGAAATCCTCGTCGACCGGGTCGTCGAGCGCCTGTCGGCTGGCGATCCGGTCAGCGTCAGCCAGCTCGCCGGCAGCGAGGAGAACGTCACCTTCGCCCTGCCGCGCGAGTTGCAGCCCTGAGCGGCCTCCGCCAGTTGCTCAGCGTTCGGCGGCCGTCGGCTGCGGCGCCGGCAGCGCGTTGCCGCGCGGGCGCTGCGCAGCACGGATACTGATGCGATCGCTGGCATGGCTGCTGCCTGCGGCAGCCTCGTCGAAGTCGACTTCGAAACGCGCCTCGCTGCTCACGGCAACGCCCTCAATCTCGCCCGGGCGAAAACGCAGGCGCGCAAAGGCCGCCACGGCAGCCTCGCCATAGTCGGCCGGCAGGCTGCTGCCGAGCACTTCGACGCGATCGACTGCCCCATCGGCAGCAACCAGGACCCGCAGCAGAACGCGCCCCCGCAGCAGGCTGCTGCTGTCGGCAGGCGGCCGCAGCAGCGGCTCATCCAGCAGCACGGGTGGGAGCGTCAGCTCACGTCGTGGGAAGTACCAAGTCCCGGTTGCCGGCGGCAGCGCCAGCACGGACGCCAGATAGGGCGGACGCTCCGCCGCCAGCCGACGTTCGCCGAGCGCGACAACCAGCGCCGGCGCCGCCGCCGGAACCTGGCGATCCGCTGCCGCCGGCGCCGCCTCGTCACCGGCCGCTGTTGCCGGCGGCGGGTCGGCAGCTGCCGGCCCTTCCGGCAACGCGAGTGACGCATCTGCCGTCGCCTCGGCTGTCGCTGCAGCCGCCGGCGCCAGCGGCATGCGCAGCGTCGCCTGCAGCCCCGCCGGTGCTTGCGCCCCGCTCCTGCCGACCGCCCCGGAAAAGGGCTCGAGGACGGACCAGAGCAGCAGATGCAGCAGCAGCGAGGCGACCAGCGACCAGCGCAGGCGGATGCGCTGCTCCTGTTCCAGCGCACTGCCGGGGACGCCTGACCTACCTTGAACGTCGCGTCTGCGACTCACGAATCTCCCTTCTCCGGCGCGCGGGAGCAGCGCCGAGGATGAGGGACAGGCGCATGACTTTCATCATCAACGGTGTCTCGACAGTCATGACCGTTTGACAGAGGCACGGGCAGGAGGGAGGATGCCGGAGCCGGCGGAAGCTGGATTCTACCGCCCGCCGCGCCGCCACTGCTGCCACTCGTCCGCCAGGACGCGCCGCACGTCGCTCACCTCTTGTCCCGGGACCGGCACGCGCTATCATCAATTCATGCCTTTGGCTGCGACGCCGCGTCGCCCCGGGATCCGCAAGGGAGTTCAATGCCGTGAATAGACCAGATGGCTTCACCCTGATCGAGGTCATGATCGTCGTCGCGATCATCAGCATTCTCGCGGCGATCGCGATTCCCAACTACAACGAGTATCTGATCCGCTCGCGCATCACGCATGCCACCGCGCAACTCGCCGAACGGCGCGTGCGACTCGAGCAGTTCTTCCAGGACAACCATCTCTACTACCAGGCGGCGTCCGGCGGCAATCCGGCGGTCATGTCGCCAGCCTGTGATCCGAACAACGCCGACACGACGACCAGCCCGTACTTCGACTTCAGTTGCCCGGGCCCGACTGCGACCACCTATGTGCTCACCGCCACCGGCAAGAGCTCGATGACCGGCTTCACCTACACCGTCAACCAGGCGAATGCCCGGCAGACGACCGCCGTCATCACCGGCTGGGGAACCGCTCCGGTCAACTGCTGGGTGACGAGCAAGGGAGGTGGCTGTTGAACGCACACCGCGGCTTCAGCCTGATCGAGCTGATCGTCGGCATCGTCATCCTCGGCGTGCTGATGGCGATGGCCGTTCCCCGCTTCAGCGACTGGCTGCGCAACGCCCGTATCCGTACCTCGGCCGAGGCGATCCAGAATGGTCTGCAGCTCGCCCGGGCCGAGGCCGTCCGGCGCAACGCGACGGTCCGCTTCCAGCTCGTCAGCACCATCGACGACACCTGCGCCCTTGACACGGCCGGCCCGCACTGGGTCGTCAGCATGGACAACCCGGCCAGCCAGTGTGCGGCAGTGCCCTCCGACACAACGGCGCCGCGCATCATCCAGGTGCGCAACCGCGCCGAGGGCTCGCAACAGACGCTCGTCGCCGCCGGCCAGTCGGCATTCGTCTTCAACGGCCTCGGACGGCTGACACCGGTGCCGGCCGCCAACGTCGCCATCGACGTCTCGAGCACGACCGGCGGCACCTGCGTTGCCGGCGGCGGTTCGGTACGCTGTCTGCGCGTTCTGGTCTCGGTCGGTGGCCAGATCCGCATGTGCGATCCGGCGTTGCCGGCGGGCGATGCGCAGGCATGCTGATGGAACCGAAGACCAGCCCGATCGCCGGCAATCAGGCCGGCGTCATGCTCCTCGAGGCGCTGATCGCCATCCTCATCTTCTCGCTCGGGATTCTTTCACTGGTCGCGCTGCAGGCGACCGCCGTCCAGCTCACCAGCGACGCCAAGTACCGGACCGACGCGACGCTGCTCGCCAACCGGCTGATCGGACAGATGTGGACCAGCAGCGGCAACCTGGCGGCGCTGCAGACCGCCTTCCAGACGGGCGGCGCGGCGTACAACGCTTGGCTCGCCGACGTCAGCGGCAGGGAAGGTCTGCCCGGCGTCGTCGCTGCATCCTCCGGTGTAGTCTCCACCCTGCCGACGGTGACGGTCGACGTCACGGCCGGAGCGACCGCCGGCCAGGTCGTCATCACCCTCTTCTGGCGAACGCCGGAAATGCCGCTGAACGCTGCCGGACACCGTCATGTCGTCGTCTCGCAGATTTCCCGCAACCCCTGAGTCGCCATGAAGACGCTCCCGCTCCCTGTGCCGCGATCCATCCCGCGCGGCTTCACGCTCGTCGAGGTGATGGTCGCCATGGTCATCGGCATGATCGGCATGATCATCATGCTGCAGGTCTTCTCGGCTGCCGAAGGACAGCGGCGCTCGACGACCGGCACCGGTGATTCGCAGAGCAGTGGCGCCATTGCCACCTACGCGCTGCAGCGCGACATCCGGCAGGCCGGCTTCGGCTTCAACGCGCTGAATGCGCTCGGCTGCCCGCTCACCCTTCCGGCACCGGCGAGTCGCACGCTGGCGCAGCTTGCGCCAGTGGTGATCAATCCGCCGACGACCGACATCCCCGCCGGCGACGCCAACAGCGACACCCTGCTGATCACTTTTGGCAGCGGCAACGGCTCGCCCGAAGGCGACGTCGTCACCGCCGTCCTGGGCTTGCAGCTCGGCCTGCAGGCCGCCGGCTCCTTCACCGTCGGCGACCGGGTGATCGCCGGCCCTTCGGTGCCGACGGTCGGTTGTGCGCTGACCCTCGCGGCGGTGACGGCGGTGACGCCACCAGTGATCACTGTACCCAGCAGCGGCGCGGTCGACGGCGGTACGCTGTTCAACCTCGGCCAGAACCCGCGCATCCTCGCCTACGCGATCCGCGCCGGCAATCTCACGGTCTGCGATTACATGGCGGCCAATTGTGGCGCCGCCTGCACCGCCACCGACGGCACCTGCAGCGCCAGTTGGGTGCCGATCGTCAACAACGTCGCCGCGCTGCGCGCGCAGTATGGACACGCCTCGACCGCCACCAGTGGCGTCGACACCTGGGACCAGGCGACACCGCAGCAGCCCAGCCCGGCGAATCAGGACGCCCTCGCCTGCAGTTGGGCGAGAACGTCGGCGGTACGGATCGTCGTCGTTGCCCGCAACAGCCAGGTCGATCGCGATCAGATCACTCAGCAGGCACCGGTGTGGGCAGGCAGCGGCGGCGCTGCGATCAACCTCAGCGCGCGTGCCAACTGGCAAAACTACCGTTACCGGACCTTCGAGACCGTGATACCGATTCGCAACCTGCCCTGGATGGCCACATGTTGAGGCCCGTCGATCGGCCGCGCCACGCCTGCGCGGCGGCCAGCAGCAGCCGGCAGCGGGGCGTCGTCCTGCTCGTCGCGCTGATCGTCCTCGTCGCGCTGACACTCGCCGGCGTTGCCCTCGTCCGCTCGGTCGACACCGCCAACCTCGTCGCCGGCAACCTGTCGTTTCACCAGTCGGCAGTCCAGGCCGGCGAGCGCAGCACCGAACTGGCGATCAGCAACTGGCTGCAGCCCAACAGTGCGCTGGGCAACACCACTCTGCACAACGATGCCGCCGGCTACGTCGCCGCCGGCATCGCCCAGTCGCCGGCCGCCGGCCAGTCCTGGGATGCCTACTGGACCGCCCTGGTCAGCGGCGGCCTGACGCCGCTGGCCGCCGGCGGCCAGGACGCCGCCGGCAACACCGTGCAGTACATCGTCCACCGCCTGTGCGCGGCGACCGGCGCGCCACATCTCGCCAACTGTGCGCGCGAGCCAGCCAGCACCAACACCGGCGGCAGCCAGGCCGCTGGCGGCATCGCGCCGATCGCCAACAACCGCGTCTACTACCGCGTCACGACGCGCATCGAGGGACCGCGGCGCACGGTTGCCTACATCCAGACCATCGTTGCCCTGTAGTCCGCAGCCGGTTTCAAGAGGAGCTTGCCATGACCACCAACATCCGCACCATCCGCTCGATCGCCCTGCTGAGCCTGCTGATGCTTGGCGGCAGTGCCCTGGCAGCGCCGACGCAACTTGCCAGTTCACCGATCTCCGGCGCCTCGTCGGTCGAGATCGCGCCGAACATCCTCTTCGTCCTCGACGACTCGGGCAGCATGGACTGGGACTACCTGCCCGACTGGGCCGGCCTCTCGGCCGGCCTCCACCAGTCGAAGAATTCCGGCTTCAACGGCCTCGCCTACAACCCGGCAGTCACCTATCTCGCGCCGAAGTACTTCGACGCCAGCGGGGCGCCCGACACGACGACCTACCCCAGCCAGACCTCGGCCACCACCACCGCCTGGACCTCGGTCAAGGACGACGGCTACGGCGTCCAGGGCACCGGGCGCAGCAACCTGATCGGCAACGCCTACTACTACACGACGGTTGCCGGTGAGTACTGCACCAACCAGAGCATGAAGACCTGCGTTGCAGCGACGGCGCCGAGCGCCACCTATCCGGTCGCCGCCCGCTTGCGCTGGTGCCGCACGGCCGCCGACGCCACCGCTGCGGTCGCCAACTCCGGCGCCTGCCAGGCGACGCAGATCGACCCCAACCCGGGGCCACCGGCGACGCCGACGAACATCCCGTTCAACTACCCGCGCATGCCGGCACCACGCGCCAGCGTCCTGACGATCAGCGGCAGCAGCAGTACCTCGGTCAGCAGCATCACCGTCGGCGGCCAGCAGATCCTGTCGGCAGCGACGCCGGCGACCAGCAGCCCGGTGGTGCTCGCCGGCTACATCGAGAGTGCCATCAACGCCTGCAGCTTCACCCTCGTGTCTCCGTGCCAGGTCGTCGGCTACCGCGCCGTTGCCGCCGGCAACACGGTGACGATCAGCGCACCGGGCGTCACCACCGCGACCCCGGTGCTGACCCAAACGGCGACGATGACGCTGACGGCGACCGCCTTCGACCGCCCGGCGAACAATCTCGCTCCCGGCGAGAACCTGCTGACGGTCATCACCCCCAGCGTCACCCTGCCGGCGAAGGCAGTGACCCGCAGCGACTGCGCCGCCGACCCGTGCACCAATGCCGAGGAGATGACCAACTACGCCAACTGGTGGGCCTACTACCGCACCCGCATGCAGTCGATGAAGACCGCCACCAGCCTCTCCTTCCAGCCGATCGGCAGCTCGTACCGCATCGGCTACATGAGCATCAACAACAACACGACGCAGGACTTCCAGAACATCGCCAGCTTCAGCGCGGCGCAGAAGAAGGCCTGGTACGACAAGGTCTTCGCCGCCGTCCCGAACCAGAACACGCCGCTGCGCGTGGCGCTGTCCAACGCCGGCCGCCTCTACGCCGGCCGCCTCAACGGCGGTACCCTGAACGGCGTCAACGTCGTCGATCCGGTGCAGTTCTACTGCCAGCCGAACGTCACGCTGCTGTCTACCGACGGCTACTGGAACCAGGGCGCCGGTTTCCAGTGGGACGGCACGACCGCCGTCGGCGACCAGGACGGCCCGGGGCTCGAGGTGCGCCCGCAGCTCGACGGCGGCCCGTGGAAGCAGCAGAAGATCACTACCCAGATCACCGAGACGCAGACGCCGACGCAGGCGACACAGGCGCAGATCACGACGGACCAGTTGCAGAGCCAGGACGCGCTCGTCGAGCAGCGGACCTTCACGCAGCGCCAGGAAAGAACCTCCCGGCTGCAACGCCGCGACGGGCAATGGCAGGCCAGCACCTCGCAGCTTCTTGGCAGCAGCTTCACGCAGATGCAGACCAGCACGCTGACGCAACTGCAGCGGCGACGGAATTTGCTGCAGAGCCGCAGCGGCCCGTTGCAGCAACAAACGGGGACGCTGCAGACGCGATCGCAGACGCTGACGCAGACGCGGACCTCGCAACTGCAGAGCATGACGGCACAGGTGCAAAGCAAGACCTACCAGTTGCAGCAGCGCCTGACGCAGGTGCAGCAGCGTACGTCGACCAACGCCGGCACGACCTGGAGTGCGTGGAGCGACACGACATCGTGTTCCCAGCTCACCAAGGGCGCCACCGGCACCAATCGCACCGAGTGTCGGGTACTGCCGCAGACCGCGTGGACCAACGTTTCGAGCTGTTCCGTCGCGGCCGGCGGATCGCTGCTCATCAATCCCGGTCTCGACAGCGAAGCGACGCTCTACACCACCGACTCGCAGTGCCAGTACAGCTCGGCGGCCTGGGTCAACACCTCGAGTTGCACGGCAGTCGCCAAATCGCCGGGACCGACCAGCTACACCGTCGGAACGGCTGTCGAGTGCCAGACAACCTGGCCGAATCCGTGGGTGAATGCATCCTCCTGCACCCGCTCGCCGACGGTCGATTGCCGCTACGACAGTTGGACGGGGTACAGCAACGTCAGCTCGTGCACCGCAGCGCCGCAGTCAACCGGGCCCAATTACACCGTCGGTGTCGCCCGCGAATGCCTGAGCAACCAATGGACGCCGTGGACGAACGCCAGCGGAACCTGCACCAGCTCGGCGACCGTCGAGTGCCAGTACGTCTGGAACAACTGGAGCAACGTCAGCAGTTGTACCGCGAATCCTGCCTCGCCGGCGTCACCTTACAGCGTCACGAGCCCGGTCGAATGTCAGGTCAATTACTCCGGCTGGAACAATCTTTCCGCCAGTGCAACCTGCACCGAGGTCAGCACCGGCGGCACGCGGACGCAGTGTCAGTACGCCGGCTGGAGTACCTGGTCGACCGCTGGAAACTGCAGCGCAGTGCCTCTGTCAACGGGTCCCCTCTACACGACTGCCGAGGAGTGCCAGACGGTGTGGACGGGCTGGAGCCCCACCGGCAGTTGCACGGCGGGGCCGACGACACAGTGTCAGACGGTTTGGACTGCATTTAACCCGGTCGCTTCCTGCACCGTTTCGCCGACCCAGCAATGCATGTACTCATCGTGGTCCCCATACAGCAATGTCGCTTCGTGTACCACCGTCGCTCAATCGGCCGGCCCGACGACGTACACGGTGCCACTGGCCACACAATGCCAGATGACCTGGCCAAATGCCTGGGTTGATTCCGCTACATGCAGCGTGTCCGCGAGTCAGGAGTGCCGGTACAATCCCGACCCCTGGAGCGGCTGGAGCAACGTGGCGTCGTGTACCAACAGGGCAAAGTCGACAGCACCGAACTACACCGTCGACGTCGCCCGGAATTGCCGCACCGTCTGGACCGGCTGGTCGCCGGTCGCTTCCTGTACGCCGGCGAGCGGCTCGCGGGAATGCCGAACGACCTGGCCCAATCCATGGGTGAATGCGAGCACTTGTACCGCCAGCGCCACCCGGAACTGCCGCTCGCAGCCAGTCATTGGCGCATGGACCAACGTCGCTTCCTGCACCCCCGGCACCGTCGCCGGGCTGACGACCAACTGCCAGAACGTGGTGCCACCGCCGACCTCGCAGTTCGTTGCCAGTTGCACGCCGGGAACCTCCGGCACCGGTGTCATCACGAGCTGCAGCACCGACACGCAGGGCCCGGTCGATGTCGCCTCGTGCACCGACGAACGCGCCAGCGCGGCGAACAACTATGTCGACACCACCTGTCCGATCGTCTCGCTCGGCGCCACTCCGGATACCCTCGCCGACGTCGCCCAATACTACTGGAAGACCGACCTGCGCGACCCGTCGCAGACCCCCGATCGCTGCACCGGCGGCCCGGTCGTCAGTGGTTCCGTGACGACGCAGAACAACGTCTGCACCAATGACACGAAATACCCGCGGCAGTACATGAGCACCTATACCCTCGGCCTCGGTGCCTCCGGGCTGATGCAGTACCAGCCGGATTATCTGACCGCGACCAGCGGCGACTTCTTCAGTGTCAAGCAGGGCCTCGTCGCCAACCCAGGCACCGGCGTCTGTCCGTGGCAGACCATCGGCGACTGCAACTGGCCAAAGCCGGAGAGCAACACGCAGAGCAACATCGACGACCTCTGGCATGCGGCGGTCAATGGCCGTGGCACCTACTTCAGCGCGACCGACCCGTCGTCGCTCGCCGCCGGCATCAGTGGCGCGCTGTCGACGGTCACCGTCCGCGACGGCGCCCTGGCGGCAGTGACGGTCACCAGCCCGAATCTGGCGGCTGGCAGCAACGAGATCTTCGAGGTGTCGTTCCGCGTCGGCGAATGGTCAGGCGACATCGTCAAGCGCACCATCAACGGCACGACCGGCGTGATCTCGGCGACCACGGCCTGGTCGGCACAGGCACAGCTCGACGCCAAGGTCTCGTCGGGAACCCACACCGCACGCAAGATCTACCTGTTCCAGTCCGGCGGCAACAGTTCCGGCAGCGGCGTGGACAACCTCAAGTTCTTCCTCTGGGCGAACCTCAGCACCAGCGAGCAGAGCAATTTCCTGTCGCCGCAGATCGATACGCTGACCCAGCTCTGCACCATCGGCACCACCTGCCTGACGAGCGCCTCGAAAACCAGTGCCGCCGGCGAGAACCTGCTCAACTTCATCCGTGGCGACAAGAGCAACGAGGGGCCTCTCGCCGACCTCGGCAAGTACTACCGCCAGCGTGTGCACATCCTCGGCGACATCGTCGGCTCGGAGGCCGTGTACGTCAAGGGCTCACCGTGGAACTACGCCGACTACAACTACGCCGGCTTCAAGACCGCCAACCAGACGCGTACGGCGATGGTCTATGCCGGAGCCAACGACGGCATGCTGCACGCCTTCGACGCCAGCACCGGCGAAGAGGCGTGGGCCTACGTCCCGGGCGCGGTCCTCTCGCGCCTGTTCAAGCTCGCCGACAAGAACTATGGTGCGCAGAACATGCATCAGTTCACCGTCGATGGCACGCCGGTGGCCGGCGACATCTGCGTCAGCGATTGCCTCGCTCCGGCATCCGGATCGCTGCCAACGGTATGGAAGACGATTCTCGTCGGCGGCCTCAACAACGGCGGCCGCGGCTACTACGCGCTCGACATCACCAACCCGGCAGCGCCGAAGGGCCTCTGGGAATTCACCCACAACGACCTCGGCTACAGCTACGGCAACCCGGTGATCACCAAGCTCAAGGACGGCACCTGGGTGGTCATCGTCACCTCGGGATACAACAACGTCTCGCCGGGTGACGGCGGCGGTCACCTGTTCATCCTCCGGGCGAGCGACGGTACGCTGCTGCGCACGATCGCGACCGGTGCCGGCGACACCACGACGCCCAGCGGCCTGGCACGCATTTCGGCCTGGGCGAACTTCCCCGACGCCAACAACACCGCGCAGCGCATCTACGGCGGTGACCAGCTCGGCAACCTCTGGCGCTTCGACGTCAACGGCGACATCCCGCAGCCCGCCACCCCGCCGGCGACGCCGGTATACGACGCACAGCGCCTCGCCACCCTGAAGGACGCGGGCGGCGTTGCGCAGCCGATCACCACCCGGCCGGAACTCGGCAGGGTCGGTCAGCACGCCGTCGTGTACGTGGGCACGGGGCAACTGCTCGGCACCGACGATCTCGTGAACAGCCAGACGCAAACGGTCTACGCGATCAAGGACCGCCTGCTCGATGCCGACTACGGCAGCCCGCGGCCGCTCAGCCCACCACAGACGACGCCGACGCCCGGAGACTTCGTCGCGCAGACGCTGACCTCGGGGACCTGCCCGGCGGGCAGCGCCTTCTGCACCACCGGCACGCCAATCGTCCTCGGCACCAACAACCCGGTGGACTTCGACGTCAACGACGGCTGGTACGCCGACTTCCCGGTCGCTGGCGAGCGCGTCAACACCGACCTGCGCCTGCAACTCGGTACGCTGGCGCTGAACACCAACACGCCGACGCTCGGCGCCTGCGTTCCGGTCGGTGTCAGCTTTGCCTACTTCTTCAACTACGGCACGGGTGGCTATGTAGACGGAACCAACGGCCTCTCCGGCCTGCGGCTTGGCGACTACCTGAGCAGTGCGCCGAGTGTCATTCGCCTGACAGACGGGACGATCAAGGAGCTGATCCGGACCGACGCCCCCGGCACCATCAGCACGCCGGTACCGACGGCGCCGTCGCCGCTCGACACGCGTCGTGTCTCGTGGCGTGAGCTGGTCACCGAGTAACCGGGCACTCCTGCAGGAGAAAAGGAAAGCCGCGCAAGCGGCTTTCCTTTTCTCCTCGACCCTGGCGCAGGGCGACAGCCACGGCGCCACGCGGGCTGCGACGGCCGCGGCAGGTGTCGAAAATTTTTACACCCCCCGTCGCAGGCAGCCCGCAAGGACCATGAACAGGAGCTTGTGGACTCATTAAATCAAGATGTTGTTTCTTTTCACAAGAACCTGGCACGGTTTCTGCTATATGCTTCGTGCGGGACGAATCGTTCTTCCCGAACTGACTAACTGAAGAGAGGACAACATGAAAAAATTTAGCAAGGCACTGGCCGTCGCCGCCGTTGCCGTCAGCGCCGCCTACATGCCCGCCGCCAACGCCACCGACGTGGCCCTCGAACTGGCTCTCCTGATCGATGTCTCGGGGAGCGTTGACGCCAGCGAGTACAACCTGCAGAAGGGCGGCTACGTTTCGGCTTTCCAGAGCGCCGGCATTCAGAACCTGATCGAGAACTTCACCGGTGGCAAGGGTATCGCCGTCACCTACATCGAATGGTCGAGCGCCACCGAGCAGTCGCAACTGGTCGGCTGGCAGCATCTGCAGACCGCTGCCGATGCGAACGCCTTCGCCGCCGCCATCAACGGCACCTCGCGCGCCTTCAGCGGTCTGACCGCCCCTGGCAGCGCGATCAACTTCGCAGTCCCGCTGTTCAACAACGGCTTTGATGGCCGCTCGGTCATCGACGTCTCGGGTGACGGCGAGGAAAATGACGGTGCCAATACCGCGACGGCGCGCAACAACGCCATCGCTGGCGACATCGACGCCATCAACGGCCTGGCGATCGGCGGCGCCGGCCTCGTAGCCTGGTATAACGCCAACATCAAAGGCGGCAGCCCGTCCTTCGTGATCGGGGTCTCCAACTTCGCCGACTTCGCCGGCGCTGTCGAGACGAAGATCGGTCGCGAAATCACTGGCGCTCCCGAGCCGGGTTCGCTGGCTCTGGCCGGCCTCGCGCTGGCTGGTGTTGCCGGCCTGCGCCGCAAGCAGCGTTCCTGATCGTCGTTCCCGTCAGGAAGGCCGGCACCCTCGGGCTGCCGGCCTTTTTCTTTTGTGCGCCCCGCGTAGCCCTCCCCCTGCCCGTGCGACGCCCTCGCTCGCCGCGTCATCACGCCCCACGCAGGGCGTGCAGGTTCGCAATTCCACTACCGCTTGCGCTGTCCCGGCAACGCGCACCGTTACCTCATGCAGGACCGTCTCAAGCGGGCCGGCGCTTGGTGGCGGCCGCTGGCCGGCGACGGCAGCCGCGACCAGGCGAACGTGAAATCGACCACGGATCCCTTGCGATTCTTCGTCAAGCCCTCTTTACTTTCTCCCTCCACTGAATTAGAGTCGTAGCGTTTTTCGGTGGGTGTGAATCAGGCCAGTTCCTTAGGCTAGGAGTTGCACCCTGTCAATGGCAAACGGAGGGAAACCTCCGGACGCAAAGCCACGGACCCTACCCCGAGTTGCCTCATCGGCTCGGAAGGGTGGCCGGGTTGCCCGAATCACGCGCGCCCCTTGCGCTGATCGAGTGCCTCCTCCAGCTTTGCGTCCACGCGGCAGAAGGAGTCGATATGGCACTCGCATCGTGGACCCAGCAACAGATTCTCGACCAGCTGATTTCCGGATACAGTTGGAGTGGGTCGACCATCACCTACGCTTTTCCGACGGCATCCTCCGGCATGTACGGCGGCAACAACGAGCTGCCCGGTTTCGTCGGCCTCAATGCTGTGCAGCAGGCAGCCTCCGAGCGGGCCCTGCAAACCTGGGACGACCTGATCGCTCCCGACCTCGTACGCACCACCGCCGGCAACTCGAACATCGAGATCGGCACCTCGAGTACCGGCGTCAGCTACGCCCATGCCTACTATCCGTCGGTCGGCAGCGTCTGGTTCAACCGCGCCTATGCCGATCTGATGTCGCCGCAGATTGGCCAGTACTCCTTCCAGGTCTACGTTCACGAACTCGGACACGCCTTCGGACTCGACCACATGGGCGCCTACAACGGCAGCGGCAACTGGACGCCGTCGTCGTTCGAGGACAGCCAGGTCTACTCGGTGATGTCGTACTTCGGGCCGAATACCGGCCGCGGCAGCAGCAGCCAGATTGCCTGGGCCGACTGGGTCGGCCGCGACGGCCGCACCTACTCGCCGCAGACGCCGATGCTCAACGACGTTCTCGCCATCCAGACGATCTACGGCGCTGAAACGACGACGCGCACCGGCGACACGGTGTACGGGTTCGGCAGCAACGTCAGCGGCTCGATGGCAGCGATCTTCGACTTCGCGCTGAACGCCAATCCGATCCTGACCATCTACGACGCCGGCGGCATCGATACGCTCAACCTCAGTGGCTGGGACACGAACTGCACGATCAACCTGGCGCCGGGCTCGTTCTCCTCCGGCAACAGCATGACCAACAACATCGCCATCGCCTACTCGTGCTCAATCGAGAACGCAGTCGGCGGTTCGGCGGCAGACCAGATCACCGGCAATGCGCTGGCCAACCGGCTCGATGGCGGCGCCGGCAACGACAGCCTGTTCGGCGGCGTCGGTGACGATGTCCTGATCGCCAGCCTCGGCGACGATCTGCTGGACGGCGGCGACGGCAGCGACAGCGTCGTCTTCGCCGGCGCCTACGGCAGCTACACCTATACCTATTCGGAGAACGTCGGCTTCAACTTCTACAGCACCGTCAGCGGCTCCGATACCGTCCGCGAGATGGAGATCTTCGTTTTTGCCGACGGCAGCAAATCGGTCAGCGAACTCCTCGGCGGCGCGTCGATGCGCTCGTTGGTGTCGATCAGCAGCAACGTCGCCCAGCAGCTCGAAGCTCACAGCGGCTCGACGGTGTTCACCTACAGGCTGAGCCTGAACACCGCCAGCTCGTCGGAGCAGACGCTCAACTGGAGCCTGCAGGGCACGGGTACGTCGGCGGCCGATGTGGCGACCGATTTCGTCGGTCCGACCTCGGGCAGCATCACTTTCGCGATCGGTGAGACCGAAAGAACCATCGCGATCGCCGTCAAGGGAGACCGCGTCGTCGAGGCCAACGAATCCTTCGTCGTGACCCTGTCGAACCCGTCTTCCGGCCTCGGCTTCAGGACATCGAGCGCAACCGGCATCATCCTCAACGACGACGCGGCGAACAGCGACGACTACGGCGCCACGCCTGCCACTGCCGGCGCAATGACCGTCGGCGGCGGCCCGCTGACCGGCTGGCTCGAACGTTCCACCGACAGCGACCTCTTTGCCGTCAGCCTCAGCGCCGGAACGACCTACGTCTTCGATCTCCAGGCCCCGGGATCGGCGGTCGACGCCTACCTGTCGCTGCATGGCCCGACCACGACGACCAGCCTGTCGTCGGCAATCGCCAGCAACGACAACGCCGCCGCCGGAACCAGCAGCGCGCAGATCATCCATGCCGTGACCACGACGGGCACCTACTACCTGCTCGCCCGCGACGCACGCGGCGGTAGCGGCAGCTACACGCTGCAGGCTGCCACCTTCGCCGGCAGGACGATGACCGGCGACGCCAGCGGCAACCAGCTCACCGGAACCCCGGGCAACGACGAACTCTACGGACTGGGCGGCGCCGACAGCCTGGCCGGCGATGCCGGCAACGACCATCTCGATGGCGGCACCGGCGCCGACGTCATGAGCGGCGGCGCCGGCAACGACAGCTACGTCGTCGACAACATCGCCGACGTGGTCAGCGAAGGCAGTGCCAGCGGGGGCAACGATCGCGTCTACTCGTCGGTGAGCTTCGCCCTCGGCAACCACCTCGAAGAGCTCGTGCTGACCGGCGAGGCGAGCATCAACGCCACCGGCAACATCCTGGCCAACCGCCTGACCGGCAACAGCGGCAGCAACGTCCTCGACGGCCAGGCCGGAATCGACACCTTCGCCGGCGGCCTCGGCGACGACACCTATGTCCTCGACGCCGCGGCCGAGCTGGCGAATGTCAGCGAAGGTGCCAACGGTGGCAACGACACGCTGCGGCTCGTCTTCGCCAGCTCGGCGCCGCAAACCATCAGCCTGACTGGTGCCCTCGCCAATTTCGAGAACGTCGAGCTGCGCGGCAACGGACCGTTCAGCGTGATCGGCAACGGCGCCGCCAACCTGCTCAGCGGCAACGCCCAGAGCAACCGGCTCGAGGGCGCCGCCGGCAACGACACGCTCGACGGTCAGGGCGGCGCCGACCAGCTCGTCGGTGGCGATGGCGACGACCTCTATCTCGTCGACCACATCGGCGACGTCCTGAGCGAGGCAGCCAACGCGGGTACCGACAGCGTCCGGGTGGCGATCAATACCAACGGCGCCACTTTCGTCCTCGCTGCCAACATCGAGAATGCGACTGTCGTTGGCAGTGCCGCCAACAACCTGAGCGGCAACGATCTGGCCAACGTGCTGACCGGTAACGCCCTCGCCAACCGTCTTGACGGCGGCGCCGGTGTCGACACGCTGACTGGCGGCAGCGGTGGCGACACCTACGTCGTCGATCACGCCGCCGACACGATCATCGAGACCTCGACGCTGGCGAGCGAGATCGACACGGTCGTCAGCAGCGTCAACTGGACGCTCGCCGCCAACCTCGAGAATCTCTCGCTCCTCGGCAGCGCCGACCTGGTCGCCGGCGGCAACTCGTTGAACAACCTGCTGACCGGCAACAGCGGCGCCAACCGCCTCGACGGCGGCGCTGGCGCTGACACGATGTTCGGTGGCGCAGGCAACGATACCTACGTCGTCGATAGCGCCGCCGACGTGGTTTACGAAACCGCGAGCGCCAGCAGCCGGGTCGATGCCGGCGGCACCGATACGGTCGAGAGCAGCGTCAGCTGGACCCTCGGCAACTTCGTCGAGAACCTTCTGCTCGGCGGCAGCGGCAACCTCGGCGCGACCGGCAACGCACTCGCCAACACGCTGCGCGGCAACGCCGGCAACAACCTGCTCGACGGCAAGGCGGGTATCGACGTGCTCGACGGCGGCGAAGGTTCCGACATCTACCTGATTGGCCTCGCGAGCGACCACCCGGCGGCCGAGATCGCCGACGGCGGCACGAGCGGCATTGACGAAGTCCGTTTCGCGGCGACCGTCGCCAGCACGCTGACGCTCTTTGCCGGCGACGTCGGCATCGAGCGCGTGGTGATCGGCAGCGGGCTCGGCGAAGTCGCGAACAGCAGCGGCACGGGCGCGCTGAACATCGACGCCGCGCTCGTCGGCAACGCGCTGTCAATCGTCGGCAACGCCGGCGCCAACGTCCTCACCGGCACCGCCTACGCCGATCACATCGACGGCGGCGCCGGCGCCGACCGGCTGATCGGCGCCGGCGGCAGCGACACCCTGATTGGCGGCGCAGGCAACGACGTCTACGTCACCGATGCGAGCGATTCGGTCATCGAGACGTCCACCCTGGCGAGCGAGATCGACACGATCGAAACGAGTTCCTCCTGGACGCTGGGAGCCAACCTCGAAAACCTCAGGCTGCTCGGATCCGCGAACCTCGCCGGCACCGGCAACGCCCTGAACAACGTCCTGACCGGCAACGGCGGCGCCAATCTCCTGGACGGTGGTCTCGGCGCCGACACGATGTTCGGCGGCGCCGGCGATGACATCTACGTCGTCGACAACCTCGCCGACAAGGTCTTCGAAACGGCGACAGCCAGCAGCCCGGTCGACAGCGGCGGCAGCGACACCGTGCGCAGCAGCGTCAGCTGGACCCTCGGCAACTTCGTCGAGAACCTCGTGCTCGAGGGCAGCGGCAATCTCGGCGCCACCGGCAACGCCCTCGCCAACACGCTGCGCGGCAACGCCGGCAACAACCTGCTCGACGGCAAGGCGGGTATCGACGTGCTCGACGGCGGCGAGGGCTCGGACCTCTATCTGATCGCCGCGGCGAGCGATCATCCGGCGGCCGAGATCGCCGACAGCGGCACGAGCGGCATTGACGAAGTCCGTTTCGCGGCGACCGCCGCCAGCACGCTGACGCTCTTTGCCGGCGACAGCGGCATCGAGCGGGTGGTGATCGGCAGCGGACTCGGCGAGGTCGCAGCCAGCAGCGGCACCGTCGCGCTGAACGTCGACGCCGCGCTGGTCGGCAATTCGCTGTCGATCGTCGGCAACGCCGGCGCCAATGTGCTCACCGGAACCACCAACGCCGACACGATCAGCGGCAGTGGCGGCGCTGACCGGCTGATCGGCGGTGGCGGCAATGACCGGCTGATCGGAGGTACCGGCAACGACAGCCTGACCGGTGGCGCCGGCGCAGACCGGTTCGTCCTCGACCAGGCACCCAGCGCGACAGCCAACCGCGATCTGCTGACCGACTTCATGCCGAACAGCGACACCATCGAGTTGAGTCTGGCCGTCTTCCGTGCCCTCGGCACCATCCCGGGCAGCCTGGGAGCCAACCAGTTCTGGTCGGGCGCCGGCGTCACGCGGGCGCATGACGCCGACGACCGGATCATCTACAACACGACGACCGGGGATCTCTACTACGACGCCGACGGCAGCGGCAGCGCGGCCGCCGTCGCCATCGCGTTGGTCGGTGTCGACGCGCACCCGCAACTCGGCCACGCCGACTTCGCGCTGATCGCCTGATCTGCGCCTCTGCGCCGGTGTGCTGCGGGCAAGCCGCGGCACGCCGGCAGCGTCTCCTTCGCAACCCATACCCGGCCCGGAACAGAAGCCGCCCGCGGCTGCCTGCTGCGGCCGCGATCGGCATCGCCAGAGCGCGTTGCGACGCCGCCGGCGTGGGCGATCTTCTCGCCGAACGGTCGAACGCCCTCAAGTTCCTGCACGTCGCGCCGATGGAAAACTCATACGCCCGGCTGCCGGAAAAAACCTAAAGTTCCTTCGCGGCAGGTCGTTACAGGAAGTGTCAGCGAGCAAAACTCGCTACCAGGGATGGACCGGGAGACGCAGGGGTCGCCGGAAACCGAAGTCAATCTGATCTCGATAGGAGAAGGACAATGCCACAAATCATCAATACCAACGTCGCGTCGCTCAACTCGCAACGCAGCCTCAACGTTTCGCAGAACTCGCTGACGACCTCGCTGCAGCGCCTGTCGTCGGGCCTGCGCATCAACAGCGCCAAGGACGATGCCGCCGGCCTCGCCATCTCCGCCCGCATGACCTCGCAGATCAACGGCCTCAACCAGGCCTCGCGCAACGCCAACGACGGCATCTCGCTGGCGCAGACGGCCGAAGGCGGCCTGCAGAGCGTCACCGAGTCGCTGCAGCGGATGCGTGAGCTGTCGGTGCAGGCGTCCAACGCCACCAACACCGCCACCGACCGGGCCGCGCTGCAGCAGGAAGTCGACCAGCTGGTGCAGCAGATCAACACAGTCGCCAGCCAGACCGCTTTCAACGGCGTCAAGCTGCTCGACGGCACCTTCAACTCGCAGTCCTTCCAGATCGGCGCCAACACCGGCGAGCAGATCTCGATCAACACCATCGCCAGCGCCAAGGCCGATTCGCTGGGCGTCGGCACCAACTCGTCCTTTGTCACCTCGCTTTCGGCGACGGTCAGCAATGGCGCCATCTCGACCGGCGGCATCACGGTCAACGGTTACGGCGTCGGTCCGTCGGTGAGCGACGCCGTGTCGAGCTCGGTGAGCATCAATAGTGCCGCGGTCACTGCCACCGGCGGTCTGGCGGACGGCGACCTCAAGATCAACGGCGTCTCGGTCGGCACGGTCACGGCCGGCGCGGATACCACCGCACAAGCCACCGCCGTCGCCACGGCAATCAACACCCAGTCGACGACGACCGGCGTCGTTGCCACGAGCAGTGGCGGTGTGCTCACACTCGCTTCGATAAATGGCCGCGACATCAAGGTCGAGCTCGCGGGCACCGCCACTGACACGGAAACCGGCCTGACCGCCGGAACGACCAAGGTCGGCTCCGACAGCGCGATCGCCAAGGCTGCCGCCTTCAATACCGTCACCGGACAGACCGGCGTTTCCGCGATGGCCACGGCAAGTACTGTCTCCGGTGCCGGAATCACGGCCAACGCCGGCATCGACGGCGGTGCGACGAACTACATCAGGATCAACGGCGTCAAGCTCGGAGCGATCGCCGCCGGCACCGCGGGCGACTTTACCGACCAAGGGAACAACGTCGTCGCCGCGATCAATGCCGTGTCGAACCAGACCGGGGTCACCGCATCCTTCGACAGCAGCAGCATGAAGGTCAGCATGACGGCTGCCGACGGGCGCACGATCACCGTCGAGGCGGCGGGTACGGCGGACGCCAGCAACTTCGGCTTCGCCACCGGTACGGTCAGCAACACCTACGGCGGCATCAAGCTGTCGTCGACGAGCAGCACCGGCATCAACCTCGGTGGCGCCAACATCGCATCGACCAACCTGACCTCCGGCTACACCGCGGCGACGGCGACCTTCGGCTCCGGCATCGCGAGCGTCGATCTGCGCACCGCCAGCGGCGCCCAGAACGCGATTTCGACGATCGACTCGGCGTTGGCCAACATCAACTCGAGCCGGGCGAACCTGGGTGCGGTACAGAACCGCTTCAGCAGCGTCGTCAGCAACCTCGCGGCGACGTCCGAGAACCTGTCGGCATCGCGCAGCCGGATTCTCGACGCCGACTTCGCCACCGAAACTGCCAACCTGTCGCGGGCGCAGATCCTGCAGCAGGCCGGCACGGCGATGCTGGCACAGGCGAATGCTTTGCCGCAGAACGTTCTCTCGCTGCTGCGCGGCTAAGCATCGACTGCCAATTGGAGGTAAGATCGGGGGCGTGGACGTGGCGACACGAAGACGCCCCCGAAGTCACTTGCCGAAGGAGTGAAAGATGAACATCCAGCCTACCGGCGCTTCGCTGCCCACCCAGGCACAACCGATGGTCAACCTGGCAGAACGTGAAACGAGGAGGACCGGCGAGAGCGCCGGCGTCGCAGCCGCCCGCGCGCAGTTGCCGGCGGAGAAACTGCAGCCGACGACACGCGAGCAGCTCGAGGCGGCAACCGCGAGCGTGCGCAGCTTTGTCCAGCCGATCAACAACAACATCGAGTTCAGCGTCAACGAAGACACCGGCCAACTGGTGGTGAAGATCATCGACCGCAACACCAAGGAAGTGATTCGACAGATGCCGTCGGACGAAATGATCGCCATCGCCAGGACGCTCGACAGCATCAAGGGGCTCTTCGTCAAGCAATCGGCCTGAACACGGCGGTCCGGACGCGAACTGAGTAGCACGGGAGAAAGCGATGGCGATTTCATCACCGGGCCTGGGCTCGAATCTCGATGTGAACAGCATCGTCAGTCAGTTGATGGCGCTCGAGCAGCGTCCGCTGACCGCGCTGGCGAAGAAGGAAGCGGGATTCCAGGCCAAGATCTCGGCCCTCGGATCACTGCAGAGCGCCGTCTCGGCGCTGCAGACGGCAGCTGGCAACCTCGTCCCGGCGACCGGATCGACGCCGCTGCAAAAGTTCTCGGTCTTCCGGACGGCACTCAGCGACGCGACGATCGCTTCGGCGAGCGCTTCGTCGGGCGCCGTCGCCGGCAGCTACCGGCTTGAGGTGACGCGCCTCGCCAGCCCGCACGTCATCGCCAGCGCGACCGGAGCCGCCAGTCCCTTCTCCGGCGCCGGCACGACGCTGCCGACCGGCGGCACGCTGACGCTATCGCTCGACAGCGCTGGCGGCAGCAGCCCGCACAAGAGCACGGCGATCACGATTGCCGACGGCGCCACGCCGGAGAATGTCCGTGATGCCATCAACTCTGCCAGTGCCGGCGTTTCGGCAGTGGTGATCAACGGCACGGCCGGCAAGCAACTGGTACTGACCAGCGATGCCCCGGGCAGCAACCAGATCGTCACGCTGGCAGGGATTCCCGGCCTCGCCTACGACCCGAATGCGACGCCGGTACCGGCCACCGATCCTTTCGCCCAGACGCAGGCCGCACAGGGTTCCGCCTTCAAGCTAAACGGCATCGCCGTCGAAGCCAGCAGCAACAGCGTGACGACGGCAATCGACGGGGTGACCCTCAACCTGCTCAAGGGTCCCGAGCTACCGGCGACCTCAGTCAGCACGACGCTGACGATCAGCCGTGACACCGCCAGCCTGAACGGTGGCGTCAACGCGCTCGTCAAGGCCTTCAACGAGTTCCACACCACCGCCAGCAGCCTCGGCAGCTACGACGCGGCAAGCAAGCGAGCTGGCGCGCTCAACGGTGACGGTACGCTGCGCACGGCGCAGGAGAACGTCCGTGCGGCACTCGGCAAGGTGCCGACGGAACTGGCGGGCGCCAGCCTGCAACGTCTGACGGACATCGGCGTCACGCTGCAGAAGGACGGCAAGCTGAACATCGACTCGGCGAAGCTGAGCAAGGCAATTGGCGACGACCTCGCCGGCGTTGCCAACCTCGTCTCTGCCTATGGCAAGGCGTTTCGTACCGCCACCGAGGGACTGACCGGCAGTAGTGGCCTGATCGCCGCGCGCAGCGAGGGACTGAGCACGTCGATCAAGGGTCTCGGTCAGCAATCCGAAGTCATCTCGGCCCGCCTGACACAGATCGAGGCCCGCTATCGCAAACAGTTTACTGCGCTCGACACGCTGATGGCCGGCATGACGAAGACCAGCAGCTTCCTGCAGCAGCAACTCGCCAACCTGCCCACCTACAACCAGGGGTCCTGAATGTTCGCCAATGCCCGCAATGCGATTTCAGCCTATCGCAAGGTCGGCGTGGACGCCGCCATCGAGGTCGCTGATCCGCACCGCCTGATCCTGCTGCTCTTCGCCGGCGCCCAGGCCGCTCTCGGCAACGCGCGTGTCGCGATGCAGCAGCAACAGATCGCCGCCAAGGGCGAGGCCATCTCCAAGGCCATCGACATCATCGGCAACGGCCTCAAGGTCAGTCTCGACCTGGAAAAGGGGGGCGAGATCGCCGAGCGGCTGGACGCCCTCTACGACTATCTGGTGCTGCGCCTGCTGCGCGCCAACCTGGACAACGACCTGCCGGCGCTCGAAGAGGTCGCCAGCCTGCTCGAGGAGATTCACGGCGCCTGGCGCGAGATCGCTCCCGAGCGCCTGCAGCAATCCGTCGCATGAACCCTGTACTGGGCGCACTCGAACAACTGCTGGCACTCTCCGAGGCAATGCTGACCGCTGCCCGCAACAGCGACTGGGAATCCTTGGCGGACCACGAGGCGCAGCGGCGTGCGCTGGCGGAGACCCTGCCCGCCGACCTGAGCAGCAGCCTGACGCCGAGTACCCTGACGCCGGCGCGCGCAATCATCGAGAGCTGCCGGCAATGTGACGCCGGCGTCCGGGAGCTTGTCACCCGCCGGCAGGCAGAACTGCGCGTCGTGCTGCGCAGCCCGCCGATGGACGGCGACATGGCGCCGGCGAGCGTCCGCGCCGCCCTGCCTGTAGCCCACCGGCGAGCGGGTGGGTGACGATCGCCGTCCCCTCCTCATCCCTGCCGGCCAACGGTCATGACTTTCGACACCCCCCCGATGATGAAAGTCATGACCGTTTCGCTCATCCCCGGCCCTTCTCCCGCGCACGGGAGAAGGGAGATTGAAAGTCGCTGACGCGACTTTCACATTAAGAACCATGACTGCAGACGTCGATGATTCGCACTGATTTCGCCAACCGGCTGCAGCCTGCAGCCGACCTGGCGCTGCGGCCGACACCGCCAGCGCAGGAAATCACCGACCGACTCGCCGGACTGGTCGTCGGCCAGCGACTGCTGGCCGAGATTCAGGCGCTGCTGCCGAACGGCAGCTACCGGGCCGTGATCAACCAGCGCAGCGTGACGCTCGCGCTGCCGTTCACTGCTCAGACCGGCGACGCGATCGAGCTCGAAGTCGCCGAAAGCGATGGCCGGCTGACGCTGGCGGTGGTTGCCGGCGGCAAGCCGGCGGTGGCCGACGGTGAATCAGCCGCGACCAGCCTGAGTCGTACCGGGCAACTGATCGGCAGCCTGCTGCTCGACAGTGCGCGCAGCGGCAGGGCTGGGCCGCAGCCTCTGCCGCTGAACGAGAACCAGCCGCTGGCTGCCAGCCCGCCGCGCCAGGGCAGCGAGTTGCTGCCGCTGCTGCAGCAGGCGATCAGCCGCAGCGGCATGTTCTACGAAGCACACCAGGCGCAATGGGTTGACGGGCGCTATGCCAAGGCGCAGTTGCTCGAAGAACCGCAGGGCAGGCTCAGCCCACAACAGCCCGTGCCGACGGCGCAAGCGCCGACTCCGGCTGGCGAGGAAAACGCCGCCCGAGTCGCCGGTGCAGTGGCGGCGCAACCGGGCAGGGAGAGTGGCAGCGCTGCCGCCAGTGGCGCGTCGCCGCCGTCGCCGCCGTCGCCGCCGGTGGCGCCGCAGGCACAGGCAGTCGTGCAGCAGCAACTCGAGGCGTTTGCGACGCAGGTCTATTCGTGGCAGGGACAGGTCTGGCCGGGGCAGGACATCCGCTGGGAGATCGAGAGCCCACCCGAGCGGGCGGCGGCCGCCGACGCAGACGATCAGGCGAGGTGGCAGACCCACCTGCTGTTGCGCCTGCC
Source organism: Candidatus Accumulibacter iunctus (assembly GCA_002345025.1). Taxonomy (GTDB): domain Bacteria; phylum Pseudomonadota; class Gammaproteobacteria; order Burkholderiales; family Rhodocyclaceae; genus Accumulibacter; species Accumulibacter iunctus. The sequence continues at coordinate 25,771 of DDUX01000035.1, read as the reverse complement.
TCTGCTGGGCGAAGTCGACGCCCGACTGTCTCTCGTCGGCAAGCAGCTCAGCGTCGCGGTCACCGCCGAAAAGCAGGAGGCGATCGCTCTCCTGCGCAACGGGTCGGCCGTGCTCCGGCAGCAACTCGAGGAGGCGGGGGTCGTCCTCAGCGCGGTTTCCTTCGCCGAGCGGACGGCGACAGGCGAAGATGGGCAGCTCGCCGGCTGACCTGGGCGCAACCGCGCCCGCTGCCGCCGGACCGCCTGCCGCCGCGCTGGAAGAAGCTCTGGCACAGGCGCTGGCGAAGGCCCGCCAATGCCATCAGGCGGGCCAGGTCCGCCAAGCCGAAGAGCTCTACCGCGCCATCCTGCAGGCGCAACCGGATCAGGCGGCCGCCAACCATGGCCTCGGCGTCCTCGAGGTCGAGCGTGCGCAACCGGCTGCCGGGCTGCCGCACTTCATCGCCGCGCTGGAAGCAGACCCGCAGTCTTCCCAACACTGGCTGAGTTACATCGACGCGCTGCTGCTCAGCGATCAGGCTGCCGCAGCGCGCGAAGTGCTCGCGCTCGGTGAACAGCATGGTCTCTCCGGGGAGGAAGTGGAGCGGCTCAGACGCGAACTGGCAGCGCAGCCGCTGCCTCGCAGCCAGGCGCAAGAGGCGCCGCGCGGGCGCAGCGGGCGGCGAGCACCGCGCGATGCCGAACCGCCGGCAGCGAGGCCGAGCGCGACGGACGTCGATGCGGTGATTGCTCTCTACCAGCGCGGCGAATACGCCGCCGGCGAAAGCGCCGCACGCAGGCTGACGGAACGTCATCCGCAGGATGGTCGCGGCTGGAAGGTCCTCGGCGCACTGCTCAAGGCGCAGGGCCGCGATGCTGCAGCGTTGCCCGCGATGCGGCGCGCGGCAGAACTGCTGCCGGACGACGAACAGGTCCTCAGCAATCTCGGTCTGGTTCTCGCCGACCTCGGCCAGTTGCCGGAAGCAGAGGACTGCCAGCGGCGCGCACTCGGCGTCCGTGGCGATTTCGCCGAGGCGCACTACAACCTCGGCAATGTCCTCCTCGCGCAGCGGCGATACGAGGATGCCACGAACAGCTACCGGCGCGCAACGGCGTTGCGGCCCGACTTCGCGCTCGCGCACTGCAATCTGGGCAATGCGCTGATGGAACTCGACCAGCTACAGGCGGCCGAGGGCGCGTACCAGCGTGCGCTCGCGCTGCAGGCCGATCTTGCCGACGCACACAACAACCTCGGTCGCAACCTCAAGGCGCAGCGGCGCCTGCCGGAGGCGGAAACCAGCTACCGGCGCGCGCTGGCCCTGCGGACGGACTATGCCGAAGCGTACAGCAACCTCGGCGATGTGCTGACGGCGCAGGGCCGCTTGAGTGAGGGCGAGACCGCGTTGCGGCTGGCTCTGCGCCTCAAGCCCGACCTGCCCGCCGCCTGCTACAACCTGGGCAACAACCTCGACGAGCAGAAGCGGACAGCGGAAGCGGAAGACGCCTGGCACTCGGCGATCGACTGCCAGCCGGACTTCGCCGAAGCGATGGTCGTCCTCGCGGCATCGCTGCGCGCCCGCGATCAGCTCGACGAGGCCGAAGCGCGCCTGCGGCAGGCGATCAGCTGCCGTCCGGACTTCGCCATAGCGCATTACAATCTCGGCAACGTTCTCAATCAGGCTGATCGGCTCGACGAGGCCGAAGCGAGCTATCACGCGGCGATCGCCCTGGCGCCGGATCTGGCGAACGCCCATCTCAATCTGGGCGTCGTCCTGACCTCGCTCGGACGCTGCGCCGAGGCCGATGCAGCCCTGCGGCGGGCGATTCAACTCCAGCCCGATTACCACCTGGCACACAGCAACCTGCTCTATTCCCACAGTCACCATCAGGCGATCGACGCCGCGACCCTGTTCGCCGAACACCGCGACTTCGGCGAGATGATCGAGGCACCGCTGCGCGACACCCGCCAGCCGCACGACAACCGGCAGGACCCTGACCGCCGGCTGCAGATCGGCTTCGTCTCCGCCGACTTCCGCAACCACGCCGTCGCCAGCTTCATCGAGCCGGTGCTGCGCGAACTGCGGGGGTACCCGAACCTGTGCCTGCATGCCTACTACAACCATGCGCGCGAGGACCACGTCACGCAAGGGCTGCGGCAGCACTTCGCGCACTGGCAGCAGGTGGTTGACCTGGGCGACGCCGAACTCGCCGCACAGATCCGTGCCGACGGCATCGACATCCTGATCGACCTCAGCGGGCACACCGCGCACCATCGTCTGCTCACCTTCGCCCACAAGCCGGCACCGATTCAGGCAAGCTGGATCGGCTACCCGGGAACCACCGGCCTGCAGTCGGTCGACTATTTCCTCGCCGACCGCTTCTTTCTGCCGGTCGGCGAGTTCGACGAGCAGTTCACCGAAACGATCGTCCGCCTGCCGGCGAGCGCGCCCTTTCTGCCGTTCGCCGATGCACCAGCCGTCGGTCCGCTGCCGGCGCTCACCTGCGGCCACCTTACCTTCGGCAGCTTCAATCGACCGACCAAGATCAGTCCGGCGGTCGTTGCCCTGTGGTGCGAGCTGCTGCGCGCGCTGCCGGGGTCGCGGATGCTGCTCGCCGCGATGCGCCCGGATGGACGCGCCGAGCAACTGGCCGGCGAGTTCGCCGAAAACGGCATCGCCCGCGAGCGACTGCTCTTGCAGCCGCGCAGCGACATGCGGACCTATCTCGAGCTGCACCAGCAGGTGGATATCTGTCTCGATACCTTCCCGTACACCGGCGGCACGACCACCCTGCATGCCTGCTGGATGGGTGTCCCGACGCTGACCCTCGCCGGCACGACGGTTCCCGGACGAGCCGCCGCGTCGACTCTCGGACACGTCGGGCTGCCCGGTTTCATCGCCCGCGACGCCAGTGAATTCGTCGCCCGCGGTCGCGAATGGGCGGCCGATCTGGAGCAACTGGCAACGCTGCGTGCCGGACTGCGCGAGCGCCTGCAGCAATCGGCGCTGGGTCGCCCCGAACTGGTTGCTGCAGGCCTCGAGCGGACGTTCCGGATGATCTGGCAACGCTGGTGCCAGGGGCTCGCACCACGCGCCTTCGAGATCACCGCGAACGACCTGCCGGCGCAAGCCAGGCCATGAAGCAGAGCGCAGGAGCTGCCCGGCGGGAGAAGCCAACGTGCGACTGGCGATAATGCAGCCCTACTTCATGCCCTACATCGGCTACTGGCAACTCGTCGCCGCAGTCGACAGGATGATCGTGCTCGACGATGTCGCCTTCATCCGGCGTGGCTGGATCAACCGTAACCGGATTCTCGTCGGCGGCGCTGCGCATCGCTTCAGCGTGCCGATCCGGCAGGCGTCGCAGAACCGCCTGATCAACGAGATCGAGTTGGCCAGCGACGCCGGCTGGTGGCAGCGCTTTCGCTCGACTCTCGCACAGAGCTATCGCCGTGCCCCGTTCTACGAGGAGACACAAGCCTTCCTCGAACCGATCGTCAGCGACGGTCGTGGCCCGTTGCTGCCCTTCCTGCTGCAGAGCATCGGAGCGGTTGCCGCCCATCTCGAGATTCGCACCCCGCTGATCGCGTCGTCGGCGATCGATCCGGAGCATCGCAGCCGCGGTCAGGAGCGCATTCTGGCGCTGTGCCGGCACGAGGGGGCAGCAGAATACCTCAACCTTCCGGGTGGTCGCACGCTGTACGATCCTGCGCTGTTTCGCCACCGTGGAACAGAGCTGCGTTTCCTCGTTCCACGTGAGCAACCCTATCCGCAGCTCGGCGGCGGCTGGAGCCCGTGGCTGTCGATCATCGACCTGCTGATGCATCTCGGGCGACAGGCGACGCGTGCCGAACTGGCGCGTTGCGACATTGCGACGCCGCGCGCAGACCATTGCTCATGAACGTCCGTCCTGCGCCAGCGGCCACACTGATCTTCCCCGCCGTCAACCGGCTGGCGACCGACTACTGGCGAACGGCGCGGCTGGTTGGCGAACCGGTGGTACTCGCGGCGTCGGTCGCCGGCGATGCAACGAGCTTCGACGGCCAGGCCGTGCTGCGTTTGCCGATGGTTCATGAAGCCGGCTTCGGCAGCGAGTTTCTCGCCCTCATCCGGAAGCACGCGATCAGCCGCATCTTCTGCCCGGTGGCCAGTGTCTATAGCCATCTGCAGACCTGGCTTCCCGCGCACGGGCTGACAGTCGAGCTGCTGGGCGATTCGCCGATTCGCCGGCAGGTCAAACAGCACGGCGAACTGATGGCGCAAGCGCGCTCGCTGCGATCCTGGATGTCGAGCTGCGCCGCCGGCGCCGAGGTCCTGCCGGAGATCGAAGTCGCCGGCCTGCTGCGGCAGGCGGCCTTGGTCTACGGTGAGTCGAGCGACGAAAAGCTGGCGGCAATGATCGCCATTGCCGCCAGTGCTCCAGCCGGCGATCTGGTCGAGATCGGTGCACTGATGGGGCGGACGGCACTGGTCCTGCTGTACCTCGCCCGGCGCTACCAGATTGGCCCGTTGCTGACCGTCGATCCCTGGCAGGCAGTGCACGCCATCCATCATGACTCGCCGGCGAACATCGGCCGGCTGGTCGACGAGTGGGACTACGAGCTCCTTGCCGAAGCCTTCTTCGTCAACCTGGCGCCATGGTCCGGCAATGATCACGCGCATCTGCGCATGCCGTCCGTGCAGGCGTTCGCCGTCTACTCGGACGGGTTGCCGATAGCGACGCGCGAATCGGTCGTTGTGCCATTTTCGCGCCGGATCGCCATTCTGCACGTCGACGGCAACCATGATCACGCTGCCGTCAAACAGGACTGCGAACTTTGGGTCAGCCGCCTGCTGCCGGGCGGCTGGCTGATCCTCGACGACTACCAGTGGGCGCATGGGGACGGCCCGCGGCGTGTCGGTAACGAGCTGCTCGAAGCCTGCAGCCAGCGGATTGAACGGGCGTTCGTCTGCGGCAAGGCGATGTTCATCAAGCTGGGCGCTGAACCAGCCGGAGAGGGATAAGCAAATGAGGTCTGGCGAAGCTGAGGTGTATGTGTGCCCCGCCTGCAAACAAGGGATGCAGTTGCGAATCGTGCGTCAGCGGGGCGAAGCGGTGGTCGACGGGATGCTGTCGTGCCCTTGCGGCGAGGAGTTCCCGATTGCCGACGGGATCCCCGATCTCGTCTTTCCCCGCCAGCTCGCTGCCAGCGACCTCGAGGCGAAGCTCTGGTACGACGCCAATGCCGATGTCTATGACGAGAATCTGCATCTGACCTTCGATACCTTTGGCGAAGACGAGAACAACGTGCGCAACCGCCTGGTCGACCGGCTCAGCCTGCAGCCGACGCACCGGGTTCTCGAACTGGGGGCCGGCTCCGGGCGCGATTCGCTCCTGATCGCCGACCGTCTGGGAAGCGAAGGCCGTCTCTACCTGCAGGATCTGTCGCTCGCCATCCTGCGCCACAGCTTTCCGAAGCTGGCGACGAAGCCGGTACCGACCGAGTTCCATGTCGGCAACGCCTGCAATCTGCCCTTTGCCGATGGCGTTTTCGACGCGGTCTTCCATTTTGGCGGCCTGAACACCTTCTCCGACATCGCTGCCTTCTTCAGCGAGATCAACCGGGTGACCAAGGTCGGCGGGAAGGTCGTGGTTGGCGACGAGAGCATGCCCGTCTGGCTACGCAATACCGAATTCGGCCGCGTGCTGATGAACTCGAATCCCCTCTATCGCTACGAGCTGCCGCTGCAGCACCTGCCGGTCTCGTGCCGGGAGGTGAAGCTCGAGTGGATCATCGGCGGCGTCTTCTATGTCATCGAGTATCGCGTCGGTGAGGGCGAACCCTTCGCCGACCTCGACTTCGAAATCCCGGGTGTCCGCGGCGGAAGCCATCGTACGCGCTACTACGGAACGCTCGAGGGCGTCACCGCGGAGGCGAAGACGATGGCGCAGGCCGCCTGCGCGAAAAGTGGCAAGAGCCTGCACCGCTGGCTGGACGAGGCAGTCCGGCAAGCGGCGGCGCGCGACCTCGAAAGGAAGTGAGTGGCAACGGAAATGAACGCTCGACCGGAAATCGACGAAGACTGCCGCACGCGTTACGAAGCCTACGAGCGCGAGCACTGGCAGGAGCTCGAAGCATGTGTCAGCCTGGCCAACCTGAGTCTGCAGGATGTCATGCTGCATGCACCCGCCTTCATCCGCAGACGGGAAATGGCTCGCCTGCTCGCACACTACGAGCTGTTCAGGCTGATCGCCGAGATGCCCGGATCGATCGTCGAACTCGGGGTTTACCTCGGGGCCGGCTTTTTCACCTGGAGCAAGCTCCTCGAGACCTTCAATCCGGGTGATCGCGGGCGCAAGGTCTACGGCTTCGAAAGCTGTGCCGGCTACGAAGGCTTCGCACCGCAGGATGGTGCCTGCCGTCCCTGGGTCAACCGCCTGATCGGCAGCATGCAGCCAAGCGAGGAATATCTGCAGCGGATGGTCGCGCTGCACAACAACGACAATTTCCTGCGCGGCGTCGAGCGCTGCAAGCTGATCAAGGGCGACATCTGCGCCACGGTCGAGGAATTTTCCCGGAACGCGCTGGGAACCCGTCTGAGTCTCCTCTACTTCGACGTCAATCTCTTCGAGCCGACACTCGCCGGCCTGCGGCATCTCTATCCGCTGGTCCTCAGCGGCGGCGTCGTCGCCTTCAACGCCTACGGGTCGCCGCCCTGGGAGGGTGAGGGCCAGGCGATAGAGCGCTATTTTGCCGAGATCGGCCAGCCGCTGCCGAGAATGCAGAAGTTTGCCTTCTCGATCTATCCCAACGCCTATTTCGTCAAGCCCTAGGGGAGGTGCCGCAGAATGTTGCAGTGGCGCAAGCTGGGAATGCTCTTTCGACCTGCCGGCCGGCTGCCATGGATGCGCGAGTTCGCGCAGGTGCCGACGACGCTGCTGCTGCCCGACCGCCTGCGCGTCTATTTCAGTTGCCGACCGCAGCGGGCAGCCGACGGCTCGTGCCTGAGCTACAGCGGCTTCGTCGATCTCGACCGCAACGATCCGCAGACCGTGCTGACCGTTTCGCCGGAGCCGGTGCTCGAGCTCGGCGGAGCGGGCTGTTTCGACCAGTTCGGAGTCATGGCCGGAAGCGTCGTGGCGGTCGGCGACGAGTACTGGCTCTACTACTGCGGCTGGACGCGCCGGGTCGCCGTTCCCTACGACTGGGCCATCGGCCTGGCCGTCAGCCACGACGGCGGCCGCAGCTTCAGCCGCCGCGGCCGCGGGCCGATTGTCGGTGCTTCGCTCGATGAGCCGTACCTGCAGGCGTGCCCGATCGTCCGCCGTCACGGCGACGATGACTGGCACATGTGGTACCTCTCGGGTACCGACTGGCTCGAGGTGGCGGAGCACACGGAGTCGGTGTATGTCATCATGCACGCCACCTCGCGCGACGGCGTCAACTGGACGCGTGACGCGCAACCCGTGATCCCGGCTCGCGTCGACTTCGAATGCCAGACCAGCGCCGCGACCTTTGCCTGGCACGGCCGCCAGCGGATGCTGTTCTCCTACCGGCATGGCCTGGACTTTCGCAATGCCGAGCGCGGCTACCGCATCGGTCATGCCGTGTCGGATGACCTCGTCCACTGGCAGCGCAACGACGACGAAGCCGGGATCGCACCGTCGGCTGCTGGCTGGGACTCGCAGATGATCTGCTACCCTCATGTCTTCGACCTCGACGGCCGGACGCTGATGCTCTATTGCGGCAACGAGTTCGGCCGCGAGGGCTTCGGCTGGGCGGAACTTCTGGCCTGAGAGCCGGCACAAGGAGGAGGAAAGATGAAGAAACTGCTGCTCTTTGGCGCCGGCAAGATTGCCGACGTGCTGTCGGATTACTTCGAGCGCGACAGCGACTACGAGATCGTTGCCTACACCTGTGAGCCGGCCTTTGCCAGCGGCGACTCGTACCGCAACCTGCCACTGCTCCCCTTCGATGAGGCGACGCGCCTGTTCCCTCCTGCACAGCATGAGCTGCACATCGCCGTCGGCTACCACCAGCTCAATCGCGTGCGGGAAAGACTGTTTCTCGCTGCCAGAGGCAGGGGTTATCGCCTCGCCAGCTACGTCAGTTCGCGTTCGTGGCCGGGACGCGAGGCGCTCGTCGGCGAGAACTGCTTCGTGGCCGACGGTGTCTCGCTCGAGGCCGGGGCGCGAATCGGCGATAACGTCGCGCTCTGGAGCAACGTCGTCGTCGGCCATCATGCACAGATCGGCGACCACTGCTGGATCGCAGCCGGAACGGCGATCGGTGGCGGGACGGTCATCGGCGAACGCTGCTTCGTGGCACTCAACGCCACCATCGGCAACGAAGTGGTCGTCGGCGCCGACAGCATTCTCGGGGCGCGTACGCTGCTGACGAAATCGGTTGCCAGCAAGAGCGTCCTGGTGGAACGGGACACCGAACTGTTCCGGCTCGACAGTGACCGCTTCCTGCGCATGTCGCGGCTGCGCTGACCGGCGCCGATGAGCTACCGCTACAACCTCGGGCTGGCTTTCGAGGGCGTCGTCGCGAGTTGCCCCGACAGGCCGGCTCTGATACTTGCCGGCGGGCACGCCGTTTCCTTCGCCGCTCTCGACCGGTTGGCGAACCAGCTCGCCCACTGGCTCAGCTCGCTCGGACTCGGCCGCCGCGATGTCCTGGCACTGTTCAACGCGAAGTCGGTCGAGGGCCACGCCCTGATGCTTGCCGCTCTCAAGATCGGCGCCGCCTACGTCAACCTCGACGACCAGAATCCGCCGCAGCGTCTGGCGATGATCCTCGCCACCTGCCAGCCGCGACTGGCGGTCAGCGATCACGCGCTGCCGCCAGCGATCCTTGACTGCTGCGATGCCGGTAGCGTGCCGCTGCTGCTGCTCCCGGACCCCGCGGTCCTTGAATGCCTGCCCGCCGAGCGCCTGGCGGCAACCGATCTCGTCACCGGTACCGACCCGGCGTACCTGATGTTCACTTCCGGCTCGACGGGAACACCAAAGGGCGTTGCCATTGGCCACGCCAGCGTCCTCAACTTCATTCGCTGGGCGCGGGTAGAGTTCGGCATCGGCGCGGGCGACAGGCTGAGCGGCGCCAATCCACTGCATTTCGACAACTCCGTATTCGACTTCTACGCGTCACTGTTCTCGGGAGCAGCGTTGGTCCCGCTCGGACGCGAGATCGTAAGCGTTCCGGCCGAGCTTGTGCGGCAGGTTGGCGAACGCGGCTGTACTCTGTGGTTCTCGGTCCCGTCACTGCTGATCTATCTGATGACCATGCGCCAGTTGAGCGCAGACAGCTGGCCGACGATGCGCTGCCTCGTCTTTGGCGGCGAGGGTTACCCGAAGGCCGAACTGCAGAAACTCTTCGACCTCTTCCACCCGCGGGCGCGTCTGGTCAACGTCTACGGGCCAACCGAATGCACCTGCATCTGCTCTGCGTACACGCTGTCGGAGGCCGACTTCGCGCAGCTGCATGGTCTGCCCCCGCTCGGCAGACTGGCGCCCAACTTCTCGTCGCTGGTCCTCGACGAGGAGCAGCGACTGGTGCCGGATGGCGAAGTCGGCGAATTGTGTCTGCTCGGCCCGCAGCTGGCGTTGGGCTATTACCGCAATGCCGAGCACAGCCGGCAGCGTTTCGCCGGCAATCCGCACGGTACCGGCTTCGAGGAACGCTTCTACCGGACCGGCGATCTGGTGCGACAGGATGAGCACGGCGTCTTCTGGTTCGTCGGGCGCAGCGACAACCAGATCAAGCACCTCGGCTATCGCATCGAGCTCGAGGAGATCGAGGCCGCCCTCGAGTCGCTGCCGCAGATCCGCCAGGCGGTCTGCGTCTATCACCGGCTGCGCCAGCAGCACGGGCGAATCGCTGCTTTCGTCAGTTCCCGCTCACCGGTCGACGAGGCGACTCTGCGGCAAGCGCTGCGCGACCACCTGCCAGCCTACATGATCCCGACACAGATCGAGATCCTGGCCGAACTGCCGAAGAACGCCAATGGCAAACTCGACCGCAGGCAACTGCAGCAGCGCCTGGCGGGTCTCTGAGGCCCGGCCGGGGGCGATCAGAACTTCAGGCCACCGTCGAGTTCGATCACCGTTCCCGTCAGGTAATCGTTGCTGACGGCGAAAAGGACGGTCTGGGCAACCTGTTCGGGTGTCCCCAGCCGGCGCAGCGGAACCTTGCCAACCCATTCCCGAAGTCGTTCCTCGCTCATCGCGGCATGCGTCGACGAGGTATCGATGAAGCCCGGGGCTATCGCCAGAGCGCGGATTCCCAGCCCACCGAGTTCCTTCGCCCACGACAGGGCGAGTGCGTTGACGCCCGCCTTGGCGGCGGCGTACGCACTCTGGCCGGCATTGCCACGTGCGGCGACCGAACTGATGTTGATGATCACGCCGCGCGTGCGCTGGCGCACCATCTTCTCGGCGACGCAGGAACCCATCACCAGCGTCGTCGTCAGGTTCATGCGCAACGCTTTCTCCCACAGGCCGATGTCGTGGCGACCGGCGGCGCGATCGAGCAGGTTGTACAGCGGCGCACTGCAGATCCAGCCGGCTGCGTTGACCAGGACGTCGATCCGTCCGTGCTTGCCGTTCACCGTGTCGACGACGCGCGCCGCCTGCTCGGGATCGGCAACATCGCCGGCAAGGACGTCGATGCGCTCGTCCGCCAGCGTTTCGAGCCGTTCGCCATCAAGGTCGATTGCCGCCACCCGGCAGCCGGCTTCCGCCAGGGCCACGGCAATGCAGCGGCCGATGTTCTGCGCCGCTCCGGTGACGATCGCCACTGCTCCGTCAAGCTGCATCGTCGACCAGCCCCCGTTTGGCGAGTTGAGTGATGATGCTGGCAACCGAGCTCATGTCGGCAATCTCGTCGGCATCGAGAATCACCTGATAGCGGTCCTCGATGCCGATGATCAACTCCATGTGCGCCAGCGAATCCCAGGCTGGCGTGTTCTTCATCGAAGTGCCTGGTTCGATGGCGCTCGGCGGTAGCTTGAGCGCTGCGGCGATCAGCGCGAAGAGTTCGTTCATGCTTGCCCCTGCAAACGGTGCTTCACTGCGGCGAGGAAACAATGTCGATGATGCGGTCGACCGTTGGCAGGTCGAGGTCGGGATAGATCGGCAGACACAGGATCTGCCTGGCGATGCTCGTCGCCACCGGCAGGTTGGCTGGCGCCGCCGAGGGAATCCCGCGGTACATCGGCAGATCGCTGATCAACGGAAAGAAGTAGCGACGCACGTGAATCTGCTGCTGCCGCAAGCGGTCGTAAAGCTGGTCACGCGACAGCGGATATTCGGCACCGATCAGCAGCGGAAAATAGCCGCCGTTACGCTTCACCCGCGTCGCCACCGCCAGGCACTCGACGCCGGCAACCGTGGCAAGAGCCTGCCGATAACGCCGATCGATCGCCATCCGCGCGGCGATCGCCCGATCTGCGTGTTCAAGTTGCAGCAACCCGAGCGCCGCCTGGAACTCGTTCATCTTGCCATTGATTCCCGGAGCGACGACGGTAACTTCGTCGGCAAAGCCGAAGTTCTTCAGGTAATCGATTCGCTGCTTGAGTTTCAGATCGTGGCAGACGATGGCGCCACCTTCGAAGGTGTTGAACACCTTGGTCGCGTGGAAACTCAGCATCGCCAGATCGCCCTGCGCCAGCAGGGAGCTGCCATCGACCGTCACGCCAAAGGCATGCGCCGCGTCATAGATCAGCTTCAGCCCATAGGTATCGGCGATCTGCTGCAGGCGCTCGCTTGCACAAGGGTTCCCGTAACAGTGTACCGGCAGGATGGCGGTCGTTCTCGGCGTGATTGCCGCCTCGACGAGTTCCTCGTCAAGATTGCAGGTGTCGCGCCGGATATCGACAAACACCGGCTTGATGCCGTTCCACAGCAGCGCATGCGTGGTGGCGGCAAAGGTGTATGGGGTGGTGATCACTTCGCCGGTGATGCGCAGCGCCTGCAGCGCCGTCATCAGCGCCAGCGTTCCGCTGGCAAACAGCGAGACGTGCCCGACGCCGAGGTAGTGCCGGAGCTTCTCCTCGAACTGCTGGTGAAACGGCCCGCCGTTGGTCAGCAGACGGCTCTCCCAGATCTCGGCCAGATAGGGAAGGAAGTCCTCCAGCGGGGGCAGATACGGGCGGGTGAGGAAGGTTGGTTTGTCTTCCATGAGAGCCGGGGGTGGCGGGCGACAGGTCGTGGCCGCCATTATGCCCCAGCGGTCATCGCTTTGTCAGACACTCCGGATGATGAAAGCCATGACCGTTCCCCTCACCCCCGACCGCTCTCCCGCGAGCGGGCGAGGGGAGATTCGTCAGTCGCTCGCGCGACTGTCACGGTAACAGCGAGCGCAGCGCGCGGCAAGGCGACCATGATCCGCCGACGACCGGCGCTTCGCTCGCGAGCAACCACCGCTTCGGCGGCTGCGCCAGCCCGACACCCACTCTCGCGGTCAGCTGTTGCGTCCGGTCTCTTGCGCCGCCGCACGGCGGCCGCTAAGATCATGCGCCATGCCGCATCGAGTGCCCGCTCCGGGCGCTGGCCGCCGCGGCACGGTGCAGGAAGAGAGTGAGCAGGCATGCCCCTGGCAACCGATGATCCGCGCAAGACCGCCGTCGCTCTCGCCTACGATCAGGCCGAGGCGGCCCCGCGGGTCCTCGCCAAGGGGCGTGGCCTGGTCGCCCGGCAGATCATCGCCCGCGCCCATGAGCACGGCGTCTATGTGCATGAATCGGCGGAACTGGTCTCGCTGCTGATGCAGGTCGATCTTGATCAGCACATCCCGCCACACCTCTACGTGGCGGTCGCCGAGTTGCTCGCCTGGCTCTATCAGCTCGAGAACGGCCAGTCGGGCTCGCCTGCGCCTGTCTTCAAGGCCTTTCCGGCAAGTCCTGACACGGCATGATTCGCAACGCCGGACGGCGGTTGGCCCGCCGCCTGCGCCGGCCGGCCGGGCGCGCCTGAGCCCGCCCGGCAGCGCTTTCTGCGTTAAACTGCCGGCTGCAGATGACCCCAGGAATGGCAATGGAAGAAACGGATTCCCGGATGCTGGCCGAGCAGCAACCGATTCACCTGGAGATCGAGCGGCCCGACGACTACGCCCGCTTTCTCCTGCAATCGAAGGTCGAGATCGTCGCTGTCTTGCGCAGTCTGGTGCAGCGCCGGTCACTGGTCAGCGCCTACTTTGACGAAGGCCGCTCGTTCATCCTGACATCGGTGCTGCAGGTGGATGCGGCAGCAGACCAGCTTCTCATCGACAGCGGCCGCGACGAAGCGATCAACCGCCAGGTGCTGCTCGCCGAGCGGCTCTTTCTCGTCAGCACGCTCGACAAGGTGAAGGTCCAGTTCAGCCTCGGCAGGCTGTCGGAGACGCGCAGCAGCGGCCTGCCGGCGTTCGCTGCGGCGCTGCCCGACAAGCTCCTGCGACTGCAGCGACGCGAGTATTTTCGCCTGACGACGCCGGTGACCAAGCCGGTGCGGCTGGTCGCGACGCTCAGGCGTGCTGATGGCAGCGCGCTGCCGGTGGAAACCTCGGTCCTCGACATCAGTGGCGGCGGGATCGGCCTGATGGCGACCCCCAGTCTCGCCGCACTTCTGCCGCGTGGCCAGCGCCTCAGCGACAGCAGGATCAACCTGCCCGACGAAGGGCTGCTGAATGCCAACCTGCAGGTCTGCAACAAGGGCGAAGAAGCGACCCGCGGCGGCTCCCGCTACTTCCGCGTCGGCTGCGAGTTCATTGGCCTGACGGGTGCCCGGATGAACATGCTGCAGCGCTACATCACGCGCATCGAGCGCGAGCGCAAGGCGCGTCTGAGCGGCATGGCCTGAGCCGGCACACGGGAGCGGGAGGGCGCGACGCCCCCCACTCCCGCGAACGGCGCAACACCCGCGGCTAGAAGCCGATCGCCAGCAGCGCGTAGGCGGCGATCAGCGTGCCGAGCATGGCGCTGCCGTAACACAGCAGTTTCGCACCGGTACCGGCATGAATGCCGATATCGTGCAGACTGTGGAAGATGCGGTGCGCCGCATGCCACAGGAAGAGCGCGATGATCGCGAAGATGAATCCCTTGCCGATGAAGTTCTGGGCGAAGGCGAGCATCTTCGGATAGCTCATGGTGTCTGCTGGCAGCAGCAGGCCGAGCGGTACCGCGAGACCGGTGATGAAGACCAGCATCGGCCCGAGAAGCGCCGACAGCATGCCGCCGGCGCCGAAGAGCGCCCAGAAGATCGGTGCGTTGGAGCGTTTCAACGGAGCTTTCATCGTGCCATCCCCCATACCAGAGCGAGCAGACCGAGACAGGCGGCAGCCGCGACGGCGAGACCGCCGGCGGTGATCACCCAGCCCGGCAGGCGCTCGCCACCGACGACCACCGGCGGCATGGTGCGCGGCATGATCTTGAACCAGGTATAGGTGTGGTAGCTGAGCGCCAGCAGCGCCGCCAAGTGAAAGGCGATGTACCAGGGGTTCGTCAGCGCGGCCAGCCAGGCATTCCAGGCGGCCTCGCCCTGCGACAGGCGAAACAGCCCGGCGAGCAGGACGCCGGCGTAGGCGGCGACGAACAGGGCTGTGCCTTCGTGGATCATGTACTCGACGAAGAACGGGTTCTTGCGCCACCATCCGTCCATCGAGCGCACATAGGGACGACGCTTGCTCACTTGGCACCTCCTTTCGGAGCGAGGAAACGCAGGAAATAGTCGGCTGCGCTGTTGGTCTTGTTCTGGTTGACCGCGTTCGCCGGGTCCACGTGCTTCGGACAGACCTCCGAGCAGTAACCGACGGCGGTGCAGTTGAACACGCCTTCCTCGGAATTGATCAGTTCCATCCGCTCGGCCTTGCCGCCATCCCGCGAATCGACGTTGTAGCGATGCAGCAGCGCCGTCGCCGCCGGTCCGATGAAGCTCGAATTGAGACCAAACTGCGGGCAGGCGGCATAGCACAGCAGGCAGTTGATGCACGAGCTGAACTGCTCGTAGGCATTGAGTTGCTCGGGCGTCTGCAGATACTCGCCCTGCGCCAGCGTGCGCTCTTCCTTCGGGATGATGTAGGGCTGGATGCTCTCGAGTTTCTCGATGAAGCCTTCCATGTTGATCACCAGATCACGCTCGATCGGGAAGTGCGCCAGTGCTTCGACGCGCACCCGTGCCGGGTAGTAATCGCGCAGGAAGGTCTGGCACGACAGGTTCGGAATGCCGTTGATCATCATGCCGCAACTGCCGCAGATCGCCATCCGGCACGACCAGCGAAAGCTCAGTGAGCCATCGAGGTAGTCCTTGATGTACTGCACGCCCTGCAACACCGACATGTCGTCGGTGAACGGCACCTCGAAAACCTGCCGGTGCGGCTCTTTGTCCTTTTCCGGGTGGTAGCGAAGGACCTCGATTTCGATTGTCTTCTGCATGTCAGACATTGGACGCCTTCCTTTCCTGCTCGGCCTTTTCTCCTGCGGCCCCATAAGCCCGGGTACCCGGCTGCGACTTGGTGATCCTGACCGGACCGTAGTCGATCCGCGGTGGACCACCGGCGACATAGTGTGCCTGCGAGTGCGCCAGGAAATTGACATCGTCGCGCTGCTCGAAACCGTCGAGGCGCTGGTGGGCACCACGCGACTCGCGCCGGTTGATCGCCGAACAGGCCATCGACTGCGCGACGTCGAGCTGGTACTCGAGTTCGATGGCGAGCAGCCATTCGGTGTTCCAGACGCTCGACTTGTCTTCGAGATTGACGTTGCGGAAGCGATCCTTCAGCTCGTCGAGCTTGTCGCAGGTCGTCTGCATCGTCTCCGCCAGGCGGTAGATGCCGCAGCCGTCCTCCATGGTCTGCGCCATCTCCTTGCGCAGCGTGGCGATGCGCTCGCTGCCGCCGCTCTTCGTTTTCAGCCCGACGACGCGCTGCTCGACCGCCTGCGCCTGCTTCAGCAGCCGGGTGGAATCGCCGGCGGCGACCGCGCGCGCATGGCGAGCGGCTTCGACGCCGGCAACCTTGCCGAAGACGAGCAGTTCGGACAGCGAATTGGAGCCCAGCCGGTTGGCACCGTGGATACCGACGCTCGAACATTCACCGGCGGCAAACAGCCCCGGCAGCGGCGCCGCGCAGCGGCCGTCGACGAGGATGCCGCCCATCGTGTAGTGCACCGCCGGTCGTACCGGAATCGGCGCATGCGCCGGGTCGACGCCCATGAACTGTTCGGCCAGTTCATAGATCTGCGGCAAGCGCTCGCGCAGCTTCTTCTCGCCGAGATGGCGCAGGTCGAGGTGCACCACCGAGCCGTGCGGCCCCTCGATCGTGCGACCCTTCTGCTGCTCGTACCAGAAGGCCTGGCTGAGGCGGTCGCGTGGTCCGAGTTCCATCGCCTTGTTGCGCGGCGTCGGCTCTGCCGGACCAAGCCCATAATCCTGCAGGTAGCGATAGCCGTCCTTGTTGACCAGAAAGCCGCCTTCGCCCCGGCAGGCCTCAGTGAACAGCAGCCCGGTCCCCGGCATGCAGGTCGGATGGTACTGGACGAACTCCATGTCGCGCAGCGGCACGCCGTGCCGATAGGCCAGCGCCATGCCGTCGCCGGTGACGACGCCGCCGTTGGTGTTCTCGCGGAACACCCGGCCGGCACCGCCGGTGGCGATGACGACCGAGCGCGCCTCGACCAGCGTGAATTCTCCGGAAGCGATCTCGATCGCGACGACACCCTGCACGCGCCCGTCCTCGACGATCAGGTCGACGCAGAAATGCTCGTCGAAACGCTTGATCGAGGGATACTTGATCGAGGTCTGGAACAGCGTATGCAGCATGTGGAAGCCGGTCTTGTCGGCGGCGAACCACGTCCGCTCGATCTTCATGCCACCGAACGCACGCACATTCACGTGCCCGTCCGGCGTCCGGCTCCACGGGCAACCCCAGTGCTCGAGCTGGGTCAGCTCCTCGGTACAGTGGGCGACGAAGTACTCCACCACGTCCTGCTCGCAGAGCCAGTCACCGCCATGCACGGTGTCGTTGAAGTGGTACTCGAGGCTGTCGCTCGCCTGCTTCACCCCCGCCGAACCGCCCTCGGCGGCGACGGTGTGGCTACGCATCGGGTAGACCTTCGACACCAGCGCAATCCGCAGCAACGGGTCGGCCTCGGCAACGGCGATTGCCGCCCGCAGGCCTGCCCCGCCGCCACCCACGATCACCACATCTGCCTTGTATATCTCCATGCTTGTTGATCCTTTCTCGCACCGGAGCGAAGCCGGTGTCGATCATCCTGCGGAAAGCCGCGGCAGCACGGACTGCGCCGCGGCCAATCGATTGCGTGTCCTGCTGCCTGTTACTCGCCTGCTCCGTCGACAACCTGGAGCGTCAACATCTGGTACATGCCACCAAAGAAACGCTGCTTGCTGACCATGACGGAGCCACCGTCGCGCGGCAGCCAGGCAGCCACCTCCTCGCTGAAGAGGTCATGCGCGAACGGCTCGAGACGGTCGAGAACCGGCTTCCAGAAGTAGCGCAGCGGATTGAAGCGGCTCGGCGGCGCGTAATCGACGATGGTCAGCGTCCCACCCGGTCGAACCACCCGCAGCGCCTCGGCCAGGGTCTTCTCGCGCACCGCCTGCGGCTGCTCGTGCAGGAGGAAGAACAGCAATGCCCGGTCGAAAGAGGCGTCGGCAAAACCCAGCGCCGCCGAATCCATGCAATGCATGCGGACCGGTGCAGCGGCAGCCAGCTTGCCGGACAGGTTCTCGAGCTGGATCGGCAGGATATCGACGATCTCGAGCACGCCGCCCGGCGCCACGCATTCCGCGAGGCGCGGCGTCAGGTCACCATAGGCACAGGCGATCTGCAGCGTGCGACCGGGCAGGTGCTGCCCGTAACCGTGCAGCACCGCATTGCACAGTCGCCTGTAGTTGCCCCAGAGAATCAGGTTCACCAGCCACTGCCGCTCGAAGACGTGCACCGCACGCGGGTGGACGTAGGCCCACCAGTAGTGCGCCTGCAGGTACTGCGGGATCGCAGGCACGACTTTATTCAGCGCCACGGTGGTGGCAGCGGGTCGATCGAAGCTGTTTTTCATGATGGAGAATGCCAACGTTTGCGCTCGCAGAGGAGTCCCTCGAGATCGTCAAGACAGCCGCCGACACCGCCATGGCAAGCACTGTGCCGGCCCCGCTATGATGCCCGTGCCACCAGTTCGTTCCTTGCCCGGCATCCCGGACAGGCACAGGGAGAGCAGCCCGACGCCGTCAGGCCGTACCCTACCCGATCAATCGTCCGAAAGCAACCGAGGCAGCGCGGCGCATGCGTTGCTGCTCGTCGCGCGCGCCAGTTCGCCGGCATCGATGTCGCGCAGTTCGGCGAGCAGCGCGCCGATCCGTGGCAGTTCGGCCGGCGAGTTGCGCCCGCCCGCCAGCCAGGCTGGCGGCATGTCCGGCGCATCGGTCTCGAGGACGATCGACTGCAATGGCAGCGTCGCCGCCAGCTGCCGGAGGTGTCGTGCGCGGCTGAAGCTCAGCGCGCCACCGAAGCCGAGCCTGAAGCCGAGCGCGATGAACTCGTCGGCCTGCTGCCGGCTGCCATTGAAGGCATGCGCGATGCCGCCCGCCACCGGCACCCGCCGCAGGTATTTGAGCACCCGATCGACCGCACGACGGACATGCAGCAAGACCGGCAGGCCAAATTCACGGGCGATCCGCAACTGCTCGACGAAGAAGCGCTCCTGGCGCTCGACATCGGTGTCGGCAAAGTGGCAGTCGAGGCCGATCTCGCCG
>DDUX01000035.1:0-6787 GCA_002345025.1 Candidatus Accumulibacter iunctus | reverse complement strand
CGCGACCACCGGCGGCGGCGCCGTCGCCGCCCGTTCGAGCCACTCGCGCAGCAACAGCAGATCGCTCCCGCTGGCAGAAGGTACATACAGCGGATGAATGCCGTAGGCGGCGACGCAACCGGCAACGCGTGCGCAACACGCGCTCACCGCGCCAAAGCTCGCCGTGTCGACTGCCGGCACGACGATCCGCGTCACCCCGGCAGCCCGCGCCGCAGCGGCGACCGCTTCGCGATCGGCGGCGAACTCGGCAGCGGCCAGGTGACAGTGGGTGTCGATCAGCACGCGACGCGCTCAGCCTCGATCATAGGACGCCGGCCGCCGCTCGAAGAAGGCAGCCAGCCCTTCGCCGAAGTCGGGGTCGGCGGCGCAGGCGGCAAAGGCGTGCTGCTCGGCCTGCAACTGCGCCGGCAACGGTGTTTCCAGCGACTGGTTGAGCAACGCCTTGGTGCGCGCCAGCGCGCCAGCCGCACCACTCGCCAGCCGCTGCGCCAGCTCGAGCGCCGCCGCCGGCAACTGCGACGCCGGTACCACGCGGTTGAGCAAGCCGAGCTGACGCGCCCGCTCGGCGTCGAAACGATCGCCCAGCAGGGCGATCTCCATCGCCTGCTTGAGACCCACCTGCCGCGGCAGCGACCAGGTGGCGCCACCGTCCGGTGAAAGCGCGATGTTGCTGTAGGCGAGCGTGAAATAGGCGTCTTCCGCTGCGACGACGAGATCGCAGGCCATCATCAGCGACATGCCGAAGCCGGCAACGGCACCATTTACGGCGGCAATCGCCGGCTTGGGCATGCTCTTCAGCGTCAGGATCGAGCTGTGGACGTCGGCGATCACCCGCTCGAAGCGCTTCTGGCGGTCGGCGGCAGGCAGCGCCAGCTGCTCGCGGAACCACCTGAGGTCGCCGCCGGCCATGAAATGGCTTCCGGCAGCGCACAGCAGGACGGCACGCACCTCGGGCGCGAAGGCGGCACGCGCGGTCGTCTGGCGCAGGTCTTCGATCATCTCGAGGTCGAGCGAGTTGAGCGACTGCGGCCGGTTGAGGGTGAGGATGGCGACGTGGTCGCGCACTTCGTAGCTTACGGTGGTCATGGGGTCTCCGGTGCCTGTGGCACGCGTTCAGAGGAAGTGGAAAGGCGGCTCCGGCGAACGGCCGCTGATGATGTCGGCGAGGGCGGCGCCGGAGCCGCAGGCCATCGTCCATCCGAGCGTCCCGTGGCCGGTGTTGAGATACAGGTTGGCGATCGGCGAGCGACCGATGAGCGGCACGTTGGACGGCGTCGCCGGCCGCAGCCCGGCCCAGAACTCGCTCTCGCCTGCCGGTCGCAGCTCTGGGAAAAGCTGCCTGGCGCGGCCGATGAGGGCCTGGCAGCGCACCTCGTTGAGCGCGGTGTCGTAACCGTTGAACTCGGCGGTACCGGCGATCCGCAGCCGCTGCCCAAGCCGGGAAAAGACGATCTTGTGCGCGTCGTCGATCAGGCTGACGGTCGGCGCCACGCTGTCCGCCGCCAGCGGCACGGTTGCCGAGTAACCCTTAGCCGGGTAGACCGGCAGGCGCAGGCCGAGCGGCCGCAGCAACAGCGGCGTAAAGCTTCCGAGCGCGGCAACATAGACGTCGGCCTGGTGCAGTTCGCCGCCGGCAAGCACCCCTTGCAGCCGGCCGCCGCTCGCGCGCAGTGAGCTGACCGTGGCACCGTAATGGAAGACCACGCCGGCCGCCGCGCAGTGACGCGCCAACTGCTGCGTGAAGCGATGCGCGTCACCCGACTCGTCGGCCGCCGTGTAGTCGGCGCCGACGAGCAGCGAGCGTGCCGGCGCCAGTGCCGGTTCGATGGCAATGGACTCGTCCACGCTCAGCGGCCGGCGCTCGCAACCATACTCGCGCATCACCGCGGCTGCCGCGGCCGCCGCCGCAAACTCGCGGCGATCGGTGTACAAATGCAGGATGCCCCGCTCGAGCTGATCGTAGGCCAGCGGGACTTCGGCGCGCAGCGCTTGCAACTGGCGCCGGCTGTAGAGTGCCAGACTGACGATCTGCTGCACGTTGGCGCGCGTTCGCCGCGGCGTGCACTCGCGCAGGAACCGCAGCAGCCAGTCGAACAGTGCGGCATCGCAGCGCAGCCGGAAGAGCAGCGGCGAGTCCTCGCGCCACATCCACGCCAGTGCCCGCAACGGCGTCTGCGGATTGGCCCACGGTTCGGCGTGCGACACCGAGATCTGGCCACCATTGGCGAAGCTGGTTTCCAGTCCGGCAGCCGGCTGCCGGTCGAGCACGCTGACCTGATGCCCCGCCCTCGCCAGATACCAGGCACTGCAGACGCCGACGACGCCGGCGCCAAGGACGAGAACCTTCAAGCTGGTAAGCGCCTGGACTCTGGCTTCGCCGAGCGGCCAGTCCCGCGTTGCCGATTCAAGTGGTCTGCCCCTGCTCGCGGGCAATGCGGACCACCTCCGGCAAGCGGCGAAGGCTGCGCATCAGGCGCGCCAGCGAGGTCCGACCGGCAACCTGGACGGTGAAATTGATCGTCGTGTAGAGCCCGGGGTGCTTCTCGTCCATATTGACATGGACGATGTTGATCCCCGACTGCGAGATCTCGGTGGCAATTCGCCCAAGGGCACCGACGGTATTGTGCACCGTCAGTCGCAGGCGCACGTTGAACAGCTTGCCCGGCTCCGGCTCCCACTCGACGTCGATCCATTTCGTCGGCTTGGCGCTGCGCGCCTTGCGGATCGCCGGGCAGTCATGGGTATGGATCACCAGCCCCTTGCCCTTCCAGATCGAGCCGATGATCGGGTCACCCGGGATCGGCTGACAACAGGGGGCGAACTGCACCGCCATACCCTCGCTGCCGCGGATCACCAGCGAAGCAGGCGCCTTGACCGGCACTTGCGACGCGTCGTCGCGCGCGAGCAGACGGCGGGCAACGACGCCGGCGAGACGGAAACCGAGACCGATGTCGGTATACACCTCCTTGATCAGCTTGTTGCCGGAATCGCGCAGGACGTTCTTCCAGCTCGACACCGGCAGTTCCGCCGCGACCACGCCAAGAGCCTGCAACTCCTTATCGAGCATCTTCTCGCCCAGCAGCGTCGATTCGTCATGTTGGACGCTCTTCAGGTAATGGCGAATCTTGCTGCGTGCACGGCCGGTCTTGACGGTGTTCAGCCATGCCAGGCTCGGGTGTGCATCGGCAGCGGTGACGATCTCGACCCGGTCGCCATTGGTCAGCTCGGTCACCAGCGGCATCGGCTGGAAATTGATGTTGGCGGCGACGCAGTGGTTGCCGATATCCGAGTGCACGGCGTACGCCAGGTCGACCGCCGTCGCACCGCGCGGCAGGGCGATGATCTTGCCCTTCGGCGTGAAGACGTAAATCTCGTGCGGAAACAGGTCGACCTTGACATGTTCGAGAAAGTCGCCGGACTCGTCGGTCGCACTCTGCAGATCGAGCAGCGAGTGAAACCAGGTGGAAGTCTTCTGCTGCAGGTCGGCGCCAAAGTGTTCGCTGTCCTTGTACAACCAGTGGGAGGCGATGCCTTCCTGCGCCAGGTTGTCCATCGCCTCGGTCCGAATCTGCAGTTCGAAGGGGGTGCCGTGCGGTCCGATCAGCGTCGTATGCAGTGACTGATAGCCGTTCGGCTTCGGGATGGCGATGTAGTCCTTGAACTTGCCGGGCACCGGCTTGTACAAACCGTGCAACAGGCCGAGCGCGACGTAGCAGGTCTGCTGATCGGCGACCAGCACGCGAAAGCCGTAAACATCGAGCACCTGCGAGAACGAGAGCCGCTTGTCGAGCATCTTGCGGTAGATCGAGTAGAGGCTCTTCTCGCGCCCGAAGCTGCGGGCCTCGATGCCGGCGTCCTGCAGCCGGCGGTTGATGCCATCGAGGATGCGTGACAGCAGTTCGCGCCGGTTGCCGCGTGCCGCCCTGAGCGCGCGTGCCAGAACACGCGCGCGCATCGGATAGATGAGCCGGAAGGAGAGATCCTGCAACTCGTGGTAGAGCTTGTTGAGCCCCAGCCGATTGGCGATCGGCGCGTAGATCTCGAGCGTCTCGCGCGCGATGCGACGGCGCTTCTCCGGACGCACGGCGGCCATCGTCTGCAGATTGTGGTGGCGATCGGCAAGCTTGATCAGGACGACGCGCAGATCACGCGCCATCGCCATCAGCATCTTGCGGAAATTCTCCGCCTGCGCTTCCTCGATCGACTGGAATTCGAGCTTGTCGAGCTTCGACAGTCCATCGACGAGATCTGCCACCGGTTTGCCGAAGCGCTCGGCGATGGTGCTCTTGCTGACCGGCGTGTCCTCCATCACGTCGTGCAGCAAGGCGGCGATCACCCCCTCCACATCCATCTGCCATTCGGCGATCTCGCCGGCAACCGCCAGCGGATGGGTGATGTAGGGCTCGCCCGACTGCCGCTTCTGGCCCCGGTGGGCGGCCTCGCCGAAGCGATAGGCCTCGCGGACGAGTTCGACCTCCTCCGGCGGCAGATACATCAGACTGTCGATGAAGACCCGGTAGGCCTCATCGTCCTCCGGGCAGGGAATCGCTTCGCCGTCCTCCGCCGGCACGCAGTCGATGCTCTCGCCGCTGACAGCCGGCTCGGCGATCAGGCCAGTATCGGCCGCAACCGCATCCGGAGCGAGCGTCATCGCTTGCCCAGCGCTGCCGGCAGCGGTCGCATCCGGCAAGACCGCCGGCACCGGCTGGCGCGCGTCGCCGGCAACCAGCGCAGCACCGGCGGCGGCGTCATGCTCCAGCGGCTGCTGAAACTCCTGCTCAAGGGCAGCCACCGCCGCTGCAGCGGTCCGGTCTGTCCGACCACCCGCGTCCACGCCTGCGCCCCGCAAATGGTGCGCGAACGCTCAGGCCTGGCCGCGG
Organism: Candidatus Accumulibacter iunctus; assembly: GCA_002345025.1. GTDB lineage: Bacteria > Pseudomonadota > Gammaproteobacteria > Burkholderiales > Rhodocyclaceae > Accumulibacter > Accumulibacter iunctus. Next base: position 1,907 of record DDUX01000035.1, on the reverse strand, counting down.
TTGAGCACTTCCAGACCGACCTTGCCGAGGGCAATCTCGCGCAGCGCCGTCACGGTCGGCTTGTCACGGTTGGCATCGATCAACGGCGAGGCGCCGGCGGTGATCTGGCGCGCACGATAGGTGGCGGCCAGCGTCATCTGGAAACGGTTCGGAATGCGGCTCAGACAGTCGTCTACGGTTACTCTTGCCATGCGGATCTCCAGGGGGGTCAGAGCATTGTTGCGAACAGGGCGGAATGGCGCTGATGCTGCGTGGCGTAGCGCAGTCGCGCCGCACGGATCACCGCCAGCAGATCGTGCAACGCACGGTGCAGGTCATCGTTGATGATAACATAGTCGAATTCGCCGACATGCCGCAACTCTTCCCGTGCCGCTGCCAGCCGGCGCCTGATGGTGTCGGCGCTGTCGGTCGCGCGACCGCTCAGTCGCCGCTCCAGTTCAGCCAGCGAAGGCGGCAGGACGAAGATGCCGATCGCCTCGGGAAAGACCCGGCGCACCTGCTGCGCGCCCTGCCAGTCGATCTCCAGCAGCATGTCCTGGCCGGCAAGCAGCGCCGATTCGATGCCGCTTCTGGCGGTGCCGTAGTGGTTGCCATGGACTTCGGCCCATTCCAGAAAGCCGTCCGCAGCGACCTTCTCGAGAAATTCGTCGACGCCGACGAAGTGATACTCGCGGCCGTCCTGCTCACCCGCCCGCGGCGCGCGCGTGCAGTGCGAAACGGAGACGCCGAGTTCCGGGTCGTTTTCCAGGAGCAGTCGCACCAGGGTCGTCTTGCCGGCGCCGGACGGCGCGCTGACGATGAAGAGCTGTCCGGTCATGGGCTCGCTTCAGTGGAGACAGGCCCACCATTGTACTCGCGCTGCTGCCGTCTGCCAGCAAGCCGGCCACCTTTCCGGCCACGACCCGCAACAGGCGTGGACTCGCCCTGCGCAACGGAAGAAAATGGCACTGTCCACACCTACCTCAACCCGCACGGAGCAACTCGATGTCGCAATGGCACCTGCTGCCGAACACCTGCCTGCTGCTTGCCGCTCTGGCTACGACCAGCGCCGGCGCTGCGTTGCCGCTGAAGATCGTCGGCTTTGACGACATGTCGTGTCGCGCCTGGGTAGCGTCGAAGAACGATGCCGAGCAGCGCGCGGCCTATGTCGCCTGGGTCCGGGGCGTGCTCACCGGTCACAACTACGCCAACCCGAACCAGCAGATATCGGCCATCTCGAGCAGCACGGTCGAGCAGTACGTCGACCGTCACTGCAGCGAGAAGCCGCAGGGCAGCTTCAGCGATGCGGCGCTGCGACTGACCGACCGCTTCTCCGGCCGCAACGCTCCGATCACCAAGTAGACGGGGAGACGGGGAGACGGGGCATCGGACAACGGTGAGGCCGGCGCGGGCGAAATGCTTGACTGCCGCGTTCGGTCCTTGCTAGAGTCCAGACGTCCCAAGGGGGAGTAGCTCCCTGCCGCGGCGTCGTCACGACGGAAAGCCCCGCTCTGCGAGCTTGCCCGGCGCCCGGGTGGAGACCGACCGGTTTCCATGAGCAAGACCTTTGCCGCGATGGCGAAAGGCGCCCCCGTGATCCGAACAGCGGTCTCGCTTGCGCAGCGCCTCGTCCTCGCCGGACCACGGGCCGTTCTGTTCCGCGCCGTCGGCGCGGAACAGAACGGGAGGCTACTTCTGATCGGGAGCACTTGCACATGGAGCCCATCGGCACCACCTGGATGTCGGCGGCCGGCGCGCGGGTCGTCCGCGTCATGCTGACCGCTGCGCCTTTCGCTGCGCTCGGACAGGACGGGCGCGCCCACTCGCGCGGGTCGCCAGGCAGCGATGCGCACCGGCGGCGACGCCAGCCATCAACACCATTCGCTACCGGGAGAAACCGGATGACCGAGATCCTCTGGATCGTCGCC
>DDUX01000037.1 GCA_002345025.1 Candidatus Accumulibacter iunctus | reverse complement strand
AGCACCGCGTCGGCCATCGCGAAACCCCGGATCTGGCGATCGAATGCCGGCAGCGCCTCGCGAATCGCGGCGATCGCGTAGTCGGGCAGCGCGCTGGCGAGATCGGTCAAGCGGACACCCGGCTGATACGAGGGAGTCACCGCGCCGAGCCGGGTCGATGGCCGGCCGGCCAGGAAGTCGCCGACGAGCTGTGCCGGCGCCTCATAGCTGCCGCCGCCGAGTTCGAAGGCGCGCGCTTCGAGCTGCCGCTGCAGCTCGATGCCGGCCAGCGGCCCGCCGGGGCAGTCGCTCGGCGTGATGCCGACGACGATGCCGGCGTTGGCGTTGCGCTCGTTGCGCGAATACTGGCTCATGCCGTTGGTGACGACCCGCCCGGCCCCGGAAGTCGCCGCGACGACGGTACCGCCGGGGCACATGCAGAAGCTGTAGACCGAGCGGCCGTTGCGGCAGTGGTGGACGAGCTTGTAGTCAGCGGCGCCGAACAGCGGGTGGCCGGCGTGCGGCCGGACCTGCGTCGAATGTTCGTCTTCTGGATCCGGGCGACATTGATGCGCAAGGCGGAATACCGTCTCGTGTCGCCTCAGATGGATGACTTGCAGGAACTCAACGACATGTTGGCTGAACGACTCGAAGCTCAGACAAGGATATGTACAGCGCTCGCTGCAGACCATTTCCAGCAAAGAGGCACAAGACCGCTCCTTGCTGCCGAGGCGCCGGACCTCAGGCAGTTCCTGGCGGCGGCAATGCCGCCTCGATGGCGGCCACCACCTCTTTCGCGAGGGCATCCTCCGCCAGTGCCGGGAATTCCTTGAGCAGCTTGTTCGACAACTTGCCAGCGTTTTCTCGCACCGATCGGATGATCCGGTCGATGTCGCCATCCGGCCCTTCAATCACCTGCTTGACACGCTCGCGGGCGTTGCGCAGGCCACGCAGATAGTCCGCTTCCTTGCGCATTTCCTGCTCGATCGTCCTTTGCACGACCTCGGCCAAGTACTCGACATGGTCGGTCATGTCGGGATAGCGCCATGCGGGCAGTGCGTCCTGGTAGGCATCGAACTGGAGGTTGTAACGCACCCCGTCGTCGGCAACCCGTTCGGCGCCGAAGCGCCAAGCCTCGGTATACCTGTGCATCAGCGGTCGCGAGAACGATTCGAGCACCTGGTCGTAACGGCGCCGATTGACCACCGAACTGCTGATGGCGGCCGACACCGGGAGGATGAACGGCGCCGGAATGGCCTGGTCCCGCCGCAGCACGTCGTTGATCAGGAAGCGCGAGATGCGGCCATTGCCGTCGGACATCGGGTGAACGTACACAAAGCCGAAAGACAGCACCGCGGCGCGCACCAGTGCACTGGCGCCCGCTGTCCGGTCGGCGAAGTCGCGCAGCCCGCACAGCAGCGAGCGCACATCGTCCCAGTGCGGAGCGATGTAGTGCACCACCTCGGTCATGCCGTCCCGTTCCCCGACGAACACCGGCGAGCGGCGAAGGCCATAGCGCGTCGCCCGCGGCCCGAGGATCTGCGCCTGCAGCTCGCCCAGCGCGGCTTCGGAAAGCGGCTCGGGGTACTGCCCGCAGTGCCGCTCCATCACTGCGGCAAAGCGCCGCACGCGCTCGACCTGCTGCCCTTCGTGCTCGATCGCAAAGCTCGCCCGGCTTTCCTTGATCGTCAGCCAGACCACGCTGCGCTGCAGCACGTCGACGCCGAACTCGACCTCCAGATCGGCCAGATGCCGAGCGCAGTCGTACTGTTCGGCCTGCCGCACCCTCGGGGTCCTTGACACCAGCGGGCAATAGTCACGCGAGCCCGGGAGGTTGTCGCGAACGCGCCAGCGCGGGTTATTGACCGGCCGAACAGCCGTCACACACGACTCATTGTCCAGAGCGGAAACGTAGTTGCCGGCAACGACGCCGGGGAACGCCAGGCGCCGGCCAGTCAGGTATTCGTAGAAGAAGCCCGTACGGCGCGCGTACTGGCCAGTCGGCTCGGCCGCAACCCAGGCCTCGAGCTCGGCCACCGGAGCAACATCGAACAGGCGCGCGAGGAACTCCAGGTGGACGCCTTCGTGCTTCAGCGCAAAGCTCAGATGCGCCGCCAGGGTGTCGGCAGGCCGGGCCGCGGACGGGTAGTATTGATGGGTGTAGCCGTCCTTGCACTCCGTGGCGCGGGACCTGGCAATCACGCTGTCGGTACGAAACGCCTGCACCGGCGCGACGCCGTAGTGCTGTGCCAGCCATCGATAGCCGATCCCGTCGGACACTCCGCTGTTCAAAGTTCTTCCCGAATTCGTTTAATCCTTGAGTATTTTGGTTACAGGAAGACTTCCAGTCAATAAATCGATTAGAAGTGCGTAAGCGCCGTCTGTAGTCGCCGCGTTTTCCAGCAGCCCGCAGAGCGCGCGTCTCCCGTTTGACTCGCACGCCGGCACCGCCGATACTTGACACGCTGGACGGGTTCTCCTGGCAAGTTTGTTGGCGAGCGCGAAAGCCGCAACACCGAAGACCCGATTGTCCCGATGATGCAGTTCTCCACCAGACCCGAAGGGAGGGGGTTCGATGGTCAGCGTCTACGTCTCGTACGCCTGGAAAGAGGAAGAACAAAACCGGCTGGTCGACAAGCTCGGCGAAGCTTGTGCCGCGCGCGGAATCGAATTGCGGCGTGACAAGACAAGCATCGCCTATGGCGATTCGATCCGCCGGTTCATGGACGAAATCGGCACCGGCGGACATGTCGTACTGGTGCTCAGCGACGCCTATTTCAAGTCCGAGTACTGCATGTATGAGTTGCGCCAGATCTACGACAACAAGGACTTCCGCCAGCGGGTAAATCCGATCGTGTTGTCGGGAACACCCTTTCACAAGCCGAAAGACCGTATTCCCTACGTCAAGTACTGGGAACAGGAAATAGCAGACCTGCAGGCGGGCCTCAACGAACTCAGCGATCAGAAGTACACGCTGGAGTTGCGCAAGGATCTCGACGGCTACGCGGAATGCCGGCGCCTGATCGTTGAACTGCAGAGCACCCTCGCCGACATGAACACTTTGACCGAGGAAGTGCATGTCGGCACCGATTTCGCCGCTCTGCTCGACCGGATATTGCCCCAGTCAGCGGTCGCAGTACCCGACCCGTTCCGCACGCAGATCACCAACGAGATCCGCAACATTCTTGCCTCGAGCAGCCGCCTCTCCAACTCGCTGCAGACCGCGATGAGCGATGCCAAGATCGCGCTGGGCGCTGATCTGGCGGCGAGCCTGTGCACCGGCGACCCGGAGCGAGCCCTCGAAGACCTGCTCTTTCCGGCGACGAAAAACGCACTGATGCTGTTCGATCCGCGACAGCCAGAGTTCGCCGACACCTGGAGTGCCGCCAAGTCGGTTCTCGCCTGGCTGAGCCTGCTTGCGGTCGACGGCGAGTGGCTTGGTCAGGCAAACCGAAGCGCGCTGTCGGCTGGCAAGCTCGGTTTCGAGATCGTCGTCGAGACGCCACTCGGCGTCGAACTCGTCAGCTCCCGCCATCGACAGATTGCTCCCAGGCTGCGCGCTCAGAGAGGCACGTCGGAAGTGGTCGGGGACGAGTTGATCCCGCAGCCGCAGTACGAAACCGGCTGGGGTGACGAGGCCGCACTCGACAAGCTCGTCCTCGAGGTATGGGCACGCGTCTTTCCCGAGGAGTCCCGCTCGACGCTGTCGCCGAAAGACTTGCGCACGCTGAACAACGAGTTACGCTTTCGCGACAGACACAAGACTTTCCACCACTACATTCCGGTGCCGCTCGAACAGGCGAGCCGTCTCTGTCGGCCCGACTTCTACCAGAAAGTGCTCGAAAAACTGCCCGCGATCACCGTGATTTTCTTCAAGCCGTCCGGCGGCACCCCTGCCCTGCTGGTCAGTGACGAAGACTACTTCAGAACCGTCATCCGCAACTTCCTGACCATTCCCGAACAGCTCGCCAGAAAGCCATGAACGCCACCACCATCCCCAGCATCCACCTCAACGAGATCCCACTGCCACAACGCGGTTCGTGGCCGGCGACGGTACACCGTTTCGACGAAACGTCGGCCTGGGCGGTACGTGCCGCGCTGGCGGCACAGCGGCCGCTGCTGGTACGTGGCGAGCCCGGCTCGGGCAAGAGCCAGTTGGCGCGTGCGGCTGCCGAGGTTCTCGGACGGCTGTTCGTCGCCGAGGTGGTGCATGCGCGCAGCGAAAGCCAGGATCTGCAGTGGCGCTTCGACGCGCTCGGCCGGCTCGGCGACGCGCAGGCGATGGGCGCCAGCCACCACAGCCCCGAAGAGGTCCGCCGCCGCCTCGACCAGCGCAACTATCTGAGCCCCGGCGCGCTGTGGTGGGTGTTCAACTGGCAGTCGGCCCTCGCGCAGCACGAGCACGGCGGCGGCCAGACCGCGCGACCACAGCCGCCGGCGGGCTGGGCACCGGAAAAGGGCTGCGTCCTGCTGATCGACGAGATCGACAAGGCCGAAGCCGACCTGCCGAACGGCCTGCTCGAAACGCTTGGCAACGGCGCGTTCGCCGTTCCCTGGCTCGACGATCCGGTGAGCGCCGCCAAGGAAACGCCGACACCACTGGTGGTGATCACCACCAACGAGGAACGCGAACTGCCAGCCGCCTTCCTCCGCCGCTGCCTGGTGCTGAACCTGCAACTGCCGAAATCCGAGAACGAATTCACCGCCGCGTTGATCTCCCGCGGCCGGCTGCACTTCAAACAGCGTTGTGCCGACGAGGTGTATCGCGATGCCGCCAACCAGCTCTGGCGCGACCGCCAGGCGGCCGACGACCAGGGGCTGCAGGGGCCGGGCTACGCGGAGTACATCGACCTGCTGCGCGTCGTCGTCACGCTCGAGCCGGACCCGGAAAAACAGTCCGCACTGCTTGCCCACGTGCAGGACTTCGCACTCAGGAAGCACCCGCCGGCGAGCTGATGAAAGCGCTGCACACCCGAACCGCCGTCGGCCGCGCCGATCTGCTGCGCGTCTATGCCAAGCAGGGCGAGCAGGCGCTCGAACAAGCGGCGGCCGCGCTCGGCTACGAACGGCGACTTCCGCCGGAGACGGTTGTCGCCTCGGCTGCCGTCACCCTCTCGCCCATCATCCACGGCGTTGCCGAAGCCGGACCACCACCACCCGAACGTCCGGCCGTACTCCCCGCCGCCCGCTTCTTCCACGTCACCGAACACCGTCAGACCGACGTTCAGACCGGAGATGACGCGGACGACGCACCCCCGTGGCTGGCCGACGCGCAAGTGCTGAGCGAGGACAACCGCCCTCTTCCCGGCTCGGTACGGCTGCCTGCACCACAACCCCTGACGCGCTGGTCGCGGATGTGGCCCTTCCTGCGGCGTACACTCGGCCAGACCGTCGACTCGCGCCAGCCCGACCTGCCGCGCCTCGTCGACCGGCTGACGCGCGGCGAGGTGCTGCAGCGCATCCCGATGCACCGCCGCCACGGCTGGAGTCCACGGATTGCCATCCTCGCCGACTACAACCGCCAGACACAGCCGTTTCACGGTGATTTCAACCGCCTTTGCCGCGCCCTCGAGAAGCGCCACGGCGAACTCGGACTCGACCGACGCGTGCTCGCCAGCGAACCCGGCCGCCAACCACTGGTCCGGCGGCCAATGCAAAGCGCGACGCAACGCTGGCAGGTGCCGCCTGCGGCGACACCCTTGCTGATCCTCAGCGATCTCGGCCTGCTCGACGGCACACCCGAAACGCTGCTCGGCTGGCAAAAGTTCGGCGCCCGCTTGCGCAGCGCCGCGTGTCCGGCGCTGGTCCTCTGCCCGGTTCCCGCCGACTTGCACCCGGGCAGCCTGCAGCGCTGCTTCGAGCTCGTCGAATGGGACCGGCACAGCCTGCTGCGCCGCTCGGCGGCAGGCGCACAGCCGGCGGAAGCGGCGGCCGAGCGTAGCGCGGCTGCCGTCGAGAAACTGCTCAGCCTGCTCGCACCAGCGGTAGTCGTCGAACCGCCACTACTGCGCGCCATGCGCCATCTGCTGCCGGCCGCTGAAACCGACGTGCTGGCCGAAGCGATGCTCTGGCAGCATCCGGACGTGCTCGCCGGTGCGCAGGGTGTGCAGTTTGCCGGGCTGGGGGCGATCGAGGAATACCAGAGCCGCTTCGCCCAACTCCCGCCCGAGCAGCAGGACGCGGCAATCGGGTTGATCATCGCCCACCATGCCGGCCTGCCCGAATCGGCAAGGCTGGCCGAACGCGCTGCCTGCCAGCGGCTGGCGCCGGCAAGCCTGCCAGCCGCCGACGCACAGGCCATCGAGCAATGGCAGCACGCCATTGCCCGGACAGCTCTCGAACGCGGCGATTCGCCAGGACTGCAGCAGTGGCTGCGCCGCCACGTGGGCCGCCAGAGCGACAAAGTGTTGGCCGCAGATGAGGCCCAGGCCGCTCTCTGGGCACTCGCACAACGCGAACGCCTGGCGCGTGGCGAAGTGGTCGAACTGCCTGCCGGCGTTCGCCAAGACGCGGTGCGCTTCTTCCTCGACCCCGAGCCTGCCCGCCAGCGAACCGCCTGCGCCTTGCGGCAACGCAGCGAGGAACTGCGGCTCGAACCGCTCGAAATGAAGGTCCCGGGACTGCCGGCAGCCGGCAGCCATTACGCCGATCTGACACTCGTCGACGGCGGCGTTTTTGTCCGCGTCATCCGCTCAGCCGCGACGGGGACGGCAACGTCCGCCGACGCCTACGTCGCCGCCGCGGCGCTGCCACAAACTCTCGCCCGGCTGACACGCGACGTCGAGCGCATCGAACTGTACGCGCCGCACCTCGACCTCGTGGTCAGCGCGTTCGAACGGCCGCCGTGGGCACGTGCACTCGGGCGCGACGCGCGCGGGCTGTTTGCCGAGGTGATCTGGCTCGGCCAACGCTGCCGCCTCGACTGGCTGCCACCGCAGGCGGGAGAGGCCGGCCGCTGGAGCAGCGAGCAGGCGCTCGGCGTAGACGCCTTCGGGCTGTTCGGTGAAATCAGCGTCGGCGGCGTCAGCCAGCGTTTCCGCTGGATCGCTCCGGGGCGTTTCCTGATGGGTTCCCCGCCCGACGAGCCGGAGCGTATTGAGGTCGAAGTACAGCACGAAGTGACGCTGAGCCGCGGTTTCTGGCTCGCCGACACGGCCTGCACGCAGGCTTTCTGGCAGACAGTGACGGGCAGTAATCCGAGCAGTTTCAAGGACGACCCGCGCAACCCGGTTGAGCAGGTGAGTTGGGATGACGTGCAGACCTTCATCGCCGAACTCCAGCGGCGACTGCCGGGATTACCCGTGCGGCTGCCGACCGAGGCCGAGTGGGAGTATGCCTGCCGGGCCGGGACAACGACGCCATTCTCATTCGGTGAAAACATCACCCCGGAATTGGTGAACTACGACGGCAACTACCCCTACGCTGGTGGCGAGAAGGGCTTGTATCGTCAGAAGACGGTCCCGGTGGCCTCGCTGCCAGCGAATCCATGGGGCTTGTACGAGATGCACGGCAACGTTTACGAATGGTGTGCCGACAGGTATGGAGACTATACGACCGAGCCACAGGTCGACCCACAACGTCCACAAACTGGCGACAACCGCGTGTTGCGCGGCGGCTCGTGGGACGACTTCGGCAGGCTCGTGCGTTCCGCCAACCGGTCCAGGAACGAGCCTGGCCTCCGCAACCACTGCATCGGGTTCCGGCTCGCCCTAGGTCCAGGCGAGGAAGGTGTGTCACCGGCGGAGCCGGTGACCAGGAAGGGGTTGTCGGCGGCGCCGACAACCCAGCGGTCGAGGACGGCGGAGCCGTCCTCGACCGCGCAAGAAAAACGAAGCACCTGGGATCGATTGACGAGTCTTTTCAAACGGAGAATGTGAGCAGGCCGATGAGATTTCACTTCTTCACCGTCGAAGCGCTGACACCGACTGCGGGCGAGACCGAGTTGAACGCCTTCTGCGCTCAGCATCGCATCGCGTCGGTGGACAAGCAGTTCGTCGACCAGGGCGCCCACAGTTACTGGCTGTTCTGCCTGACGACCGTCGACGGCAACGGCGCCGAACGCTCGTCGGGCAGCGGCAAACGCGGCCGCATCGACTACCGCGAGGTGCTCAGCGAGACCGACTTCGCCGTCTATGCCGACCTGCGCGAACTGCGCAAGACGATGGCGGAGCAGGAAGGCGTGCCGATGTACGCGTTGTTCACCAACGAGCAACTCGCCGAAATGGTCACCCGGCGCGCGACGAGCATGGCCGCACTCGGCGAGATCGACGGCGTGGGCAAGGCGCGCATCGAGAAATACGGCAAGTACTTCCTCCCCGTGCTCGGCAAGGCGTTTGCCGACGCTCCTGCGAGCACGAATGCGCCGCCCGCGCGACCTGCGGCCAAGGGCTGAGCGGCCCTGCCCCGGAACGGACCCCCGGCAGGAGAATGACGATGAAACGAGCGCAGATTTCGCTGTCGGATGTCGCCGCAGCCGACAATCTCGTGCTCGCGGCGTGGAAGGCCGCGCGTGGCAAGCGGCAGCGTGCCGAAGTGCAGCGCTTCTTCGCTCGTTTCGACGAATCGATCACCCGCCTGTCCAGCGACATCCTTGCCGGCGTCGTGCCTTACGGCGAATACCGCAGCTTCGAAATCCACGACCCAAAGAAGCGTCTGATCCACGCCGCGTGTTTTCGCGACCGCGTTCTTCAGCACGCGATCATGAACCTCGCCGAACCGATTTTCGAACGGACGCTGGTGCCGACGAGTTACGCCTGCCGACCAGGGCTTGGCGTACACAAGGCGATCGCGCAGGTGCAGGCCAATTTGCGCCGCTTTCCCTGGTTCGGCAAGGTCGATGTGGACGGTTACTTCCCGTCGATCGATCACGCCTGCCTGAAGCAACTGCTTGCCCGCCGCTTCAAGGGCGACGGCTTCCTGGCCTTGCTGGGACGGATCATCGACTCGTGCCCGGCCGCACCCGGCAGGGGATTGCCGATCGGTTCGCTGAGTTCGCAGCATTTCGCCAACCACTATCTGGACGGCGCCGACCGTTTCCTGCTCGACCATCCGCTGGTCTGCGCGCATGTCCGCTACATGGACGACACCCTCTGGTGGGGGCAGGACCGGGAGAGCGTCCGCCAGGTGCTCGCCGAGTTCGGCGTCTGGCTGGCGAACGAGCGACGGCTCCGCCTGAAGGCAAGCTTCCAGATCAACCGCAGCGAACGCGGCGTCACCTGGTGCGGGGTGCGGGTCCTGCGCGGTGCGCTGCGCCTGACGCCGCGCAAGCAGCACCGCTACCGCCAGGGCTGCCGCCGATGGGAAACCGCCTGGCTCGCCGGCGAGATCGACGGCCTGGCGTTGCAGCGCGGTTACGACGCGGTCCATGCCGCGACAAGCCACACCGACAGTGCGACCTGGCGAAAACGCCACCTCGAACTGCACCCTTCGCGCTATAGTGAGCAATGAGCGGCTACGCGAGTGTCACCGACGGCCGCTCGGCAAGTGCAGCAAAGAGGGTGGTCATCGCAGGCGACAACCGCGTGTTGCGCGGCGGCTCGTGGAACAACAACGGCAGGAACGTGCGTTCCGCCAACCGGAACAGGAACGAGCCTGGCAACCGCAACCACAACATCGGGTTCCGGCTCGCCCTAGCTCAGGCGTCAGTGCAACCGGCTCTTGACCAGATGACCCTCCTGTCCGCCGCGTCGCGGCGGCAAAAAGCCAATGCCCTTCGGCAGGCTGGTAGGCAACGACGCCGAACGCCTGCCGAAGCGGCGCCTTGAGGGATGTTTCGGATGTCTGCTGCCGACTCTGCCGCGAGCTTCTTCCCCGACCCTTTCCCGTTGCCCTGGGCAAGCGACTGGGGCGAGGACGACGACTACGGCCTGTGGCTGGCGCTGACGGTCGGTGAAGCGCGACAGGTCTTCCGCTGGATTTCGCCGGGATGTTTCCTGATGGGTTCGCCGGTGGACGAGCCCGAGCGCTTTGACAACGAAGTGCTGCACGAGGTGACGCTGAGCCGCGGTTTCTGGCTCGCCGATACGGCTTGCACGCAGGCTTTCTGGCAGGCGGTGACGGGCAGCAATCCGAGCCACTTCCAGGACGACCCACGCAACCCGGTGGATCAGGTCAGTTGGGATGACGTGCAGACCTTCATCGCCGAAATGGGGCGCCGACTACCGGGATTGCCCGTGCGGCTGCCGACCGAGGCGGAATGGGAGTACGCCTGCCGTGCCGGGACGACGACGCCGTTCTCGCTCGGCAACAACCTCACCCCGGATCTGGTCAACTACGACGGCAACTATCCCTACGCCGGCGGCGAGAAGGGTTTCTATCGCCAGAAGACGGTCCCGGTGGCCTCGCTGCCAGCGAATCCCTGGGGCTTGTACGAGATGCACGGCAACGTTTGGGAATGGTGCGCCGATTGGGACGGAGACTATCCGACGGAACCGCAGGTGAACCCACAAGGCCCACAAACTGGCGACTTCCGCGTGTTGCGCGGCGGCTCGTGGGGCGGCAGCGGCAGGTACGTGCGTTCCGCCGCCCGGTTCAGGGGCGAGCCGGGCGACCGCTACCACGACTTCGGGTTCCGGCTCGCCCTAGGTCCAGGCGAGCGGGTTGGGTCGCCGGCGGAGCCGGTGACCTGGAAGGGCTTGTCGGCGGAGCCGACAAGCCTGCGGTCGAGGACGGCGGAGCCGTCCTCGACCGCGCCGCCCGAACACCGGCGACCCGTGATCGATTGACGGGCCCTTTCAACGGCAGGTCGCGACGCGTCCGACGCGAATTCCGCTTGCTCACCGCGAGTGCCATTGAGGGGACAGTATACTAATTCGCAATCAACGTCGCCCTGACGACGGTCGGTCGCTGAGCGTCAGGCCCGAACCACAGCTTGGCAGTCGATCGCCCACGTCGCCCCGGCAGCTCAACTGGCACCATTCGTGGGAACTCGGCGCGATCCTGCCGCGATTGCGGCTCATCGGTGGGCACGTCGCGGTGTGGTTTGCCGCCGCTTGCGCGGCCGCGACGGTCGTTCGACGTGTGCGTGTGGCAGCAACGCTATTGTCTTCTCCAGTCGGCCCTGGTCCTCTCCTTGCGCGTGGGAGCACTCTCCGGGGTTGCAGGAGTGTCATCAGCCGGTGTGACGACTTCAGCCGTCTCCGCAGGGGTGGGCCTGATCGCGTTGCTGCGCCGGCGCGGCAACGCCTTCTTGCAGTCGTCTCCGGTGTTGCTCTTGTTCCTCTTGTTGCTCGTGCCTGAAGCATTCCATTCGCTGTCGCTGCTCTTCAAGCTTGCCGAGCACGTCTGCACGGAGCAGGGGAATTGTCGATAGGCAGGATCACACCGGCCAGACCGTCGCCCGTTGCCCGAACGCTGCCACGCCCCGGTTGCCGTCTGGCGTGTGGCCGCCGGCAAGGTGTCGTGGCCGCGAGCACTGCTTCGCCCGCCGGGCATGCCGCACGAAGCACCAGTCGTTGCCCGACGGGCAATCGGCCAGCGCCTGCGCGTCGCCACGCGCCAGTCACTTCGCCCGCGCTGCGATCAGCGCAGCGCAAAGCGGGTCACGCCGTCCGCGGACAGCGACTGGTGCCGCGCGCAAGGTGGCTTGGAAACAACCTGAGCCCGCCCTCGGCCGCGGTCGCCACACGACGACCGGCGACACCGGGAGGTGCCCGCTCAGGCGCAGCTTCCCCCTGCCGCGAGCAGATCGCGCGTCACCGCCTCGGCGACGCGGATGCCATCGATCGCTGCCGAGAGGATTCCGCCAGCGTAGCCGGCGCCTTCACCGGCGGGATAGAGGCCGACGAGGTTGATGCTCTGGCAGTCGTCGCCGCGGGTGATGCGCAGCGGCGACGAGGTGCGCGTCTCGACCCCGGTGAGCACCGCGTCGGCCATCGCGAAACCCCGGATCTGGCGATCGAATGCCGGCAGCGCCTCGCGAATCGCGGCGATCGCGTAGTCGGGCAGCGCGCTGGCGAGATCGGTCAGGCGGACACCCGGCTGATACGAGGGGGGCACCGCGCCGAGCCGGGTCGATGGCCGGCCGGCCAGAAAGTCGCCGACGAGCTGTGCCGGCGCCTCATAGCTGCCGCCGCCGAGTTGGG
>DDUX01000117.1 GCA_002345025.1 Candidatus Accumulibacter iunctus | reverse complement strand
CCCCAGCCAGCACGTCTCCTATCAGCGCCGAATAAACGCGATCTCGCCGCCCACGTCGGGCTACACCCCAGCCACAGCGGCGCCGGGCTGGCTGCCGATGCTGCATGCGGCGATGCTGCAGCTCGCGGCGGCGCTGTCGCCCTCGGTCTACACGCCGGAGGTCCGCCATGCCGTCGCCAGCAGAATCTGCAGCGCCGCGGCCCAGGCTGCGCCGCGCTTTCTGCTCCTGACCGGGCTGCTCAGCCAGGTGATCGTCCATATCGTCGTCGTCACCGCGCAGAGCTACGGGCTGTCGCAGTTCGCCCTGTCGATGGTCATTCGCGTCCTCGTTGTCGAACTGCTGCCGCTGGCCGCTGCGCTCTTCGTCGCCCTGCGCCTCGGCGCCGACACCGCCGACGCGAGCGTCGGGCAGTACCGGGACGGCCTGGCCGGCGTCGTCAGCCGTTTCGTCCTCGTCATCGTGCTCGCCACCGGCAGCGGCGCCATCGCGCTCGTCATCGGCTACCTCAGCGTCTATGGCGTCACGCCGTGGGGATTCGACGCCTTCACGCGCACCGTCGGCCAAGTCTTCGATCCGCTCGTCCTGATGGCGCTGGCGCTGAAAACGTTGCTCTTCGCGGCAAGCGTCGCCACGCTGTCGGGTACGACACGCCTGTTCGCGCTGCTGATCGCCGTCGAAAGCCTGCTGCTCGTCGCCGAGTTCTTCTGAGACAGCAGCGATGGACCAGCAGACCGCTCCCGTCCGCAACGCCGAAACGAAGGCTCTGGCGCTGATCGCGCTCACTGTCGTGCTGATCGTCGCCTTCATCCTCTACGTCATGACCGCACGTGGCCTCTTCGAGCCGACGCAGCGACTGGTGCTCGTCGGCGACAATTCGGAAGGGGTGCGTCCGGGAATGGATCTCGGCTTCTCCGGCTTTCCGATCGGCCGCGTCAACCGCGTCGAACTGGCCGACGACGGCAGCGTCCGTATCCTGATCGACGTGCCGAGCCGCGACGCGCGCTGGCTGCGGACTTCGAGCGTCTTCACCCTCGAGCGCAGCCTCGTCGGTGACGCCCGCCTGCGCGCCTTCTCGGCGATTCCCGACGATCCGCCGCTGCCGCCCGACGCCGAGCGCCCCGTGCTGCGGGGTGACGCCAGCGAGCAGATCCCGCAAGTGCTCGCCAGTGCCCGCTCGTTGCTGGCGAACCTCGAGCGGCTGACCGCGGAAGACTCGCCACTCAGCGCCACCCTCGGCCACGTCGAATCGGTGACCGGCCGCATGCGCGGGCGGCACGGCGCGCTCTCCGGCGTCCTCGGCAGCGAGGACAACGCGCGCAAGCTGATCAGCGCGCTCGACCGCACCAACAGCCTGCTGGCGAAGACCGACGCACGCGTCTTTGGTGAAGGCGGCATGCTGGCCGAGTCACAGGCGGCCGTCGTGCAACTGAAGGGACTGCTGCGAGAAGCGCGCGACAGCCTGCGGCAGGTCGACGCGATTCTCGCCGATGCGCAGATCATCACCGGCAACACGCGCAGCGCCTCGGCCGATCTGCAGGCGCTGCGCAGCGAGGTCGAGACCAGTCTGCGCAAGGCCGGCCAGTTGATCGACGAGATCAACAACAAGTGGCCCTTCGCACGCGACACGGAGATTCGCCTGCCATGAACGCGGCGTGGCGTCGGTCGCTGCTGCAGGTGCTCGCGGCCACCGTCGCGGCGACGGCACTCGCCGCCTGCGTCAGCGCACCCGCAGCCCCCGACTGGCAGACGAGCGCCCACGGCGCCCTGGCCGGCTACAGCGAAGCCTACCTCGCCGGCAACACTCGCTTGGCCGACGGCGAGTTCGCCCGCGCCCACCGCGAGCTTGCGCGTACCGGCCGGCCGGATCTGCTCGCCCGCGCCGAACTGACCCGCTGCGCACTGCGCGTCGCCTGCCTCGATGTCGGGCCCGGCGACGTCTGCCCGGGATTCTCGGCGCTGATCGAGGGTGCCACCGCCGACGAGAGAGCCTACGCCGATTTCCTCGCCGGTCGCCCTGCCGATCCCGCGCTGCTGCCGGCAAGCTATCGCAAGCTCGTTGTCAGCGACGGACGATCGCTGGCGGCGATCGAGTCGCCAGTGTCGCGCCTGATCGCTGCCGGCGTCCTGCTGCAGCAGGGAAAGCTGTCGCTGCCGGACGTCGACCTCGCGGTAGACACGGCCTCGGCACAGGGCTGGCGTCGCCCCCTGCTCGCCTGGCTCGACCTGCAGGCCACCCTGGCCGAGAAGCGGGGAGACTCCGCCGTCGCCAGGAATGCCAGATGGCGGATCGAGCTGGTCAGCGGGCAGCCGTAGCAACAGCGAGGGGATCAACGCCGTCACCCTGATGGAACTGGCCGGTCCGCCCGACCAGCAGCGCGTCGAACTGCTGTCGGTCGTCACCGGCGCGGTCCGGCGCCGCCCGGCGAAGGGCACGCCGGACTGCTCGGAGCAAGCGACGCTGCTCGAACTGGCGGTGCTCGCAGACAACGAAGCGGCCGCCATCGAAGTGGCGAGCACCGCCTTGGCGCTGGTGTGCGAGAACCGGGAGCCCGAAGCCACCGCCCGCAACCGTCGCGCCTGACCGCGCCAGGGTCCCCCCGGCGGGTATAATGCGAAGCTCTTTGATCAGCGAGCGACGCCACCATGGAAGCCGAACAACTCAACAGCATCGAAAACCGCATCGCCGACATCGCCGGCCGCGCCGGCGAGCTGCGGAGGTATCTTTGACTACGATCAGAAGGCTGATCAGTTAAAGGCCGTCGCGCGCGAACTCGAAGATCCGAAGGTCTGGGACAACGCCGAACGCGCGCAGGAACTCGGGCGTCAGAAGCGCTCGCTGGAGAATGTCGTGCTGACGCTCGACAGCGTCGCCGATGGCCTGCGTGACGCCGACGAACTCTTTGCCATGGCGCGCGACGAGGACGACGACGAGACGCTACAGGCGGTGGTCAGCGACATCGACGGCATCGAGAAGGAAATCGCTGGCCTCGAGTTCCGGCGCATGTTCAACAACCCGGCCGACCCGCTCAACTGCTTCCTCGACATCCAGGCCGGCGCCGGCGGCACCGAGGCGCAGGACTGGGCGGCGATGCTCCTGCGCATGTACCTGCGCTACGCCGAGCGCAAGGGCTACGCCGTCGAGGTCCTCGATGAATCGGAAGGCGAGGTTGCCGGCATCAAGACGGCGAGCCTCAGGATCGCCGGCGACTACGCCTACGGCATGCTGCGCTCGGAGACCGGCATCCATCGCCTGGTGCGCAAGTCGCCGTTCGACTCGAACGCCCGCCGCCATACCAGCTTCTGCTCGGTTTCCGCCTATCCCGAGATCGACGACTCCTTCGAGGTCGAGATCAACCCGGCCGACCTGCGGATCGACACCTACCGCGCCTCCGGCGCCGGCGGCCAGCACATCAACAAGACCGATTCGGCGGTGCGCATCACGCACCTGCCGACGAACATCGTCGTCCAGTGCCAGAACGACCGCTCGCAGCACCGCAACCGTGCCGAAGCGATGGCGATGCTCAAGTCGCGCATCTACGAAGCAGAGATGCGCAAGCGGCAGGCCGAGCAGCAGAAGCTCGAGGACGCCAAGTCCGACATCGGCTGGGGCCACCAGATCCGCTCCTACGTCCTCGACCAGTCGCGGATCAAGGACCTGCGCACCAACGTCGAGGTCGGCAACACGCAGGGCGTGCTCGACGGCGACCTCGACCAGTTCATCGAGGCCAGCCTCAAGCAGGGAGTCTGAGCCGTGCCACCCGGTCTGCCGCGACGAGCCGGCAGCGCTGGCGCGGCGACCTGTACCGTATTCCACTGATCGCGAGAAAGCCGCACACCATGCCCCAGCTCGACCAGCCGCAGCACAACCCGCCCGCAGTCCCGGCGCAGGACGAAAACCACATCATCGCCGAACGCCGCGCCAAGCTCGCGGAACTGCGCCAGCTCGGCCAGGCCTACCCGAACGATTTCGCGCGCGAGAACACCGCCGGCAAGATCAACGAGCTCTACGACGGCAAGCGCAGCGAGGAGCTGGCAGAGACGCCGGTCGAGGTGCGCGTCGCCGGCCGCATCATGCTCAAGCGGGTGATGGGCAAGGCGTCGTTCGTCACGCTGCAGGATCTCTCCGGCCGCATCCAGGCCTACGTCAGCCGTGACGACATCGGCGAGGAGACCTACTCGGCGTTCAAGCGCTGGGACATGGGTGACATCGTCGGCGTCGTCGGCACGCTGTTTCGCACGCGCACCGGCGAACTGACCATCCGCTGCTCGGCGATTCGCCTGCTGACAAAGTCGCTGCGGCCGCTGCCGGAGAAGTTCCACGGCCTCACCGACCAGGAACAGAAGTACCGCATGCGCTACGTCGACCTGATCACCAGCGAACAGTCGCGCTTCACCTTCGCCGTGCGCAGCCGCATCGTGCAGTCGATCCGCAGCTACATGGTGCACCACGGCTTCCTCGAGGTGGAAACGCCGATGATGCACCCGATTCCCGGTGGCGCGACGGCACGGCCATTCCAGACGCACCACAACACGCTCGACATGGATCTCTTCCTGCGCATCGCGCCCGAGCTCTATCTCAAGCGACTGGTCGTCGGCGGCCTGGAAAAGGTCTTCGAGATCAACCGCAACTTCCGCAACGAGGGCATCAGCCCGCGCCACAACCCCGAGTTCACGATGATGGAGTTCTACGAGGCGTACTCGGAGTACCGGCAACTGATGGACTTCACCGAAGGGCTGTTGCGCCAGAGCGCGCGCGAGGCACTCGGCGGCGAAGTCTTCGAATACCAGGGCCGCACACTCGATTTCGCGCGCCCCTTCGCCCGCCTGACGATCGTCGACGCGATTCGCCAGAGCCATCCCGGCTTCAGCGTCGAGCAGCTCGCCGACGCCGCCTGGCTGCGCGACCGACTGCGCGCGATGCAGGTCGACTGTGCGCCCACTGCCGGCCTCGGCGCGCTGCAACTGCAACTCTTCGAGGAGACGACCGAAGCCGACCTCTGGCAGCCGACGTTCATCATCGACTACCCGGCGGAAGTCAGCCCGCTGGCGCGCCGCAGCGACCGCAACCCGGAGATCGCCGAACGCTTCGAGTTGTTCATCGCCGGACGCGAGATCGCCAACGGCTTCTCCGAACTCAACGACCCGGAAGACCAGGCGGCGCGCTTCCTCGAGCAGGCTCGGGCGAAGGAGGCCGGCGACGAGGAGGCGATGTACTACGACGCCGACTATGTGCGGGCGCTCGAGTACGGTCTGCCGCCGACTGCCGGCTGCGGCGTCGGCATCGACCGCCTGGTGATGCTGCTCACCGACGCGGCGAACATCCGCGACGTCATCCTCTTCCCGC
>DDUX01000119.1:10224-30311 GCA_002345025.1 Candidatus Accumulibacter iunctus | reverse complement strand
CGTTGTGCCTGCGGCAGCAGCAGCGTCACCGGTGTCGGCCGGCGGTGCCGCTGCCGGCGCAGCGCCGTCGCGGGAAAGGGCAGCCGGCGACCCACCCGGCGCCAACGGCCGAGGCGGCGCGACCTCGGCGTCCCGGCGCACGTCGCCAGACTGCCGCTCGTGCAGCAGCGACAGCGTCAGCGTCAGCACCAGCGTCGTCCCGAGCGCCAGCGTCGTTCGCCAGCGTTGCCACCAGGTGCGACCGGCAGCAGCAGCCGGTGCGCTAACCGCCGCGCGCGCGGCCGCCAGAATCCGTTCGTCGACCGCCGCCGACGGCTCGTCGTGCGCATGCTCCCGGTAGAGTGCCGAGACTTGCGGGTCGCCGTGGAAATCCTGCTGCAGTTCGCTCATAGCAGATCCTGCAAGGTCCTTCTGAGTTTGCCCAGCGCATAGCGCAGGCGGCTCTTGGTCGTTTCGCGGCCGCAGCCGGTGGCGACGGCGATCTCGTCCAGCGTCAGCCCACCTTCCTCCGCCAGCAGAAAGACTTCACGCTGCAGAGGCGGCAATTCGGCCAGCGCCAGGCTGATCCGCCGTGCCGTATCATGCCGCTCGTGCAGGACGTGCGGCATTTCCTCGCTCGCTGCCGGCAAGCGTTCGATCAACTCCTCGCCCTCCTCGCCCTCCTCCTCCGCGGTGGCCTGGTAATGCGCCAGCAGATGCCGGGCATGCTGCCGATAGTGATCGATCAGGCGGTGACGGGCGATGCGGAAGAGCCAGGTCGGAAAGCGCGCCAGCGGCTCGTACTCGCTGCGCGCGCTGATCACCTTGCACCAGACATCCTGATGCAGTTCATCGGCGAGCGCCGGGTTGCCGCATTGCCGCGCGAGGTAGCGGTAAAGCGCGCCGCGGTGGCGGCGATAAAGCAGCGTGAAGGCATCGGCGTCGCCTGCACGGTAGGCCAGCATCAGTCGTTCATCGCTCCAGTCCGTCTGCATTGCGCCAGTCTAGCCGCTGCGCCGGCAAACGCAAGCCGGCACGGCGGGTGGCAGCTGAGTCGCTGCGGGCAGTGCTAGAATCCGTGCTTCATCGTCGCGAGGAGCAGCTCATGAACCGGAATCGCCTACACGCTCTGGTCGCTTGCTGTCTGCTGACCGGCGCGCCGACGTCCTTCGCTGCACCGGCAGCGCCCGCGGCCGACGCGGTCGTCGCCGGCGTCCTGCTGCCGGCCTGGCTCGAGCGCCAGGGCAGCCGGGAGTCGCTGACGCCCGGGGTCGTCCTGCAGAATCGCGACCGGCTGATCACCGGCGCCAATGCGCGCGTCGAGGTCCGCCTGCGCGATGGCAGCGTTCTGCAGCTCGGCGGCGACACGCACTGCGAACTGAACGCGCTTGGCGTGCGCGAACCGGAGGTGTTCACGGCTGCGCTCGATGTGCCGCAGGGCGCCGTGCGATTCACCAGCGGCAGCCTGGCGCGCAGCCTGCAGCAACGGGCGGTCAATCTGCGCGTCGGCACGCTCACTGCCAGCATTCGTGGAACCGACGTCTGGGGAACTGCCGACAGTGCCGGCGACCGCATCTGCCTGCTCGAGGGGGTCATCACGCTGCTGCACCCGGACGAGGAAGCGCGGCAGGTCAACGAAGCCGCCAGCTGCTATCTGGCGCCAAAAGGTGACGGCCCGGCAGCGTTGCAGATGGTCAGCCCGGGGCAGCTGTCGTGGTGGGCGGCCCAGACGGGGATGCCACCAACGGCACAGCCGGCAAGCCCGGCGGCGACGATGGCAGCATGGAGGCCGGCACGGGGCGCACGGTCCGCACGCGCCGGCAGGTGGTCAGTCGAAGTGGCGGCCGTCGATAGCGAAGCGGCTGCGCTCTCAGTCTACGACCGCGCACGCGCTGCCGGTTACGCCGCACGCATCACACCGCTCCCCGCAGGCGGCGGGGGCTACCGCTACGCGCTTCGCCTGGGGCCGCTGGCCTCCGAATCCGAGGCGGCTGCCCTGGCGGCAGAAATCGGCAGCGCGCTGCAGAGCGCGCCGGTCAGCGTCGTCCGCAATTGATCTCCCGCCGCCACGGGTGACGCTGCCTGCCGCGTCCGAGACGATCCCCGTCGCTAACGGTCATGCCTTGCGACACACCCCTGATGATGAAAGTCATGACCGTTGCCCTCATCCCCGGCCCTTCTCCCGCGCACGGGAGAAGGGAGATTCGCGAGTCGCAGGCGCGACTTTCACATTAAAATGCGTGCCGCTGCGGGCCAAGGAAGTTCAGCCAGTTCGACTGCCACAGGCGGACGAGGCTGTGCGCCGTGATCAGGTTGAGCTTCGAGATCCGGTTCTGGTGGCGCAGAACCCAGGACACGCAGGTCCGCGAAGCGATCGCGTCACGCGCCACCGAATGGTCGCCCTCGGCCTCGGCATAGTCGATGAAACGCTCCACCGCCAGGCGATAGTAGTCGGAACTCGTGCAGCAGCCGGCAATCACTTCGGCTTCGCCGGCGGCCCGCCGCCACAGCTTGAGTGCCAGTTCCTCGCTGATACCGGTGCGGTGAGCGATCCACGGCAGGATTTTCGGTGCCTTCATCAAGATACTCCTGAAATGCGGGCGCTGCGAGACGCGGGGGACAGACCATCCGCCCCGAAACCGGCCTCTGTTGCAGTGCAGCATGATTATAGCGAATGTGCGTTTGGAAAGTGAGTAATTCCTTCTAATCTGGTGATCCATTGCCCCGATGCAAGCCATTGGAACCATCTCCCCGCAAGCGCCGGGCTGACCGTGCCCGGGCCCGCAACCATTCTCCATCCGGCTGATCCGGCGGTCTGCGCCGTCGCCTGCCTGACACCACGACCTCCCGATCTGCCTGCAGCTTAGTCCGACGCCGCGACGCCGGCCGTGAAGTAATCCACCCTTCGCCCAAGGTTGTTTCGCCGAGCGGTCGATTGACGCGGCAAATCAGCTTGTGAGACAGTGTGCCCCTTGCTGCCGGAGCCCCTATTGTTCGACTTCAGCACCGTCCACGACCGCCGCCGCTGGTCCGCCACGAAGTGGCTCAAGTACACCGACCGCGACCTCATCCCGCTGTGGATCGCCGACATGGATTTCCCGGTGGCGCCGCCGATCCAGGCAGCCGTCGCCGAGCATGTCGCGCATGGCAACTTCGGCTACATGTCGCTACCACCGGACCTGCCGCAGCTGCTGGTCGAGGATCACCGCCGACGCTACGACTGGACGGTCGATCCGGAGTGGATCGTCTGGCTGCCCGGCCTCGTCCTCGGCATCAACCTCGCCGTCAGGGCCTGCTGCGCGCCGCACGAGAGCGCGATCAGCTTTTCCCCGGTCTACCCGCCATTCCTGAAGGCGCCGGGGATCCAGGGGCGTGGCCTGCTCGAGGTCCCGCTGCGGGCCGAGGCGAATCTGCGCCGGCAGGCGATCGATTTCGAACGCCTCGAGGCCCTGCTGCCAGCGCCGCCACGCGGCAGCCTGGCGGCGACGAGCGCCGCTTCGGGCGAACAGCGAGCGGCCCGCCTGCTGCTGCTCTGCCATCCGCACAACCCGACCGGCAGCGTGTTCACCCGCGCCGAACTCGACCGCCTCGCCGCCGTCTGCGAGCAGCACGATCTCCTGGTATGTTCCGACGAGGTGCATTGCGACCTGATCCTCGACGAAAGCCTGCAGCACGTCCCGTTCGCCCGCATCATGGCGGAACGTTCGCCACGCCTGCTGGCGCGCACGATCACCCTGAACGGGCCGGGCAAGACCTACAACATCGCCGGCCTCGGGATCGCCTGGGCGATCGTTCCCGACGGCACGCTGCGGCAGCGCTTCGTCGCCGCCATGCAGGAACTCGTTCCCGACCCCTGCTGCTTCGCGTTCACGGCGGCCCGGGCCGCCTTCCTCGACGGTGAACCCTGGCGGCAGGCGCTGCTCGCACAACTGCGCAGCAACCGCGATCTCGTCTCGGCGGCTCTCGACCGCATGCAGCTGCCGCACAGCCACCCGCAAGCGACTTTCCTCACTTGGATCGACGCCCGCGCGCTTGCAGCGTCGGTCGGCAACGCCGCCACCTGGTTCGCGGAACATGGTGTCGGCCTTTCGGACGGTGCGGATTTCGGGCAACCGGGCTATCTGCGACTCAATTTCGCCGCCCCGCCGAGCCTCCTGCAGGAAGCCCTGCAGCGGATGCAGCAGGCACTCGCGGCGCAGCGCCCGGCGTGCGTCGGAGCGCAACCCGTCAGCGCCTGATTTACGGGCGACGATTTTCAACCCGCAGCACACCGTACAGGAGACAACGATGTTCGAGCAGCAACCGATTCGCCACGGCCTCGCCGCCCTCGCCCTGGGCATCACCGCCAGCACTGCCCTTGCCGGCCCCACTCTCGACGCCATCAAGCAGCGCGGCACGCTGGTCTGTGGCGTGCATACCGGCCTCACCGGATTCTCCGCGCCCGACAAGACCGGCAAGTATGCCGGCATCGACGTCGACTACTGCAAGGCGCTTGCGGCGGCGATTCTCGGCAACCCGGACAAGGTCAAGTACGTGCCGCTCACCGCCCAGCAGCGCTTCACCGCACTGCAGTCCGGCGAGATCGACATCCTCTCGCGCAACACGACCTGGAACTCGAAGCGCGATACGACGATGGGTTCGGTCTTTCCCGGCGTCTGGTTCTTCGACGGCCAGGCCTTCGTCATCAACAGCAGGAAGAACCCGAAGGTGAAGAAGCTCGCCGACCTGGACAAGGCGTCGGTGTGCGTCGAAACCGGAACCACCACCGAGCGCAACATGGCCGATTACGCGCGCGCGCACAAACTGAGCTTCAAGCCGGTCGTCTTCGAGGGCCAGGAAGCGACCGAGAAGGCGTTCCAGTCGGGTCGCTGCGACGCCTACACCACCGATGCCTCGGGGATCGCCGCCATGCTCGTCAACCTGCCGTCACGGGCCGATTACACGGTGCTGCCGGAGATCATCTCGAAGGAACCACTGGCGCCGATGCTGCGCCGTAACGACCAGGAGTTCTTCGCCATCGCCCGCTGGATGATCTTTGCCCTGCAGCAGGCGGAGGAATCCGGCGTCACCCAGGCCAATGTGCTGCAGATGAAAGCGACAAGCAAGGATCCGGCAGTGCAGCGCCTCACCGGCGCCACAGCCGAAGTTGGCAAGGGCCTCGGGCTGGACAGCGACTGGGCTGTGCGCGCGATTCAGGCCGTCGGCAACTACGGCGAGAGCTGGGAGCGCAACATCAAGCCGCTGGGCCTGACGCGCGGCATGAACTCGCTGTGGAACAAGGGCGGCCTGATGTATCCGATGCCGCTCGACTGATCGCTCGGGCGCCGGCGCCCCACCCCGCCCTGGCGGCGGCGTGGGGCGGCAGGTGCCCGGCGCCTCGCTGCCGACAGCCATGTGGTCCTCGGAGCACTTCCGCAACCTCCTTTACCAGATCGCCCTGCTGGTGCTGATCGGCACCCTCGGCACCTACGCGGTGCTCAACCTGGTGCACAACCTCGAGAGCCGGGCGATCACGATCGGTTTCTCCTATCTCGCCCAGGAAGCGGGCTTCGACATCTCGGAGAAGCTGATCGACTACCAGCCGACGCATTCCTACGGGCGTGCCTTTGCCGTCGGCCTCCTCAACACGCTCTTCGTCTCGCTGCTGGCGATCGTTGCCGCCAGCGTCCTCGGCCTGGCGATCGGCATCGCACGGCTGTCGCCGAACTGGCTGCTGCGCAAACTCGCCGCGGCATACGTCGAGGCGGTGCGCAACGTGCCGCTGATCCTGCAGCTCCTGCTCTGGTACGGCGTCCTGACCGAGCTGCTGCCACCGGTCGCCGACGCCCTGCGCATCGGCCCCGCGTACCTCAGCCAGCGGGGTTGCGCCATGCCCTGGCCGGTCGCCCATCCCGGCTGGTCGGCAGCGCTGCTCGGGCTGCTGCTGGCACTCGTGCTGAGCTTGCTCTGGGCACGCCGTGCGCGCACCGTGCGCGACCGTTGCGGCCGCGCACCGCCCGTCCTGTGGCCGGCAATCGGCGTCTGCCTGCTGCTGCCGCTCGCCGCCTGGGGCGCCTTCGGCGCGCCGCTCGAGTTCTCGCAGCCCGTTCTCTCGGGCTTCGACTTCGAGGGTGGCAAGATCGTCCTGCCGGAGTTCATCGCGCTGCTCTGCGGCCTCTCGATCTACACCGCTGCGTTCATCGCCGAAATCGTTCGCGGCGGCATCCTCGCCGTCGATCGCGGCCAGATCGACGCCGCCGAGGCACTCGGCCTGAGCTACGGCCAGCGTCTGCGCCTCGTGATCCTGCCGCAGACGCTGCGGGTGATGATCCCGCCGCTGACCAGCCAGTACCTCAACCTGAGCAAGAACTCCTCGCTGGCGGTGGCAATCGGCTATCCCGACCTGGTCAGCGTCTCCAACACGACGCTCAACCAGACCGGCCAGGCGATCGAGGCGATCGGCCTGATGATGGCCGTCTATCTGGCGCTCTCGCTGGCGATCTCGGGGCTGATGAACTGGTACAACCATCGTGTCCGGCTGGTCGAGCGCTGAGATGAACCGCCAACCGGCGCTCGCCCACCGACCGCTGCTGCAACGCGGTGGCGAGTGGCTGCGCGCCAACCTCTTCTCCTCGGTCGCAAACGGCGTCACGACGCTGCTGCTGCTCGGCCTGCTCGTCTGGCTCGGCGACCGGCTGCTCACCTGGGCGGTGCTCAATGCGGTCTGGGGCAACGCGAGCGTCGCCACCTGCAACGCGCTGCTCGGCCAGGGTGCCTGCTGGGCGGTGGTCGCCGACAAGTGGCGGCAGATGCTGTTCGGCATCTATCCGCAGGCCGAACAATGGCGCCCGGCGGCGGCGGTGCTGATCTTCTGCGGCATGCTCGTGCTGACGGCGATGCGCCGCTTCTGGCACCTGCGCCGGCTGCTCGTCCTGTGGCTGGGCGGCAGCCTCCTCTGCGCCTGGCTGATGGCCGGCGGTGGCGGGCTGACACCGGTGCCGACGGCGCTCTGGGGCGGTCTGCCGATCACCCTGATGCTGGCCGTCTTCGGCACGCTGCTCGCCTTCCCGCTCGGCGTCCTGCTCGCGCTCGGCCGCCGTTCGTCCCTGCCGATCATCCGCGCCGTCTCGATCAGCTACATCGAGCTCGTCCGCGGCGTGCCGCTGATCACCGTCCTGTTCATGGCCTCGATCATGTTCGCCCTGTTCCTGCCTGAAGGCATCAGCTTCGACAAGCTGCTGCGCGCACAGGTGGCGATCATCCTCTTCAACGCCGCCTACATCGCCGAGGTCGTGCGCGCCGGCCTGCAGGCGCTGCCGCGCGGGCAGCACGAGGCCGCCGCCGCGCTCGGTCTCGGCTACTGGCAGACGCAGTTGCTGGTGATCCTGCCGCAGGCGCTCCGGATCACGATCCCGGCGCAGGTCAACAGCTTCATCGACAACTTCAAGGACACCTCGCTGGTGATCATCGTCTCGATCTTCGACTTCCTCTACGCCGTTCGCCAGGCGGTGATCAGCGATCTCGACTGGCGGCATTATTTCGTCGAAGGCTATCTCTTCGCGATGGCCGTCTACTGGCTTTTCTGCTACGCCATGAGTCATTACAGCCAATGGCTCGAAAAGCACCTCGCCCGCGACCACCGAACCTGAGGCTGCCCATGCACCCGTCCGCACCCCTGACGCCGCCGGCAGGCGACGAGATCATCCGCATCGACGGGCTCAGCAAGTGGTTCGGCGACTTCCAGGTGCTGCGCGACATCTCGCTCAGCGTCCGCCGCGGCGAGCGCATCGTCATTTGCGGCCCGTCGGGTTCGGGCAAGTCGACGCTGATCCGCTGCCTCAACCGCCTCGAGACCCACCAGGCCGGAAACATCGTCATCGACGGCATCCGCCTCGACGACTCGCTGAAGAACATCGAGGCCGTGCGCAACGACATCGGCATGGTATTCCAGCATTTCAACCTCTTCCCGCACCTCAGCGTGCTCGACAACTGCACGCTGGCGCCGATCTGGGTGAGAAAGCAGCCGCGCGCCGCAGCCGAGGCGACGGCGCGACAACTCCTGCAGCGGGTCCGCATCAGCGATCAGGCGCACAAGTACCCCGGACAGCTCTCGGGCGGGCAGCAGCAGCGCGTGGCGATCGCACGCGCACTGTGCATGGCGCCGCGCATCATGCTCTTCGACGAACCCACCTCGGCTCTCGACCCGGAAATGGTCAAGGAGGTGCTGGAGACGATGGTCGGACTCGCCCGCGACGGCATGACCATGCTCTGCGTGACGCACGAGATGGGATTTGCTCGCGCCGTCGCCGACCGCGTGATCTTCATGGACGCTGGCGAGATCGTCGAGCAGGCGCCGCCCGAGATCTTCTTCTCGCAGGCGCGCTCGGAACGGACGCGGCAGTTCCTCGACCAGATCCTCGATCGCTGAGCGCCGCCGCGCGCCAACGACTAGCCGGAGGTGAAGGCCGAATACGCCTGATAGGCGGCGAATACCGCCAAGGCGACGAAGAAGGCGCCACTGATGCGGTGCAGCAGTTGCAGCGGAATCCTCTGCAGGATCGTTCGGCCGGCAAGGATGCCGAGTGCGGAAGTCATCGCCAGCGCGAGCGTCGCTCCCAGCCAGACGCCGGCCGGGACGTGCGTGCTGCTCATGGCGACGACGGCGAGTTGGGTCTTGTCGCCGAACTCGGCCACCGTCAGCAGCACGAAGGTGGTGAAGAAGATGCCGTGACCGCTTTTCTCCTCGACTTCCTCGTCCTCGTCGTCTGCCTTGGCGCGCAGCGCGTGCACGCCGAAGGCGAAAAACAGCAGGGCGACGATGGCGCTCACCAGCCATTCCGGCAGCCAA
This sequence comes from Candidatus Accumulibacter iunctus, assembly GCA_002345025.1. Classification (GTDB taxonomy): domain Bacteria; phylum Pseudomonadota; class Gammaproteobacteria; order Burkholderiales; family Rhodocyclaceae; genus Accumulibacter; species Accumulibacter iunctus. The sequence goes on along the minus strand of DDUX01000119.1, from coordinate 21,505 downwards.
CTGGCGATGGCGACGCCAAAGACGACAGCCAGCGTGTTGAGCAGTGCGAAGGCCGCCAGCGCACCGAGCATCACCGGCAGCGGCCGATGCCGCGACGCCAGGGTCATGCAGACCAGTTGGCTCTTGTCACCGATCTCGGCGGCGGCGATGAGCGCAAAGCTGGTCGCTGCGGCGGCGGAAAACTCGACGGCACTGCCGACGCCCAGGAGCGATGCGAGGTGGGGCAGGAAGCCTGCTGCGTTATCCAATCGAGTCTCCCGACCAGCGATGAATGAAGGGCGGATGACTACCGGCGAGCGGCGATCCGGCTGCGAAGCGGGCGGATCCTAGCTCTGCCGCCGCTTCCATCGCAAGACCAGGGACATCAAGCGAGGAGATCCACGGCAATTCCGTCTGATCGGCACCACAATCGGGGATTGCTGCGCCGCATCGCGCCCGGGCGCCACCCGCGCTGGCGACGGCGGTCGCGGCGGACAAAAAAAGCCGCGCCCGGGCGCGGCTTCGGTCGTTGCGCTGGCAGCGGCGGAGGCGGTGTTGCCGGCCCCGCCGCACGCGCGTCAGCGACTCAGTGGAACTGCTCTTCCTCGGTCGAACCCGTCAGCGCGGTGACCGACGAAGTGCCACCCTGGATGACCGTCGTCACCTCGTCGAAGTACCCGGTGCCGACTTCCTGCTGGTGCGAGACGAAGGTGTAGCCGCGGTCACGCGCGGCGAATTCGGGTTCCTGCACCTTCTCGACGTAGGCCGTCATGCCGCGCGCGACGTAGTCCTGTGCCAGGTCGAACATGTGGTACCACATGTTGTGGATGCCGGCGAGGGTGATGAACTGGTACTTGTAGCCCATGGCGCCGAGTTCCCGCTGGAATTTGGCGATCGTCGCGTCGTCGAGGTTCTTCTTCCAGTTGAACGACGGCGAGCAGTTGTAGGCCAGCATCTTGCCCGGGTGCTTGGCACGCACCGCCTCGGCGAACTGGCGGGCGAACTCGAGATCTGGCGTGCCGGTCTCGCACCACACCAGGTCGGCATACTCGGCATAGGCGACGGCACGCGAGATCGCCTGCTGCAGACCCTTCCGCGTCTTGTAGAAGCCTTCCGAGGTACGCTCGCCGGTGACGAAGGGCTTGTCGTTGTCGTCGCAGTCGGAAGTCAGCAGGTCGGCTGCCTCGGCGTCGGTACGTGCGATCACCAGCGTCGGCACACCGCAGACGTCGGCGGCGAAACGCGCGGCGATCAGCTTCTGCACGGCTTCCTGCGTCGGCACCAGCACCTTGCCGCCCATGTGGCCGCACTTCTTGACCGAGGCCAGTTGGTCTTCCCAGTGCACGCCGCCGGCACCGGCACGGATCATCGCCTTCATCAGCTCGAAGGCGTTCAGCACGCCGCCGAAACCGGCCTCGGCGTCAGCGACGATCGGGGCGAAGTAGTCGACGTAGCCCTTGTCGCCGGGGTTCACGTTCTTCGAGAACTGGATTTCGTCGGCGCGGCGGAACGAGTTGTTGATCCGCTCGACGACCTTCGGTACCGAATCGACCGGATACAGCGACTGGTCGGGATACATCGCCGCGTAGGAGTTGTTGTCGGCAGCGACCTGCCAGCCGGAGAGGTAGATCGCCTTGACTCCGGCCTTGACCTGCTGCATCGCCTGACCACCGGTCAGCGCGCCGAGGCAGTTGACGTAGGGTTCGCTATTGACCAGCTTCCAGAGCTTCTCAGCGCCGCGTCGGGCGACCGTGTACTCGATCGGGAACGAGCCGCGCAGGCGGACGACATCAGCCGCCGAGTAGCCACGCTTGATTCCCTTCCAGCGGGGATTCTCGGCCCAGTCCTTCTCAAGTTCGGCGATCTGTTGCTCTCTAGTGCTCATGATTGACCTCACGAAAAATTGGCAAATGCAGAGGGGGCTATGGCGACACCCACGGTTCGGATGAGGTACTGCAGCACACCGATCCGGGGCGACCAATGGCGAGAAGTATAGACATCTTTTTCCGCGTCGGCAACAGTCTTATATAAGACATAAGATATATTTTTTGTCGAAGCGAAACAGCGATTTGCCCTGCTTCTTCCGCATTGCGAAAAGGGATTCTCTTTCGTGAAACGTACCCGACCTATGCCTGCCGGCTCGCCGGGGCGAAGACCAGTTCCGGCAGGACGACTTCCCAGCGCTCGCAACGGATCAGGTGCTGGTGCCCGGACGAGTGGTCGTCGCTGCGGAAGCGGACGAGGATCGCCGCTGCGCGCGCCGCCACGCAGACCATCGCGGCTGGCGGCGCGTAGCTGGCGGCGAGTCGGCCGACCAGCCGACCCTGCGCGTCGCGCAGCAGCCAGCGCCGGCCATCGTGCTGCAGTCGCAGCGGGTCGCCCGGCTGCAGCGCGGCGATCGCCCGCTGGATCGGGTGGCACCCCGTGTGGCGACCGGCAAGGCCGATGTCCACCTCGCCCGGGTGGAGCTGCTGGTACTGCCACGACAGCTCGGCCGGCGGCGTCGGCAGCGCAACCGGCGGGCGCCGCAGCAGCGCGGTGGACTCGGGCAGCTCGTCGAGCAGGCCGGTGTGGCGCTCGAGCCGCGCCAGCAGCAGGGTCTGCCGGGCGCGGGTCATCGCCACGTAGTAGAGGCGCCGCTCGGCGTCCGGGTCGCCTGCCTGCCTGCCAACTGACCCCCAGCCCCCGTCGAGGACCGCGACATGGTCGAACTCGAGGCCCTTCGCCCGGTGTGCGGTGAGCAACAGCAGACCGCTCTGCCGACGCCGTGCCTCGCGGCCCCAGTCGACCAGCCATTCGACGAAGTGCTGCCGCGGCAGCTCGGCATCACCGGTTTCGCCACGGTATTCGGCAGCCGCTTCGTCGAGCATCGCCCAAGCCGCTGCCGCCGCCTGCCGGGCGATCCAGGCGGCGATCGCGCGCCCGCTGACGAGGGCGCCGGCGTCGTCGTGCAGCCAGTCGAGCAATTGCTGCGTTTCCCGCTGCCGCCAGAAGCGCAGGCCCTCCTCGCGTGCCATCTGCACCGGTACGCGCTGCAGCTCGCAGCAACTGCGGACCGCTTCCAGCCACTGCCACTCGCGCGCGATCACCGCGCAACGCGCCCAGTCCCAGGAGGCCGTCAGGCCGGCCAGGCGCTGCAGTTCGCCGACCACCGCCAGCGCCTGCGTGCGGGCATCGCCGCCGGCGGGCAGCATCTGGACGCGACCCTGCGCGACGGCGTCGATCCGTTGCCAGTCGCCGCCCGGCGGCAGCCGGCGGCGCGCCGGATCGATACGGATCGGCTGCCCGGCCTTCATGCGCTGCGCCGCCGGCGCGATCAGCCGGTTGGCGATGTCGATCAGGTGCGCCGTCGAGCGGTAGTTGTCGAGCAGATGCACGGCGCGCGCCGAATAGTCGGCTTCGAAGCGGCGGATGAACTCGACCGAGGCACCGCTGAAGGCGTAGATGTTCTGATCGTCGTCACCGACCGCAAAAAGGTTCAGGCGCGCATCCGCCGCTGCCTGGTTGCGCCCCGCCAGGGCGCCGATCAGCGCGTACTGCTGTGGTCCGATGTCCTGGTATTCGTCCACCAGGATCCAGCGCAGGCCGCGCAGAAGTCGCTCGCGCTGTTCGTCGGCGTCCTCGGGGGGCAGTTCGTCGCCGCGCAGCAGCGCCACCGCCTGCTCGCGCACGGCCTGCAACGCGGCCTCGAGACCGCCGTCGGCGAGCAGCCGCTCGCGGCCGGCGAAGCTGGCGCCAACCAGCCGCATCGCCAGGGCGTCACAGGTCAGGACGTTGACCGCCCGCCCGTCGTCGCCGACCAGATCCGCCAGACGCTGGCGGATCTGCGCCGCGGCGTGGCGGTTGTAGGCCAGCGCCAGAATGCCGCGCGGGTTCTCGCGGCGCACCCGCAGAAGATAGGCGATGCGGTGGACGAGGACGCGCGTCTTGCCCGAACCGGGACCGGCGAGAACGAGCGCATTGCCGGTCTCGCGGTCGTCGGCGACGATCGCCTGCTGCACCGGGTTGGCCAGCGACTCGACGATCTCGCGCCACGACTGCGGCGTCGTCTGCCGCGCCACCTCGTGCTCGCGCTCCGGCAGCCAACGCTGCATGAAGTCGGCACGCGGCAGACGGAAGTAGTCGAGCGTCAGCTGCAGCGCGTCGGCCATCGCCTGCAGACCACGCTGCACGTACTCGGCCATGACGTGGATCTGCAGCACCTGCTCGTCGTAATGCTGTTGCAGTGGCGCGAAGTCCGGCTGCCGGAACTGGCGCTTCCAGTCGGCGTCGAGCCGGATGGTCATTGCCGGCCGGAACACCGCCAGCCCCTTGTTGAGGCGGATCACCTCCTGTTCGTGCAACCAGAGCAGCGCCCGGTCGAGCAGGCGCGCGCAATCCCTGACCTCCGACTTGAGCAGCAGATCGCCCTCGACCGCGGCCAGCAACCTGCCGAGCGTCGTCTCCGCGAGCACATCGGCGCCACGCGCTGCCGGCGGCAGACAGGCCAGCAGATGGTCGAGGAGGTGTGCGGCGGCGGCGCGACGCAGTTCGGCCGTCCGCGCCAGCGCCGACCAGTCGCGCTGCAGGACGATCGCCACCGTCTCGGCGTCCAGCCGCCGCAGCGCCAGGCTGCCGACACCACCCTCGTCGCCGCGGCCGTCGGCGGCCAGACTGCTCAGCAGTTGCCGCAGCCGTGCCGGCAGCGCCTGCCGGTGACCGTCGTCCTGCAGACGCTGGCTCAATCGCCGCAGATGCAGCAGCGACGACTCGCCGCGCACCAGGTCGGGCGCCTGTTCGCGCAGCAGATCGATCAGTGCCTGCTCGAGCCCGGCCGCACTGGCCAGGCGCTGCGCCGACGGGTTGTCCACAGCAACCTGCAGGTAGGCGGTCAGCGCTGTGTCGTTGCTGGCGATACCCAGCCGCTCGAGGTCGTGCAGGGCCGCGCGCAGCTTCTCCGAGCCGAGCCCGCTGACCGTCATCAGCTCGTCGGTCGACAGGCCCTCGTCCGGCGCCGCGCCGATCAGCGCCTCGACCAGCGCCAGCAACTGCCCTTGATACGCCGGCTGCAGCGCAGCGCGCGTCAGCCACTGCCGCGCCTGGTCGAGCGAGGCGACGCGCAGTGACGACGGGAAAACCTGCACCTGATTCTCCTCGCGCGTCAGCAGGTGCGCTTCCTCGAGCCAGCAGACGGCGGTACGGACGCGCGTGTCGTCGGTGGCCGCGTCACGTTCGAACGCCGCCTCCTCGTCCTCGGCGAGAATCTCGCCGGCGGTGGCGATCACCTCGCCGTCCTTGCGCCGGCGGCGGTCGAGCTGGCGCAACGCGCGCAGGATCGACTGAATCTCGCGGCGGCTGAGGCGCGAGCGCGCCGACATGCCGAACTGACGCTCGACATCATCGGTGGTGTACAGGAGCACGCAGCGCGCCGCCTGCTGGTCGCGGCCGGCGCGGCCCGCCTCCTGCAGGTAGTTCTCGAGCGATCCGGGAATGTCGGCGTGCACGACCAGCCGCACGTCCGGCTTGTCGATTCCCATGCCGAAGGCGTTGGTCGCAGCGATCACCCGCAGCTCGCCGCGAAGGAACGACTCCTGGACATTCTTCCGGCTCTCGGGCGGCAGCCTGGCATGGAAATGCGCCGCCGCCATCCCCTTCTGCCGCAGGAACGCCGCCACTTCCTCGCTGTTGCCGCGCGTCGCGCAGTAGACGATGGCACCGCCCGGATCGTCGCGCGGCAGCTCGGCAGCCAGCAGTTCGTGGATGTGCGCCAGCTTCTCGGCCGGTGTCGTCGGCAATACCGCGAAGTCGAGGTTGCTGCGGCTGGCGCCGCCGTCGAAGCAGCGCAGCTCGATGCCGACCCTGGCGGCGAAGTGGCCGACGATGTCGGCAATCACGTCCGGTTTGGCGGTCGCCGTCAGGCACATCACCGGTGGTACCGCGTCATCGCCGGCCTTCTCGCGGATGAAGCGCGCAACGTAGCGATAGTCGGGTCGGAAATCGTGGCCCCACTTCGACAGGCAGTGCGCCTCGTCGAGAACCCAGGCGCCGATCTCGCGTTGTGCGAGCACCTTGCGCAGCATCGGGTTGCGCAATTGTTCGGGCGAGACGATGACGATGCCGACATCGCCGAGACGCACGCGGTCGAGCGCGTCGGCCCGCTCGGGCAGCGACAGCAGGCCGTTGATGGCGACGGCGGAATCGATGCCGCGGCTGCGCAGACCTGCCACCTGATCGGCCATCAGCGCGACCAGCGGCGAGATGACGACGGTCAGCGCACCAGTCTTCATGAAGCGCGACAGCGCCGGGATCTGGTAGCAGAGCGACTTGCCGGTCCCGGTCGGCAGGATGGCGAGCAGGTGCTCGCCACGCAGCGCCGCCTCGACGATGCCCTGCTGCAACGGCCGTCCATCGGCAGCGGCCGGCTGCGCGCGAAAGCCCGGAAAGCCGAACCAGCGCCGCAGTTCCCTGCACGCATCGTGGTGTTCGCTGCACCAGCGGCACGCCGGCTGCCCACACGACTGGTCACGCAGCTGCCGGATGAGCCTGCCGGCGGCCGGAAACTGGTGCCGGACCCACGGCGGCAGCACCGAGTTGCCACCCGCCACGGACAGCCAGGCAAGCGCGTAGGCGAGCGACCAGCCGCTCGTCGCCGCCTCGTCCACGACCTGCGACGCATGCTGCGGACAGCCGCGGTCGTGCAGCACGCGGGCGATCGCCTGCGCCGCCTCGGCGTCGTGCGGACAGCGGCGGCGGCGCAGCATGACGAACAGGCTGTCGACGCCGGCAAGGCGTCGATCACGCGTCGTCAGCCAGTGCCAGGCGAGCAGCAGATCCGCCTCCTCGCGCTGCCGCTGCTGCAGCGCGACGACCTGATCATGGAGCAAATCCAGGGTCAGCTGCGCGTCGAGCAGAGGGTCGTTGAGCTGTACGCGCCGCAACCCGCCGTCCTGGTAGTGTTTGACCAGGTGATGGTACGGGTGGCGCGGGAAAGCCAGCGGATTCAGCCACAGGGTATCGATGACCGGCAGCTCGAGCAGTCGCAGTCGCGGCGCGGCGGCGGCGAGATGGGGGCGATCGAAGGCGAGCAGATTGTGCCCGAGAACGAAGCGGCAACCGTCGGCCAGCGAATCGAGACGGGCGAGCGCCGCAGCAAGGTCGCCGCCGCTGCCGCGCAACTGCTCGCCGCTGTCGCCACGCACCGCTGCCAACTGCCGGATGCGCCCGGTGCGCAGCCCGACCTCGAGGTCGATCGACAGGCATCGTGGCCGGAACGGCCGCACGCCCGTCAGGCTCGCTGGAGTATCGCTCATGGGCGCGATGATAACCGGCAGCGCCGATGCCGCGGCGTCGCCGGCGCCGGCGGCTGGCGAGCCCGTCCGGGTCCGCGTGGCGCGAGCCGTGATTTTCCCGCCAGCAAGGCAGCAGGAGAGCGCTTTTGTCCTATACTTCGACGTGGGTTCTGCACGGGCGGAGCCAGCTCACAACGGATGGGGCCTGTTTCGGGCCGCGGCAGGCGCGACCATCCGCAGCAGAAAACGGGATGGAAGATGTCTGACAGCGACGACATGGTGTTCATCGACGATGAACGACAGCCTGTCGAAGAGCCCGACGAGGCGCGACCCTGGCTCGTTCTCGTAGCCGACGATGACGATGGCGTGCACGAAGTGACGCGCTTCGCCCTGGGAACGATGAGCATCCTCGGCCGGCCGCTGGCCCTGCTGCACGCACGATCCGGCGCCGAGGCCCTGGTCGTGCTGCGTCAGCAGCCCGATATCGCGGTCATCCTGCTCGATGTCGTCATGGAGAGCGATGACGCCGGGCTGCAACTCGTCGACGCCATCCGCAGCGACCAGTCGCTCGCCAATACGCGCATCATCCTGCGCACGGGGCAGCCGGGTCACGCCCCCGAAACCGAGACCATCTCGCGCTACGATATCAACGACTACAAGACCAAGGCCGAGTTGAGCGAAAGCAGGCTTTTCGCCAGCCTGACCATGGCCATCCGCTCCTACGACCAGTTGCAGCGACTGGACGCCCACCGGCGCGGACTGGAAATGATCGTCACGGCGAGCAACCAGCTCAACGCCAAACCAGGCGTGCGGGCTTTTGCCGAAGGTCTGATCACGCAGATTGCGGCGCTCGTTGGCGTGTCTGCCGACGGTCTCGTCTGTGCGTGCGCAGAGAAGCCGGGCCAGACGACGGATGGCTGCGAGTATCAGGTGATCGCTGCTGCCGGGCAGTTTGCCCCGCTCATCCACCATCGCCTGAGCGAGATCGACGACAAGCGCATCGCGTTCGCACTGCGCGAGGCGCTCACCAGCCGCGCCAGCCACGTCGACCGCCTCAGTGCGACGCTGTTCTTTGCCAAGGCGGATGACGAAGGTTTCGCCGCCTACATCGCATCGGCACAGCCGATCCCACCGATCGACCAGAAACTGCTCGAGGTCTTCTGCAGCAACATTGCGCTCTGCGCCAAGAACGTCGACCTGGTCGCCGAACTCAGGCGTGACGCCTTCGTCGACCGCCAGCTGGGGATGCCGAACCGAAATGCCCTGATCGTCGAACTCAATCGTCGGGCGCAGGTGGCACCGTACGGCGACGGCGTCCTGGCAATTGTCGACGTCGACCAGTTCGCCACCATCAATGACATCCTCGGGCAACACTACGGCGACCTGGTGCTGAAGGCGACTGCCGCCCGCCTGCGCGAGCGCTTCGTGCACCCGGCCCTGGTGGCACGTCTCGCCGGCGATGCCTTCGCCATCGTCGGCCAGCGCGCGGAGCTCAACCCGGAGTCCATTGGCAACTGCTTCGCCGGCCCGTTCGCCTTGATGGGCATCCAGCAGCCGCTGTCGGTGTCGGCCGGAGTCGTGTACCTGAACGGCGGCTTTCGCCCTGGCGCAGAGTATCTCGCCGACGCCTACCTGGCACTCAAACGAGCAAAGGCGAGCGGACTGGCACAGATCGTCACCTACACCGCCGACCTTGCCAGCGAGGTTCGCTCGCGGGCGCGTCTGCTCGACGACCTGCGCCGCGCCTTCGAAGGCGAACGGCTTTTCCTCGTTTACCAGCCACAGATCGACCTTGGCAGCAACCGGGTCGTCGGCGTCGAGGCGCTGCTGCGCTGGCGCCTGGCGGATGGCACGATGATCCCGCCGGCGACGTTCATCCCGATCGCCGAACAATCGGGGCTGATCATCGACCTCGGCCGCTGGCTCCTGCGCGAGGCGATGCAGGCGCTGCATCGCCTGCGTGCAGCCGCTGCTCCCGAACTGCGAATGGCGGTGAACGTGTCGGCGATGGAACTGCGCCGCCCTGATTTTGCCGACGGCGTGCTGCGCACGCTCAGCGAAGCGGGCATCCCGGCGAACGCACTCGAGATCGAGATCACCGAGTCGCTGGCTGTCGGTACCGGCGAGACGTCGATCCAGTCGCTGGCCACGTTGCGCGCCGGCGGCACCACTGTTGCCATCGACGATTTCGGCACCGGCTACTCCTCGCTCGCCTACCTCGAACGATTGCCGGCCGATCGTCTCAAGATCGATCGCAGCCTGGTCGACGCGCTGCAGCATGGCGATCGTGCAGCGCGCATTCCGCGAACGATCATCGCCCTTGGTCGCGAACTCGGTCTGCGCGTCGTTGCCGAAGGCGTCGAGCACCAGTCGGTCGCCACCGCCGCCAGCTTGCTCGGCTGCCACGAAGCGCAGGGTTACCACTTCGCACGACCAATGCCGGAGGCCGAACTCGTCGCCTGGCTCGCCACCCGGCAGCCGGTCGCCGGCTGAGTCGCGCAAGGCGGCGCTGCCAGGGCGCCAGGCGCGCCACTCCGGCGACCATCAACCCGCTGGCAGAACGACGCGCCGACGCGCGGCGGGGTGGCCGCGCCGGCGTTTGCAGGGTAGCATTACGCCCCTCGACGCCCCGCCCGCGGGCACCACCCATCCCAGGCAACGGTCATGACTTGCGACACAACCCAGATGCTGAAAGTCATGACCGCTTCCCTCATCCCCGGCCCTTCTCCCGCGCACGGGAGAAGGGAGATCCGCGAGTCGCTGAGGCGACTTTCACATTAAAGGACCGGCATGACTCAGCTTCCCCGCCGCAACGGCGTTCTCCTGCATCCGACATCGCTGCCCGGCGCGCACGGTTGCGGCGATCTCGGCCTGGCCGCATACCACTTCGTCGACTGGCTGCGCAGCGCCGGCCAGTCGCTCTGGCAGGTGCTGCCGCTGGGCAGCGTCGGTCCCGGCAACTCGCCCTACATCAGCCCATCGGCCTTTGCCGGCAACGAACTGCTGATCGACCTCGGCCAACTGCACGACGCCGGCTGGCTGAGCGAGGCCGACCTGCGGCCGCTGCCGGCGTTCCCCACCGGCCGGGTCGATTACGACGCCGCCAGGCGCTATCGCCTGCCCCGACTGCGGCAGGCGGCCAAGTGTTTTCTCGCCCAGCACGACACCGCCCAGAGCGCGGCGTTCGCCCGCTTCTGCACCACTGCCAGCGCCTGGCTCGACGATTACGCGCTGTTCATGGCCCTCGACCGGGCGCATGGTGGCGACGGCAGGATGTGGCAGGACTGGCCGTCGACGCTGGCCGGCCGGCAGCCCGCCGCACTGCGCGCGGCGCAGGCCGAACATGCCGACGAGATCGCCTTCTGGAAGTTCTGCCAGTGGCGCTTCGCCGAACAATGGGCGGCGGTGAAGCGCTATGCCAATTCGCACCGCATCGAGATCGTCGGTGACCTGCCGATCTTCGTCGCCGCGCACAGCGCCGACGTCTGGGCCAATCCAGGGCTGTTCGACCTCGACCTGCAGGGCCGTCCGCGCGTCGTCGCCGGCGTGCCGCCCGACTATTTCAGCGCCACCGGCCAGCGCTGGGGCAACCCGCTCTACCGCTGGTCGGCACATGCCGCCGAAGGCTACCGCTGGTGGGTCGCCCGCATGCGCCAGACGATGAGCCTCTGCGATGTCGTTCGCATCGATCACTTCCGCGGCTTCGAGTCGTTCTGGGAGATTCCCGCCACTGCCGAGACGGCCATCGACGGCCAGTGGCGGCCCGGACCGGGCGAAGCGGTCTTCGCCGCCATGCGCCGCGAACTGGCTGACAGCCAGGGGCGCCTGCCGATCATTGCCGAGGACCTCGGGATCATCACGCCGGAAGTGAATGCCCTGCGGCAGGCGATCGGTCTGCCGGGAATGCGCATCCTGCAGTTCGCCTTCGACGGCGATGCGCGCAACCCCTACCTGCCGCACAACTACGAAGTCGATACCGTCGTCTACACCGGCACGCACGACAACGACACGACGCGCGGCTGGTGGGAGTCGCT
>DDUX01000119.1:6508-9910 GCA_002345025.1 Candidatus Accumulibacter iunctus | reverse complement strand
CGACAGCGAGATGCACTGGCAACTGATCCGCCTCGCCTGCGCTTCGGTGGCGACGCTCTGCGTCATCCCGATGCAGGACGTCCTCGGCCTCGACTCGGCACACCGCATGAATGAACCGAGCCAGAGCGAAGGCTCCTGGGAGTGGCGCTTCACCTGGCAGCAGGTGCAGGACGGGCACGCCCGGCGGCTGGCCGAACTGACGCGGATCTACGGCCGCCGCCGCGGCTGACGCCACGGCGGCGCCTGCATCCCGAGCTGCGACGGGCTGTCCTTTTTCGTCTTACGACGCCGCCCGACGCAATTGCCTTCGCTCGAAGGCGACAATGAGCGGAAGCGAGATCGCCAGCGGGATCAACAGGTACATCAAGCGCCAGACCAGCAACGCCGCGATCACGTCGGATGGCGCAACGGTGGGCATCACGGCAAGGAAGACCGCCTCCATGACACCTATGCCACCGGGAGTCTGTGACAGCAGGCCAGCCGAGAAAGAGAGCAGGAAGGCACCGAGAACGGTCATGAAGCCGGGATTGCCCGCGTCGGGCAAAACCGAATAGATGATGCCGGCGGCGGCAACCAGTTCCAGCGGCGCAACGAGCAGTTGGCAAGAAACGACGGGCAGCCGCGGGTAAACGATATGCACGGAGCGGTAATGCACCGGCTTGAAATGGCGCCAGGAGCCAAGTACGTACAAGGCGCAGAGGCCGAGCATCAGCGCGCCAATGACCTGCACCAGTAAAGGAGGCAAATCGAGCCGGGGAATCATTTCGGCCAGCGGTTGGACGAGCTCCGGTTGGACGACGAACACCAAGCCCGTCAAAATGATCGTGCCATAGGCGAAAGTGAAGGAACAGAGCGCGACGAGGATGGCCACCTCGGCGGCGCTCAGCCCACATGCCCCATAGGCACGAAGACGAACGAGGCCACCGGACAAGACCGATGCCCCCAGGTTGTGCCCCAACGCATAGGTGACGAAGGAACACGAGGCGATGAAGGGCCAGGAAATCTCTTTTTCGCGACCCAGGTGGATCAGCGCGATGCGGTCATACCAAGCCAGTGCGACATAGGCCATCAGAGCCGAGAAGGCTGCCAGCGCATAGCCGGAGGACGGCACGGCCCCGATGCTCTGGCCGATCGATTGGGCAATGACCTTGAGGCTGAACCAAAAACCGCCAGAGGCCAGCAATTCCCTGGCGACCGGGTCGCCAGCCACTTCGCCGCGCAGCTTCGAGTAGAGGAGCCATAGCGACCAGACGAGCACCAGCCCGACGCCGATCAGCCAGAACGTCTTCTTGGCAAGTCGAAACCAGGGATGTTGATTGAGGGTCGTCACGGGGCGCTAATGTACACTACGTTGGGGAAACTTGCCGCAGCGTACGTTCCGATTCCGGGATCGGCGATTTCTTCCGTCGAGGGCGATGCGCCGAACGGATCGACGTTGAACACGGCGGCGTCTGCCCGATACCTTTCGCGCCGGCAACCTCTGGCCCCTTGCTCCTGCCCAGCGTCCTGGCAGAACCCTGGCGGGCGGTACGGAGATCGACGCCGCATGGAACCGCCTGCAAGGGTCCCGCCTCGGCAGATCGTTCCGGCGCCGCGCATGCGAGATGATGGACGTTTCGCTGTGGGTCACGCCGGGTAGCGGCAACGCCGATCCGCTGACAGTCTCTGCCATCCGGCAGCCCCGACCGGTGGCGCACCATCCTCGCCGTCGAACACCGCCAGCCAGATCGTCAGACGATCGGGCGTCGTCCACGACAGCGCGACAGGAAAGCCGCCAGGCGTCCCGCTCCCAAAAACGGAACACACCCCATGGCAAGGCGCACAGGCTCAGGCATTGATCGAGGGGCAAGTCCCAAGGCACCATGCATCGTCTGGCCCCACCGGAGTTCGCAACATGGCCCCGCCGAAAGCCTCGGATCGCCGTTTCACCTATGCCGATTACCTGAAATGGCCGGATGACGAACGTTCGGAGCTGATCGATGGCGAGTCGCATGCCACGTCGCCCGCACTGACGATCAGCCACCAGACGCTGGTATTGAACATCGGCAAGCAGATCGACCACGCGCTCGAAGGCACCTCATGCCGCGCCCTGATCGCTCCGGTCGATGTTCTGCTTCCGACCTCGGAGGAAGCGGACGATCACTTCACCACCGTCGTTCAGCCGGATATCCTGGTCGTCTGCGACGCCAAGAAGATCACTGAACGCAACGTGCGCGGCGCCCCCGACTGGATCATCGAAGTCCTTTCCGCCGCCACGGCCCGCCACGATCACCTCACCAAGCGCGCCATCTACGAACGCGCAGGAGTCCGTGAATATTGGCTCGTTCACCCGGTTGACCACGTCATCACGGTTTACACGCTGCAAGACGGCCACTACGGCCGCCCGGAAATCACCGCTATGGCCGGCGAACGCGTCCCGACAATCTTCCCCGGAATCGTCATCCGCTGGCAACCAATGCTCGACAAGCTTCCCCACGACGGCCCGCTGCCCGAGGAAGAGCCGAAGTGAGCTATACCTTGCCTGGGTCAATGCTTGGCGGCACCCTCGAGCACGCATCCTTCGGCCCTGAGCGAGATGAAGTCAGGGGCGTGCGTGATGAAGCGAGCGGCGTGCGAGGTGGAGCGAGGGACGTGCGAGGTGAAGCCAGGGGCGTGCGAGGTGGAGCGAGGAGCGTGCGAGCCCGATCCTGGAGCCGGTCGGCCGAGGGCTGGCAGGGGACGCGCGGGAGAAGGGCCGGGGATGACGGCGACGGTCACGAGCCTCATCACTCATGACCGTCGCGAGCAACTCTGCGGACGCGGGTGCGCGGCTGGCTACCCCGCGGCCGTCGACGCGCCGGGTGGCGGCGGCGATGGCGGCATCGACGGCTGCGGGGCGCGCCAGGGCCGGCTGAAGCGAACGTCGCCGGCCGCCGCCAAGTGTTGATCACGCAACGCAATGGCGCCCGCCCGGGCGTCGCGGGTGCCTCGATGCGGCCAGGAGATCAGTGCAGGTCGTCGAGCGGGCTGCGCACACCGAGCCCGCCGCGATTGAGCACATGCGTGTAGATCATCGTCGTCGACACATCCGCATGCCCCAACAGCTCCTGCACGGTGCGGATGTCACGGCCGCTTTCCAGGAGCGAGGTCGCGAACGAATGGCGCAGGGTGTGCGGTGTGGCCGGCTTGCTGATCCCCGCTTGGCGCAGAGCCGCGCGCATCGCGCGCTGGATGCTCTGCGCTTCGACGTGGTGCCGACGAATCGCTCCCGAGCGTGGGTCGCGCGATCGCTTGGCGGCAACGAAGACATACTGCCAGGCCCATTCGCGCGCCGCATGGGGATACTTGCGTGCCAGCGCAAACGGCAGAAAGACCTCTCCGAAGCCCTCGGCAAGGTCCGCCTCGTGCAGCGCCTTGACGCGC
>DDUX01000119.1:1386-6190 GCA_002345025.1 Candidatus Accumulibacter iunctus | reverse complement strand
CTTGGCGCCTTTGCCCTCGCGAACCAGGATCTCGCCACGCGCGAAGTCGATGTCCTTCACGCGCAGGCGGAGACATTCCATGATGCGCATGCCGGTGCCGTAGAGCAGCCGCAGGATCAGGCCCGTGGTTCCCTCGCTCAGCACCAGCAAGCGCTGCACTTCTTCCGGCGTGAGGACGACCGGCAAGCGCCTGGAAGCTTTCGCCGACTCGACCTCGTCGAGCCAGGGAAGCTCGCTGCCGAGCACCTCCTTGTACAGGAAGAGCAGCGCACTCTTCGCCTGGTTCTGCGTCGACGCCGCAACGCGCCCCGTGACGGCAAGGTGGGTGAGGAAGGATTCGCCTTCCCGCGCGCCCATTTCACGCGGATGTCGCTTGTTGTGGAAGAGGATGAAGCGCCGCACCCAGTCGCAGTAGGCCTGCTCGGTGCGCATGCTATAGTGCTTGAACCTGATGCGGTCGGCGAGCTGATCGAGCAACCGGCGCGGCGGCGCAGCGGGCGGGGCATTGACGCAATTGCCGGAGCTTTTAGTGGACGGGCCCATGGCGTACCTCACTGTTCTGTCGGGAGATTTCGCGATTGCTGTGCATGCGTACAGTATAGTGACGCAAAGCTCTGCGTCAAGTAGGATTGCTACTTCACGTTAGAGCCGCGACCCATGCTGACCATTGAGATACTCTTCCGATACTTGGGGCAGCTTGTCGTATACGGCGGTGGCGCGGTTGCAATTGCCTACGCGGTGTTTCGAATTCTTGCATTGAAATGGCTCGACAGCCGATTCGCCGAGAAGCTCGAAGCGTTCAAGCATTTGCAGGCCAAGGAAATGGAGGAGGTCAAGTTCCGAATCAACTTCCTGTTCGACCGCGCGAAGAAACTCAACGAAAAGGAGTACGAAGTACTCCCAGAGGCATGGGGAAGACTCAACGATGCCTTCTGGAAAGCGAGCGCAACCGTATCTCTGTTGCAGTCCTATCCTGATCTCGAGAAGATGAGCGACGCACACTTTGCTGAGTTCTTAGGAACCTGTCGACTTCAGGAGTGGGAAAAACAGGAGCTACGAGAATCCAAGACGAGGAATGCCTACTACCAGCAGCATATCTTTTGGCACGACCTCTCAGACGCAAAGACTGCTTCACGGGAGTGTCACCGGTATTTGTCGAGGAATGGCATCTTCCTCAAGTCGGAGGTTAAGGACCGGTTTGTACTCCTTGACTCCCTCGTCTGGAGCGCGCTAGTCGATCGAGAAGTTCTCGAGCAGATCAAACCACACCGAGAGCCAAACACGGCTGTTGATCGCCTCAGAAGAGAGGGCGAGGGAATGCTGAAGGAACTTGAAGCAATCGTTCAAGGGCGCATGCATGAGTAGACCATGCGGCTCTAACCGGTGGCTCGAGCGGACGGCTGGCAAGCGTTGCTTGCCAGTGCGCTTCGGCCTACGGCCTACGCCCGCCGCTCAGCCACGACGTTATGCGAAAAGAACAGGAACGGTATAAATGAACTGGATTGGCTCACGGTGGTGGAAATTCGACTTCCACAATCACACTCCGGCATCGGATGATTATGGAAAAGGCCCTGGCCAGGCCCAGCATAAGCAGATCTCCCATAAGGATTGGCTGCTCAACTACATGCAGCAAGGCATCGATTGCGTCGCGGTAACGGACCACAATTCGGGTGCCTGGATTGACCCACTCAAGCAGGCACTCCAGGAATTGGCATCCGAAGGTCATCCGGACTATCGACCTCTTTACCTCTTCCCCGGCGTTGAGATTACCGTTCAGGGGAATATCCACATCTTAGCCATTTTCGGCACTGGCAAGACCACCTCGGATATCGATTCTCTGCTCGGTGCTGTGAGGTATCGCGCCACCAAGGGAAAGAGCGACGGATGTTCTGAATGCTCCGCAGTGGAGGTAATTGACGAAATTGCAAGGTCAGGCGGCCTTGCGATACCTGCCCATGTCGATCAGGCCAACGGACTTTTTACGGTTTTTTCCGGCAACACACTGGAGCAGGTACTCGACAACAAGTGTGTATTTGCCATGGAGGTCACGGATCTTGCTCAGGCAAAACCGCCGCTGTACATCGGCAAGAAATTGAATTGGGCGGAGGTTCTTGGAACCGATTCCCATCATCCGTCCGGTACCGGCGGTCAACGTTACCCTGGGAGCCATTTCACCTGGGTAAAAATGTCGGAGCCATCCTATGACGGATTGCGGCTGGCGCTCATTGATGGAACTCTCTCACTGAAGCGGTCGGACCGCTTCAACGGTGACCCCAATACGCACGGACAACTCGCCATCGAAAGCATCGTGGTTGATGATGCGAAGTACCTCGGCAGAGGGCAATCGTTTTCCTGCCAACTGAATCCATGGCTCAACACCATCATTGGCGGACGAGGTACCGGGAAATCGACTTCGTTGGAGTTCCTGCGGATTGCTCTCAAACGGAAAGGAGAAATACCCAAGAGCCTTGAAAAGGAATTCACCAAGTACAGTCAGACGTCGAGCAACCGTCAGGATGACGGGCTGTTAAAGGAGTCCTCGAAAGTCACCATCGGGTTTCAAAAAGACGGTGGCCGCTTTCGAATTATCTGGTCTAACGCCGACGACAGACACGCCATAGAGGAAGAGACCGCTCCCGGAACCTGGAGCGCGTCCGAGGGAGATATAGCACAACGATTTCCCGTCAGGATTTACAGCCAGAAGCAGATTTTCGAGCTGGCGAAGCATCCCCAGGCATTATTGCAGGTTGTTGATGATGCCCCGGCGGTCAATCATCGTGATTGGCAACTTGAGTGGGATGAACTGGTTTCAAAATATCTCTCGATTCGCGCCCAGGAGCGTGAAGTTCAGGCCGGACTTCAGGAAGAATCGGTAATCAAAGGTCAGCTTGAGGACGTCAAACGCAAGCTCGAGGTTTTTGAAAAGGCAGGCCATGCGGACGTCCTTAAGGCTTACCAGCTCAGACAGAACCAGAGCAAGGCCATCGACTCCTGGGAAAAGACTTGGGAAGGCTCCGCCGAGCAGGTTCGAGCTATTTCGGGAAGCCTGTTGCCACCAGAATTCGATTCTCAGCATTTCGACGTCGGGAATGCGGACGATAAAGAGCTGATTGATGCTGCAGCGGGCACCCGTGCGACGTTTGAGAAACTCCAGAGTGAGCTGAATTCAATTGCGCAGCAGATTGATGACGCGAAGAGCGCATGGACTCAAGCGCGGCCCGGCCTGGAAATATCGAAAGAAATCACAACGGCGATCCAGGAATACACCGACCTCCTAGGTCAACTCAGCGCCGCAGGTGCGGGCGATCCCTCGGCATATGGTGTTCTGGTTAAGCAGCGGCAAGATCTCGAGGAGAAACTCAAGGGGTTCAACAAGAAGAGAGACACCCTTGCGCAGCATCAGAAGAGCGCTGAAGAGTGCTTGGTCAAGATCCATGAGCATCGGGCTAAGATAACCAAGCTTCGCGAGGACTTTCTCAAGGATACCCTCGTCGGCAATTTATATGTCCAGATCAATGTCATTCCGTTTGGAAACAAGATCACGGTTGAGGAAGAGTTCCGTAACCTAATCGACCGTGGCAATGGCGGTTTTGACCGTGACATCGGCGTGGTTGGCGGGGATGAGGGCCTGCTGGCCGCACTGACGCAGAATTGTTCCAAAACTATGGAAGAAAAAATTGAAGCATTGAAATCATCGCTGCTGGCCATCCATGCGAATGAGACAACGGCGGCGGCGGTAGCCAAAGACCGACGCTTTGTCTCCCATATTCAGGGATTGGCTCCCGAGCAAATGGATCGAATCCGGTGCTGGTTTCCCGATGACTCCCTAGACGTCAGATACAGCCTGAAGGATGGTGATGGCTTCAAGCCCGTAGAGCAAGGATCGCCGGGGCAGAAAACGGCTGCACTTCTAGCCTTTATCCTTTCGTATGGCGACGAGCCTCTGGTGCTTGATCAGCCAGAAGACGATCTCGACAACCATTTGATCTATGACTTGATCGTAACCCAACTGCGAAATATCAAACAGAAGCGGCAGGTTTTGGTGGTCACGCACAACGCCAACATCGTCGTGAATGGTGACGCGGAGAATGTCATTGCCCTGGATGTTAGGTCTGGCCAAACAAGAATCGTGACGCAGGGTGGGCTTCAGGAGCGTTCCATACGGAATGAAATATGCCGAGTAATGGAAGGCGGCAAAGAGGCGTTTGACCAAAGATATAGACGAATAAATGCAGTAATCGCATAACAAGTAGATAAACACGGACGCCATACTCTCCACGCCCTTTTGTGCATTCCGCTGCGCTCCATTTTTGCACAAAAAGGCGCTCCGAGTATGTCGCCGGTTATCATGGCGTTAGGCATCACAAAAAACTTTCGTTTCCGCGCACACGCAGAACACTAAGACCGTCCGATGAACGCCCACGCAGAGCAACTTCTGGCGCGCATACCAGGCGAAATCACTGCCCAATGGCCCGGCGGTGAGAGGTTCGTCCGGGCGCTTGCCCACGGCAGCATGTCGGTTGAGCTGTATGCGCCAATCGGAACGGACCCACAGTCTCCGCATAGCCAGGATGAGCTGTACTTCGTCATCTCGGGGACGGGAACCTTCTTGAACGGAGATGAGCGCATGAGCTTCTCGCCGGGCTCAGCGTTCTTCGTGCCTGCAGGGCAATCGCACCGCTTTGAGAGCTTCTCGAACGACTTTGCCACCTGGGTGGTCTTCTGGGGCCCGCGCGGCGGTGAGCGGTGATGCCTAACCCCTCGTTCAAGCCGACCCGCTACGGCAGGCAGCGTAAGCCTGGGC
>DDUX01000119.1:0-1092 GCA_002345025.1 Candidatus Accumulibacter iunctus | reverse complement strand
AGCCCAGGCTTACGCTGCCTGCCTCCGCGGGCGGCTTAACTCGAACGTTAGGTTCCGGCGATTCGGGGCGCGCGCCGACGGCCTACCGCATTGCGTCCCACATTTCATAGGGAGTTCACACATGCGAGCATCGATTCTTCTTGCGGCAGCCATGGCAGCACTTTCGTTCCAAGCAAATGCCAATCTAATCGCGAATGGAAGCTTCGAGTTGGGGGATTTCAACAACACCGACGCCGACCCACGGCCTGACATCATGCTCGTTACTCCGGGCATGCCAAACATTTCAGGGTGGACCGTCGTCGGGTCGAACGGAGTTCATTGGATGGACCTCGGACCCGGCAATACGACCGACGGTCGTTACGCTCTAGACCTGCAGGGTGAGAATCCTTCGGGGGAGTTTTCTTCGATCTCAACGGCTTTTTCGACTCAGCCCGGGCAGAGTTACATCCTCGCGTTCGACGCATTCACGGGGAACATTGTGAATTCGGCGAGCGTATCCGTTGGGTCGTTGATTGATCTGGCATTTACCGGCGGCAGCCCTGCGTTTGCCCCCCCGTTCACGAACTACTTCACGCATTACACCTATGGATTCAACGCTACGGGCAGTACATCCACACTCCTGTTCCGCGTCGTTAGCTCGGACGGATTCGGTCCGTCGATCGACAACGTGGTCGTTACGGCTGTGCCTGAACCTGGTGCGTATCTACTCTTGGGTTCGGGAATTGTGATCCTGGCCTTAGGTCGGGTGCGACGGAGGACCTAACCCCTAAGGATTGACACGACCCGCAGGGTCGTCTCAATCCGTTGTTCAAGACGCCCGGTACCACAGCCAGAGCAACGGTTGGCTACAGAGAGAGATGGGGAATGCTTCGAGCGGATCGGTCGAAGCACGGCACGCAGAGGATGCGCGTCGGAATACGGCGTCAGAAAACTCGCTGATCAAACCCATAGCGGCGGTTGTCAGGGTTCGATCGACGGTTTGGCAAGAGCCGGCGAGT
Organism: Candidatus Accumulibacter iunctus; assembly: GCA_002345025.1. Taxonomy (GTDB): domain Bacteria; phylum Pseudomonadota; class Gammaproteobacteria; order Burkholderiales; family Rhodocyclaceae; genus Accumulibacter; species Accumulibacter iunctus. The sequence continues at coordinate 94 of DDUX01000119.1, read as the reverse complement.
GGTTGCCCCGGTCATTTTTCGGGCAACGGGCGACCCGGGTTCGACACTTTTAGCGTGCCCTACGCATAAACGGGGCTTCAGTCCCAATGAAAAA
>DDUX01000036.1 GCA_002345025.1 Candidatus Accumulibacter iunctus | reverse complement strand
AATGAGAGTTTGGTCAGTGACTGGTGTGCAGACGGGTTCTCTTCCGCTCTCCCCCCACTCACCGTGGCGAGGGCTTTTGTTTGGCCGGCAAGCGGTGGCGACGCGGCAGCATGGATGGCAAGCCGCGTCGTGCCGGCGCAGGCGCCGCCGGGTCCCAGTCAGAGGAGAGTGTGATGACGACGAAAAGCGAGGTGGCGACGCTCGGTGGTGGTTGCTTCTGGTGCTTGGAGGCAGTTTTCGAGCAGATGGAGGGGATTGAGTCGGTGGTTTCCGGTTACTGTGGTGGTGTCACCGAGAATCCGGGCTATGAAGCGGTTTGCAGCGGACGAACCGGACACGCCGAGGTCGTCCGCGTGACATTCGACGCGGACCGATGCGATTTTCGCCAGATCCTTGAAGTCTTCTTCGCGATTCACGACCCGACGACGCGCAATCGGCAGGGTAACGACGTTGGCACGCAGTATCGGTCGGTGATCTTTTTCCATGGCCCGGAGCAGGAAGAGACGGCCCGGACGCTGATCGTCGATCTACAAGACGCGGGGACCTGGACGGCGCCGGTTGTCACCGAGTTGTTGCCAGTGCCGACGTTCTTTGCCGCGGAAGACTATCACCGGCAGTATTTCCGTCGCAACAGCGATCAGCCCTACTGCCAGTTCGTCGTCAGTCCAAAACTGGCCAAGTTCCGTATGCGTTTTGCTGCCCGGGTCAAGGGGAATCGATGAACTCGCGGAGGTCGCGGACGAAACGATCACGTTCCCATTGGTGGGGCGAGTGGTCGGTACCCTCATAGACGTGCAGGACGGCGTTGGCGATGCGATTCTTCACGTAGTGTGCGGTTTCGCTTCGATAGTAGTTGCTGTTGCCGCCGTACACCAGGAGGGCGGGAATGTCGATGCGATCCAGTGTGGCTCGATAGTCGGCCTCGGTGAGGCTCTCCCAGCAGGCGATCAGCGGTGCCGGATCCTGCTCCTTCAGCCATTGACGCGCCTTCTCCAGCCCGCGCGACCCGGCGTGGTACTTTTCGCGCGCGCGCTCGTTGAGCCCCAGGGCGCCGAGCAGGAGAACCGATTCCGCGAAGTCGCTCTCGAGGTGCTTGAGGAACGCGGCTGAGCGCTCTCGGTCGAAATCGCCGTAAATCCCGTTCAGCCACTCGGCATCGGTCAGCAGCTTAGGCGACTGGTCGAGGAAGCAGACCTTGCCGAGGCGGCGGCAGCCGTACTGCTCGATGTACTGCCACAGGGTGAGGGCGCCCATCGAGTGGCCGACGGCGACCAAGTCGTCCAAATGGTAGTGGTCGACGAGGTTGTGCAGGTCGCGCGCCATTCGCTGCACCGTCGGCACCGCATCTCGGGTCAGGCGGTGGCCGCCGTGGCCACGGGCGTCCCAGCGATAGACGCGGTGATGCGGCGTCAGTTGCTCGAGAAACGGTGCCCACTCGAGATGACTGGCGGTCCAACCGTGCAGCATGATGATCGGCGGGCCTTCACCCGTGACCTGTACGTGGATCTTTTCGCCATCGTCAGCAAAGAAGTGGGTCATCTCAAGGCGCAAGCAAAGGGAGAAGGCGGAGGCATCGTCAGTCCGCAGTGGAGCCAACTATAATCCCGTCCTTGCCAAAAGGAAACCGTCACCATGAACGCGCTCAGCTCCTTCGAGCATGATATCCACGCCGTCGACGCGGGATACGTCCGCTCGCTGCTCGCGGCCATTCACCTGATCGTCGAGAACGGGCGGGTGGCGATCGTGGACAGCGGCAGCAACGCTTCCGTCGCGCCGTTGCTCGAGGCGCTGATGGCGCTTGGGCTGTTTCCCGGTGCGGTCGATTACCTGATCCTGACGCACATCCATCTCGATCACGCGGGCGGTGCCGGGGCGTTGATGCGCCGACTGCCGAACGCCAGGCTTGTGGTTCATCCGCGCGGCGTCGCACACATGGTCGACCCTTCGCGGCTGGTTGCCGGCGTCACCGCGGTCTACGGCGCGGCTGCAGTCAGAAGCCTGTACGGCGAAATACTACCGATCGCCAAGGATCGGATCATCCCTGCGACCAACGGTCTGGTGGTCGATCTCGCGGGGCGCGAACTGCTGTGCCTCGATACGCCGGGGCATGCGCGACACCACATCAGCCTCCATGATCGCCGCAGCTCGAGCATCTTCACCGGCGACATCTTTGGGCTTTCGTATCGCGAACTCGACAGGGGTGAGCGGCAGTTCATCTTCCCGACGACGACGCCGGTGCAGTTCGACCCGCTGGCAATGCACGCATCGATCGATCTGCTGTTGAGCCACGCTCCACAAGTGGTCTATCTCACGCACTACAGCCAAGTACGCGACGTGGCGGCGAAGGCCGTACGGCTGCATGAGCTGATCGATGCGCATGTCAGCATCGCACGAGATGCGCAGACGGCGGGCAGCCAGCGTCAGGCGAGGATTCATGCCGGGCTGCAGGAGCTGCTTCTGGCCGAGGCGGAGCGTTTTGGTTGCGTGTTGCCTGTGGCGCAGCTGTTGGAAATCTTCGCCACCGATCTCGAGCTCAATGCGCAGGGGCTCGATGTCTGGCTGGACTCGCTCAGCGACTGACAGGCCCGCCGACTGGCGCTGCTCGCGCCCGATCTGCGCGTTGCCGGGTCGCTCACTCCTCGCCGGTCCGCTTGACGGGTCGCGTCGCTCGCTCGCGCCTTGCCTCTCGGCCGGCTCGCGACGATTTCTTCACAAGCTCTCAGGGCTTGATGAAGCGTCGCAGGAAGGTGCGCCGGGACGACTCTCGCGGTCCGGCCTTGGGCGTGCCGGGCGTGGTGTTCGGGTCGCTCGAGCTGGCGGTAGTCAGCAACGTATCCAGTGCGGCAGTCGCTGCCGCCTGCGCCGCGATCTGCGAGGCGAAGCTGCTGGGAGGAGCAAACAACGGACAGTACTGGTACGCGGGCAGTTCCGCGTCGGGGTCGTAGTCGGCGATGAACTCGATCGGCCCGATCGGAAAGCCAACGTGGCAGCGTTCGCCGGGACGGCGGTCGGACCACAGCTTGCCGCCGCCCGGCAGCAGGAGAAGGCCGATCACCCATGGCGCGATGACGGCGCCGATCCAGTCGCCGGCGGCGCTGCCCGTATCGGTGCCGGCGATCGAGCCGCTGACTGAGCAGCAGCGACGAAAGCCGATCGCCTCAATCGACAGGGCGGGATTGACGAAGGGCAGATCGCGCATGCGTCGCGCCCATAGATGCAGGTACATCGCCTCGACCCGTCCGGCCGGGTTCTCGCGGATCGGCTCGGCCGGCGGCGGCTGTGCGGCCTCGAACGCGCGCTTGCGAATCATCGTGGATTCCCGGGCTCCGGAGGGGCGCGCAGGAGGTCGAGAAAATGGCTTCCAGCGTCATGGGTACCGTTCTGGACAGCCAGAACTGCCGCGAGCGCGTCTTCGATGAGCACCCGCTGATCGTCGTCGACCGTCTCCCTTGCCAGTCCGAGAGAGACGAGAACCCAGGTGCCGATCGTCTGTGGGCCGATCAGCAGCATGTTCACGCGGTCGCGGCGCACGACACCGTCGTCGCGCCGCTCGACGATGGCGAACTCGCCGTTCGTGTCGTCGTGGGCGACCACCTGCATCGGCACTGAGAGACACATCTCAGCCTCCTCGTCTGCCGGTCCGTGGCGCAGCCAGCCCGAGCAGCGCGAGTTCCGATACGACCATGCCGATGAGCGTGGGCATGCGGTCTTCGACTGCGCGGCTCAGGTCCATCCCCAGGGCGAGGGATTCCGGCTGCAGACCAAGGATGCTGATGTGGCGTGGGGATTTGCCGAGCAGCTCGAGGCTGGCGAGGACGTCGCTCAGCCCCACCTGGTGCGGCGACAGCCTGGTGCGGAAGAATACCGGCAGAGCCTCCCCGGTCAAGCGGATCGGTGTCCCCGCCGGCTCCCCGGAACGGATCGCGTCGACCATGATCAGTGCGTCGATCCCCTCGAGATCCTCGAGCAGTTCCATGCCGCAGGGGCCGCCGTCGATCACTGCGACCTCGGGTGGCAGCGAGAAGGCCAGCGGCAGCCGTTCAACTGCCCTGACGCCGAGTCCCTCATCGCTCAGGAGAATGTTGCCAACACCCAGTAGGACCACCCGCATGCGCAACCCCGCTTCAGTCTCCGGGAAATCCGGAACGATCCCTCATCGGCGCCAGGCTCGTCCTTCTCGTTGCGCGGTGCAGCGTTCCAGGTGGTCGGCACGACGCACTGGTAGTTCCTGATCTTTCTGCGTTGCATGCTCGATCGTCGGCTTGTGCCCGGCAGCGACCACCGCCAGCGCGCGTGGCAGCGGCCCAACCTGCATCGGCTTGTCGTAAAAGGCTGGCGACTTGAGCCACGAGTACTTTCCGTCATCCTTGAAGTCGGTGTACTGCGGCCGTGTTTCCCTCTTGTACGGATGCAGCGGACCCTTGCCACCTTCGTACCATGAATGCTTGACCGATTCACTGACGCCATCCTTGAAGTACGCATCGTCGTGCATCTTGATCTGCTTGAAGCTCGCCAGGTCAGCGCCGGCGATATGGCCACCGGCCAGGGCAAACTCCGTGTTCCTGCCGTCGACTGGAATGTCCGGTACCGAGATGTAGTCGACGATCCCGCGGCCGATCTGTGTCCATTCGGGATACGAGCCGCCGACCACCGCCACGTCGATGAGGTAGACGTTCTTGACGAAGTCGGCGAGCCGGTCGATCCAGTCCTTGACCGCCAGTAGTCGCTCGACGGTGAGCACTGCCTGCGAGTGGACCGCCAGTGCATTCGCGACGCTACCGACGACGACGTTCTCGATGTGTGGGGTCTTGCCGCCGAGGATGCTGACCACCTTGTTGGCGTGGCGTTGCACCTCGAGCGCCTGCAGGTAGTGGGTGACGGCGATCGGGCTGATCTCCGGGGGCAGCTTCATCGCCGGGTGTCCCCAGTAGCCGTTGGTGAAGATGCCCAACGGTCCGGTGCCGACGAATCCCGAGAGACGCTCCTTGACCTTGCTGAACTCGGCCTTGCTGTTGCCGGACCACGAGGAGAGACTCTCGGCGAGGCTGGCAGCCTTCGCCGGGTCGGCCTTCAGCGCGCTCGTGACATCGACCCAGTCGAGAGCCAAGAGATGGTAGAAATGGACGATGTGGTCATGCACCGCGTGGGCCAGGATGATCACGTTGCGGATGTACTGCGCGTTGACCGGCAGCTCGAGTTGCAGGGCATTCTCGACCGAACGCACCGATGCCAGAGCATGCACCGTCGTGCACACGCCGCAGATGCGCTGGGTGATGGCCCAGGCGTCGCGCGGGTCGCGACCGATCAGGATGTTCTCCGCGCCACGCCACATCTGCCCCGAGGCCCAAGCCTTCTTCACTTTGTCGCCATCGACCTCGACATCGACCCGCAGGTGGCCTTCGATCCGCGTGACCGGATCAATCGTGACTCTTCGCGACATCTCGTTGTCTGCTGAGAACAGCGTCAGCCGTGCGCCGGCTGGGCGTACGTTTCTTCACGCGGCAGGACCGGGAAGCGGCGGGTGCTGCAAATGTAGCCGAAAACTTCGGCGGCGAAGATGCCGATGGTGACCAGCAGCTCCGGTGCCGACGGACAGTAGCTCCACCCCGGTCCGGTGTCGAAAGCGATCAGGAAGCCGTTGAGGCGCAGCAGGATGCCGCTCAGCATCACCGTGATTCCGGCGAGGAAAGGCCGGGCCGGATTGCGGCGCGCCTCGACCGTGCCGATCAGCAGGAAGGTCGCCACCAGGCACAGGTTCTCGACCCAGAACGTCAGTGCGATACGGTTGGCGTGGAAGGGGCCTCGGGCGGCGCGCCTCGCACGGCGACATCGGTGAAGCGCACCACGAGAAACACCGCGATGATGCCGAGCATCACGTTCGCCATCGGATTGAGCAGGCTGACCTCGATCTGTTGCCGGTACGCCGAGGCGGCAACACAGGACTCGAAGAGGATCACCCCGTAGCCGAGCATGATCGCCGACAGCAGGTAGATCAATGGCGGGATCGGCGTCTGCCAGAGTGGGTGGACCTGGTCACCCATGACGACGAGCATGGTTCCCAGCGACGCCTGGTGCATCATCGGCAGCACGACGCCAAGCGCGATGAAGAAGAAGAGCAATTTCTCGAGCTTCCGGCGCGCGTCGCGCAGGCCCAGCCTCTCGAGGAACACCGGCGAGAACTCGATCCACATGACGATGATGTAGAGCATGATGCACGCAGCCACTTCGAACATCACCGAGTTCACGTTGAAGTAGCCGGGCCAGAAGATGTGCCAGAAGTTCCACCAGCGACCGAGGTCGAAGGTGATCGCCGCACCGGCGAAGGTGTATCCGAACAGGCTGCCGCGCAGGGCGGGTCGCACCAGCGGATGATAATTGCCCTTGTTGAAGATATAGACCAGCAGCGCCATGCAGAAACCACCGCAGGCGAGGGCCGAGCCGATGAAGACGTCCACCAACGACCCAGAGGCCCCAGGAGTAGCCGTCGTTGGCATT